>JARUHP010000063.1 GCA_030005635.1 Deltaproteobacteria bacterium IMCC39146
ATTGCGTCGCGAATACCCTCACCCAGGAGATTGTATCCAAGCACTGTAATCAGAATCGCCATACCGGGAAAAACGGAGAGCCACCATGCGGTGCCGAGGGTTTGTTTACCGGCAATCAGCATGTTGCCCCATGATGGCGTTGGCGGTTGCACCCCGATACCGAGGAAAGAGAGAGCACTCTCGGTCAGGATGGCTCCTGCGACACCAAGAGTTGCTGAGACCAAAACCGGAGAGATTGCATTGGGAAGGATGTGACGAAAAATGATCCGGGCATCTTTTGCCCCAATCGCTCTTGCCGCAAGAACAAAATCACGTTCACGCAAGGAAAGAAATTCAGCGCGCACCAGCCGCGCGACACCCATCCAGCTGGTCAAGCCGATAATAATCATGATGTTCCAGATGGACGGTTTAAGGAAGGCAATGACCGCAAGAATCAAGAAGAAGGTCGGGAAGCAGAGCATGATATCGACAAAGCGCATAATTAATGCGTCGATCCAGCGACCGTAATAACCAGCCATTGCGCCAAGCAGGATACCGATAAAGGTAGCGATACCAACAGCCACGAATCCGACTAACAGGGAGATTCTTGCACCATAAAGAATGCGGACCAGAACGTCTCGACCGAGGTCGTCGGTGCCGAGAGGATAAGCGAGGCCAGGTGGCTGCAATCTGTGGGCAATATCGATAGCGCCTGGGTCACGGCCGATAACCGGCGCCAGAATGGCAAGAAAAAACATAGCCAGCACAATAGCTGCACCAGCCATGGCCATGCGGTTGCGCCTTAAGCGCTGCCAAAGAACTTCACGAAAAAAAGTGGACATTACAACCTCTTGAATGCATCACATCAACTCGTCAAGATCTTCAGGACCAATCAAATCGCGATCAAGAAGAATGCGGACAAGGTTCTCATAACGATCTTCAAGTTGCTTCAGAGCCGCCATGTAGTGACCCATATCAGGTGCGGGCGCCGCCGCCGGCGGTGCAATCGGTACAGGTGCGGGCATCGGCTCCGGCTCAGGTTCTGGGATCTGCATTACGGGAACAACAGGCTGTGGAGGTTTAGGGGGCTCGGCAAGATATTCCAGTGCAAAATCGAGTTCTTCCTGTTCGTCAACCTCGGGTCCATAATACTTTTCTATGGCAGAGGTGATCGCATCACCGGAAGCAAGCGCCGGCTTGATACGGCACCCCGTCATGAATTGCAGTGAATCTGTCACCATGAGATTTGTCGGATCAGTCATGGCGACGACAAGATGCATGGTGCCATTAATTTCTCTTCGCTCGACCGGAAGGACATGAAACTCGCGGGCTTTTTCCAGAGGAATATAAGCCAGAACATGCTCGGGAATTTTTCGTCCGAAAAGGTCTATCTGCGGCAGGTCAAATTGTCGGGCAAGAAAGTCCTGCAGCTTATCTTCAGTGAGATAACCAAGCTTTATGAGCGACTCACCAAAACGCCCTCCCCAGTGGCGCTGATAAGACAAAGCCGAGTTCAGCTGAAAATCATCAATAATCCCTGCCTGCTTGAGGATCTCTCCAAGCTTGAGATTCTTGGTCAAAACAACCTCCTGACTAACTAAGTCAAAAACATATTAATTCTAACAGCTTATAACTTATTGGCGTGTAATACGCCATCATATAGTTTTCAAATGTTAACTGCGACCGATACCGAAATATTCGAAACCCTCGTCTTTCAGGCTCTGTGGGTCGTACTGATTACGACCATCGAAGACGACCAACTGCTTCATCATCTCTTTCATCGCCCGGAGATCAGGATGGCGGAACGGCTTCCATTCGGTCACAAGGGCCATGGCATCAACATCTTCAAGAGCTTCGTACTGATGACGAACCAGCGTAACAGATCCATTTACAAACCATTGCTCAGGCAACTCGTTGCGGGCGGCTTCAAGTGCTTCCGGATCATAAGCCTTCACAAGCGCACCGGCATCCAGAAGCTCTTCCATGAGAACGACCGCTGGGGCTTCGCGGATGTCGTCGGTGCCGGGCTTAAAGGCAACACCCCATATCCCGAAAGTCAGGCCGCGAAGGTCTTCACCGAAGCGGGCCGTTATTTTTCTGAACAGGACGTGCTTCTGGTCCTCGTTACGCTCATGCACAGCCTTCAGGACCACTGACTCATAATCGTTTTCACCGGCCGTGTGAATGAGGGCCCTGACGTCTTTGGGGAAACAGGAACCACCGTAGCCGCAACCGGGATAGATAAACGAATAACCGATACGGCTGTCTGAACCGATACCAAGGCGAACGTTTTCGACATCGACACCGAGTCGATCACAGAGATTGGCAACTTCATTCATAAAAGAGATTTTGGTCGCCAGCATGGCGTTGCCGGCGTACTTGGTCATTTCGGCGTCTTTGACACCCATAAACAGAATCCGGTCATGGTTACGACTGAAATCTTTGTAAAGCTCTCGCATTACCTCACGAGAACGGTCGGAAGCCACACCAACCACGATACGGTCGGGCTTCATAAAATCTTCGACCGCGGCGCCTTCTTTCAGAAACTCCGGATTACTAACGACATCAAAGGGAACATCTGCCCCGCGCTTGTCAAGAGCCTGCGTCACTGCAGCGTGAACCTTTTCTGCTGTTCCTACCGGCACCGTTGACTTGGTGACAACGACAGCGTAGTCAGAAATATTGGTACCTATCTCATCTGCGACTCCGATGACATATTTTAAATCCGCAGAGCCATCCTCTCCCGGAGGCGTTCCCACAGCGATAAAGACAATCTCCGTATCCACCATTGCCTCGGCAAGCGACGTGGTAAAAATCAGGCGTCCTTCTGCATAATTCCGTAGCACGATCGGCTTCAGTCCCGGCTCATAAATCGGGAGGCAGCCTTCCTTGAGCTTAGCCACTTTTTCTGCGTCAATATCGACACAAGTGACTCTGTGACCCATTTCCGCAAAACAGGCACCCGTCACAAGGCCTACATATCCGGTTCCAACAACAGCAAGTTTCATTTTGAGCTCCGTGGCGCGTAGCGCGAGGCGCGTAGCGCGAAAAGTAAATAGATCAAACCAGTCAAGGTCCTAAACAAGAGTTCCTCGCCACGCGCTACTAACCACGCGCCACAAGTTTTTTCTCCCACGCCCACGCCGTATTCAGGATCGTCTTCAAATCATCATGGCGAGGCTGCCAATCCAGAACTTCACGTATTTTAGCACATCCGGCAATCAGTTCAGCAGGGTCCCCTTCCCGGCGGTCTGTCTCTTCGACGAGAAAATCAATACCGGTGACCTGCTTGGCCATATCAACCACAGCAGTGACAGAGAAACCATGACCGTAGCCACAGTTAAAAATGGCAGAAGATTCGCCGGCAAAAAGGTACGATAAAGCATCCAGATGCGCCTGGGCCAGATCTGCAACATGAATATAATCACGGATACAGGTGCCATCTTCAGTGGGGTAGTCAGTACCGAAAACCTGCAACTTCGGGAAAGCCCCCAGAGCCGTCTTTAAAGCACGGGTAATCAGGTGCGTCGGATTGGCGTAGTCCTGGCCGAGTCGGGCCTGCGGATCAGCGCCGGCCACGTTAAAATAACGCAGGGCAACGTAGCGAAAGTCCTTGTCTGCCAGCGACAGATCCGCCAGGAAATGCTCGGTCATCATTTTTGAAGTGCCATAGGGGTTAATCGGCAGCAACGGCGTCTCTTCAACAACCGGCAACTCGTTCGGGTTGCCGTACACAGCTGCGGTCGAGGAGAAAATCATCTGACCGACATCTGTAATACGTAGAGCCTCCAAGAGGTTCAGGGCATTAGCTGAATTGTTGCGGTAGTACTTAAGTGGATTGGAAACGCTTTCGCCCACCTCGATCGAGGCGGCAAAATGCATCACAGCGTCCGGATTGAAGTCTGTCAGGGTCTTGACCAGCAGCTCCTTGTCGTCCATATCACCGATAACCAGGTCCCCGTAAAGAACAGAGTCACGATTACCAGTCGAAAGATTATCGTAGGTCAGCACTTCATAACCTGCCTCGCCGAGAGCGAGGACAACATGACTGCCGATATAACCTGCTCCGCCAGTTACAAAGATACGTTTCTTTTGTTCAGCATGCTGCAAGGTAAAACCCTCCTGAGAATCTATAGAATATAAGCGTAACGCAAAGTCGCAATGAAAAGCGGTAAGACGCAAA
>JARUHP010000064.1 GCA_030005635.1 Deltaproteobacteria bacterium IMCC39146
CAGTCTTGTTCACACAGCCATCAGAAACTGATGAAGCAATTCAAGATGAAGCCGTCGATGAGTCGCAAGGGGAACTGCTGGGATAACGCTTCAATGGAAAGTTTCTTCGGCACACTCAAGCAGGAGATGGTTCATCACAGGAAATATCGAACCCGGCGGGAAGCCATGACAGAGATCAGCGAGTACATCGAAGTATTCTACAACCGGCGGAGACGACATGCCAATCTGGGCAATCTCTCCCCGGCGGCATACTGGAAGAAATTCATCAGGCGGCAAGGGGCTGCCTGACCATAACATGGTGTCCACTATTGCGGACCGACCTCAATCTTCTTGAGGTGACTTCACCCGGACACACAAAGTATCTGAAGTGGATTACATTAGAGCCTGGAGAAGTTAGGACCTTGCCGGTTTCTCTTGCACCAAAGGGTTAAGGGGGTAGGCTTTCCCTAAATATCACCACTGACAGGACGGATTAAAGGGTGGGTCCTTTTCTTATATTGCAGGGTTACTGGTAAGAATTTCAAATTACGGCCATTTCAATCGGACCAAACAAAGCAGAAGGTTTTATAATACATCCTCTTCTTTGACCTCAGGCTATGAACGGCTATAGTTGAAAAGAATTGATTTGTGTAGGCATCACGGATTCTTGAGGATCGACGAAAGACAATCGTAGGCATCCGCAGAATAAGGGGTGCTTTTTTACCTTCACAAAGAGCAGCTTGAACACTTATAAGTGTTAACCTGCCAATATCAGGACAATACCTCGTGTAGCCGAGTTCTAATGTCTGGACCGGGTTAATTAAAACTCAACCAACCCTGCACAAGGGATTTGCCTCATGCTTAAACTCAGACAAATCTTGAGCAATCTGCGAGCGAGCTTTTGGTTTGTCCCCTCGTTGATTGTCCTGGTCAGCATCATCCTGGCGATTGCTTTGATCGAAGCGGACACCGCTGGGAGCGACCTCTGGCTGGCACGTTGGCCACGCCTTTTCGGAGTTGGTGCGGAAGGCTCGCGTCAAATGTTGTCTACGCTGGCAGGATCGATGATGACCGTTTTGGGCGTTACCTTTTCAATGACCCTGGTGGCGTTGACGCTGGCTTCGAGTCAATACACATCACGAATCCTGCGGATCTTCATGCGCAGCAAGATCACACAGATCACGCTCGGGGTCTTCGCGGGCACCTACACTTATTGCCTGATCGTATTGCGTACCATTCGCAGTATCGGCGACGTCGAGTTCATCCCGGGCCTGGCGGTCTTCTTCGGTTTTGTTCTTGCACTCGGTAGTGTTGGCGTCCTGATTTTCTTTATTCATCACATTGCTTCTTCAATTCAAGCTTCCAGCCTCATCGCCTCGGTCGCTCGGGAAACCTGCTCAGCCATCGATCGACTTTTCCCTGGTGAAAAGGAACAGGGAACAGAGGAAAAAGAGGAGGATGAGGAGCAGCTCCTCCGCCTCCTGAATGAAAAGACCTGGTGTGCAGTGCCAGCAGAGGAGAGCGGTTACATCCAGAGCGTGGATAGCGAAGCACTTCTACGCTTGGCTCGGGAGAAAAAGACCATTGTGCGGATGGAGTGCAGCATCGGCGACTTCGTTGTCCAGAAGACTGCGTTGGCCTCACTTGATTTGGAAGAAGATCCGGATAATGAGACGGTCACTGCCATTAATGGGGCTTACAACATCAGCATTCATCGTACGATTGATCAGGATCCGGCTTTCGGCGTCAGGCAGATTGTGGATATTGCGCTGAAAGCACTCTCTCCCGGAGTCAATGACACCTCAACGGCTGTGATGTGCATAGATCAATTGACGTCGATCCTCGCGCATTTAACTGATCGGCAGTTACCCCCCTCGCGCCTCTTAAAAGATGGCGAGTTGAGGGTGATCACAATCGTCCCTACTTTTGAAAGTCTATTGTCCGATTCATTCGACCAGATTCGCAGAAGCGCAGCAGGCAATGTTTCGATCATGGCGCGGATAATCAGTGCTCTTGGTAACATCGCCAGCCTGACCGGCAGCCCGCACAGCAGGCAGGCGCTTCGCGAACAGATGCAACGGATTGCCGAATTGGCCGAGCGCACCATCGAATCCCCGCATGATCGCACGCATATCAAAATGCGACTCATGCTCCTGCGTGAAAAGCTCGAAGCCAAACCTGCTTCAGGCGCGGAGGAAGAGACATGCGACGAAGGTCATTCATAGTATAACCGAAAGGGAGGATCGCTGCGCACATGATGCCCTTAAGCTTCAACATGGAAGATATAAGCCCGATTGTCGTTGGCTCAGCAGCCCTGGCGATCCCGGTTTCGTTTTCCGAAGAGGCCTGGAATATAGGTACGTCACTCCCGTTCACCAATTTGTTGACCGTGTTTTTTCTTTCAGTTGTCTTTCTGTCATTCTTTGCTTATCAAAGCATCTTTCAGGCAAACATTAAATACAGGGTCGCAGTTTTTGTTGCCCGCATCTTTTTTGCGTATATAATTGCGCTGTTGGTCGTTGCATTAATCTTGTTCTCCTTGGACAAATTTCCATTATTCAGCGATCCCCTCTTAGCAATAAAACGCTTGATTGTAGTGGGTATGCCAGCATCAATGGGAGCGATCATTGTCGATGGCTTTGACAAAGAATAGTTAGAAGACATCAGCCATAACAGCTATCAACACACTGGTCTAAACGATCCGTTTAAATTGTAGAATTGTGGACACCTATCATCATTGCCGATGTCTATGGCTTTTTACTATTTGTCACGACTTCTGAGACAAAAACCGGCTTCTTATTGATAGAGACATATAGGAAGCTCATTAACCCACAAAACTATGGCCACCTGGAAACGGGTGGCCATAGTTTTGTCAGGGTATTTAGGACACAGGCAACATTGCCCTAGTTTGGCCTGTCTGACTTGCTGTAACAAATTCTGAGCCCCCCCCCAGATCTTTGACCTCAACTGATTATCAGGTAAAATTAGAAATGGTTTAATTTGTGCAAGTTTCTTGGGCCCTCTGGGGGAAGAAATCATGAACAAAAACTACCATCATTTTCACCAGATTTGTATTTCTGCTGTTGTCTTTGCTCTGCTATTTGTCAGCCTTGCTGTGGCTGCTGACTCATACCACGGCGACGTTAAAAGCAAAATCTTCCATAATGCCGATTGCCGGGACTTTAACTGTAAAAGCTGTTTAGAGATCTTCGAGACTCGTGATGATGCCATCGAGATCGGTTATCGGCCATGCAAGAAATGTAAGCCATAATGTCTATTGTACGTGTGTATGCAATTCTTGAATTGCAGGGTCTGTAGGAATTATTCATTTCTGGAAATCAAGCCCATTCAAAACAATGCGAGAGGATAAATAGTAAATGTGATGCCTGGATTAAAACCAGCGCCCCCTCTGCTTTCGCCTTCAGCGAAGCAAGTGGCGGCTGCCTAAATATGATGTTGAGGAGAATTTGCCGTTTTATTGTTAACTAACAGCACCTAAAATCAATGAAACCACAAGCCATTTGCCTGCTCTTGACAGGTTCTGACTGCGCTGTTGACCGTCAAGCTTTTTCTATGTGGTGAAATTATTGTGTTTTAATGTGTGTCTGATAAGGTTTAGTCAGCATGGGAGGTGGCACGGCTTTTATATTGCGAAAAGGGTATTTTTCGGCCAACCCAATGGTTGACCAGGAGACTAAGCTCTGGAGACTAAGCTCTCTTAAAAATCAGGTCCCGCGGATAGGCTAAGAGCATAAAAGGAAAAAAGCATGGAATCATTAAAGAGATATGCTTTTGTTAGCCTCGTCATGGTCATGCTTTCCGCATGCCAATCTCACCAGTCTAATGTAACCATCGCGTGGGATAGCCCGACAACGTTCGTTGACGGT
>JARUHP010000065.1 GCA_030005635.1 Deltaproteobacteria bacterium IMCC39146
GTCTGTTCCAAAAGCCGAAAACCGGCCAAGTAGATCGTTTCATGCCGTGCTTTTTTAGCTGAGACGGGAAATCAAGACTTCAACTTGTTCTGAAGTGCCTCAGCCCAGGACTTTTGCAAAAGGCTCTGTTGATAGAGACATTTAGGAACACAAAACTATGGCCACCTGGATCAGTTCCGAGTGGCCATTTTTATTTGTCAGCATATATAAAACACGAAAGCCCTCAATCTTAGGATTTGGGGCTTTTTATATTACAGAAGTTTTAAAATGATCAAGACTTGACATTAGAAGTAAACAAGATAGATGTAAGTATGATGTTAAAAAAACCAAAGGAGGTTGTTATGGCAGAGAAAGAATGGTCAGATATGGCGATTGAACTCTATGATAAACTCACAGGCCGAGGAGCTGAAATATCTTACGAGTTCGACAATATGGAAATCTCTATTCCTACGGGAACAGGAGATGAATCAAACTATGCCCTCTGGAAAATTAACGGAACATTAAAAATTAGAACAAGAGATACTGCAAAAGGAAAATAGGATTCGATGATTATGCCTTTGGATGTCACGGCACAATTATCTCTTAGTGACAAGAGCGGTAAAGAGATTTCAGTGTGTGCTCAAAATGGACTAGTTTCAATTGTTCTCCCAAGCCTTTGGGCTCAATATCCTTTTAAAGAGCCATTTGTCGAGAGGCGGCAGCGTGAAAGTTTTTTGCGAGTCTTGCATCAAGGCCTGCAAGATATTGATTTAAATATTGAGCTTCGAGTTGCACACAGAATAATTGCTCTTATTGGACCCAAAACACAAGCTGGGTTTATATCTAAGATATTAGGCTTTGGTCCGGTTAAGCTAAGAGTCACATCAATTATATTGTCTCTATTTAGAAAATAGTTTTTGCCGTGAATCTTTTCTACTTTTTATTGATGTTATGGTCATTTGTAAACAAATGGCCTTTTTTACTTTTTACGATTTACAGTAAAAGTAAGTCCCAGTCTATTTTCAAGGTCGGTTTTTATCGTTAGTATTACTGCAAGTCATTCTCACATGGACTAAGGGTTTATTTGATACATGAGGAGAGTTTTTTCTTGCAGAATAATCCCAGGCAATGTGGTGGAGTGTTTAGGAATCGAACCGTAGTCCGAAAAAGATACAATTGAATTCATCAAGTACATTTTTTAACATGACATGAATTATAAGGCATGGCTACAGGGAGGTTTCTGGGTGTGCCATTTAGGTGATCCGTTCGACACAGAACAGAACAGGTAAGTCCTGTAAATACAGTATGTTATCGTTTATGGTTGGTGTAGATACGATTCCCGCCACCTCCACCAACTGAAACACCCGACTGATAATCAGTCGGGTGTTTCTTTTTAAATTGTAAGTTGGGGACACTTACTGGGGGCTGGGACGAGTAAGTGTCACCGATTCTTTGCTTTTCGCGACCCTCTTCCCCCGTGCCGAGCTCTTAACACACCCCCGAAGTGCAAACATTATTGTGACCGACCCATCGCGCATCAAGCCCCACAGCATTACGCCAGGCATGACCCAGTTCGTGCTGTAAGATACGTTCCGGATCATCTGATTTGAGGCTCACACAGATTTCAGAAAGGGCATTGATCTTTGGGCTGTACCTGGTCGTTCCATTCACTTTTGTTTTGTTGTTTGGCATGTAACACCAGTCTTCGGTGACGACAACGGTTGCATATATTTTGAACTCTCCCGAGGTGATGTTAGGTTGAGGCGGAGAGCATCCGACAAATATGTGAAACATTATCAATAGAAGCAGTTTCATCTTGGTTACTCCTTAATTTGATTTTTAAGTTTCCTCTTTCTGCTTAACCAACGCTAAACATGATAATTGCGGCGCTTCTAAATACATAACAGAAATGGTCACAATTGTTACGCTGGGTGAAATTAACTTTCAATTGATCCCTGTGGATAATGATTTCGTTTTAAGCTTGATCAGCGACCATCATGTAAGTCAGCGTCCAATCGAGAAGCTTTTGCCCCCCTGTTTTGACTTTTGATCGATAATAAACAGAGATTCAAAAAACAGCGAGATTGCTCCATAAGGTTTGTTCTGTACTTTTCTGCAAGCCCTTCTAAAGGTTCTCGCTTCTCGCTTCTCGCTTCTCGCTTCTCGCACTTGCTCCATTGTGGTATAGAAGTAGTCAACTTCCATCCATATAGTGAGTGAATCTAATGGCTCTTGATTTTACCCCTTTAGGAAATGCTATCGGCCAACTTGAAAAAAGCCTGAAGTTTGCACATTCTCCGTTGGGCCAGCAGGACCCTGACCTCTTTGAGCAGTTGCGCAATTCTGTTATTCAATGTTTTGAGTTCACCTACGAGCTCAGTCACAAAATGCTGCGTCGCTTTTTGAAAGAAACTGCAGCAAGTCCAAATGATTTTGAGACAATGACTTTCGCCGGATTGGTCCGCACTGGTAATGAGCAGGGCCTGTTGCGTTCTGACTGGGGGCGTTGGAAGGTTTACCGACAGGCGCGCACGGACAGTAGTCATACCTATGATGAAAAAAAAGCTGTCGCTGTCTACGAGGTCGCGCAGGATTTTCTTGAGGAAGCACGCTTCCTGTATGAAAAGCTGCTTGATCAATCTGGGACTCAATGAACCAATTAAGGGTAGGAGATATCGCTCTCAGTTCGCAGCAACTGACTGAGGTCTGCACGATTTTATCCGCACTGGTACCAGATATTACGGTGTGGGCGTTTGGCTCACGTGTTGTTGGTAGTGCCCGTGAATATTCAGACCTGGATCTTGCCTTGATAACCGAAGAGCCTATTTCTCTAGGCGTCATGGCGGATCTTGTCGCCAGCTTTGAGGAATCAAACTTGCCTTTCAAGGTCGACCTTGTCGATTGGGCCTGCACGAGTGATAACTTCCGTAACATTATCATGGCGAATAAAGTCGTGATTCGTGAGGGGCAAAGGTAGGCGCTTAATGCCGAAACACCATTCCTTTTTTCTTTATCCCCTGTGAATAAAAGGTGTCTGTCCCCCGACCTAATTCCTCTGAATTTTAAGCAGAGCAGCTTTTAGTGAGGGAAGTTCCTGCTTGATGACCTGCCAGATGAGCTCATTGTCAATTCCGCCAAGATAATCATGAACAAGGATATTTCTAAAGCCTGAGATGCTTCGGCAATCAATTTCAGGACATTTCCCCTTTGCTTGATCAGAAAGCTGTTGACTCGATTCTGACATGACTTGTAGTACCCTCGTCACAGCATCTTGAAGTAATTCTGTGTTGGTGAACGATTCCTTGTCTGTGTTGACGTAACTTTCAATGCGCTGAGGTCGGTTCGCAATAGTGGACACCATGTTATGGTCAGGCAGCCCCTTGCCGCCTGATGAATTTCTTCCAGTATGCCGCCGGGGAGAGATTGCCCAGGTTGGCATGTCGTCTCTGCCGGTTGTAGAATACTTCGTTGTACTCGCTGATCTCTGTCATGGCTTCCCGCCGGGTTCGATATTTCCTGTGATGAACCATCTCCTGCTTGAGTGTGCCGAAGAAACTTTCCATTGAAGCGTTATCCCAGCAGTTCCCCTTGCGACT
>JARUHP010000066.1 GCA_030005635.1 Deltaproteobacteria bacterium IMCC39146
GATCTTCAGGATTTTTGTAATCCTTCATCAGGGTATCGAGTAGATCTTTGGGTATGGTCATCAGTGCCTCCTGTGGTTACGGGTTGTAACCGACTGAGACCATTTACACAAAGTTTTTTACACCCTCGGGTGACATCGGCCCAATTTTTAGACATGATCCTTGTTCAACATTTAAACCATTGATCTTTTCTCCCGGGAAGATAGGACAGGTGTATTTACCGATATCGGACACACAATTGATAGTTGGTATATCTAATCCGGGAGTGCAAATTTCAAATAGTACTGAAGTAAATTATGCTAGCGCATCTTTAAGCCAAGACTACTTTATAAGTAGTAAGCGTGGAGTTGAAGAGGTTGGTTTGGCTACTAGTATTTCTTGTAACTCATCAAACATCACATCCGACCAACTTTTAAAGTTAGATGAAATGTTAGAGAAAGATTGGCTTGGTCGTTAAATATATATGAAAGTTTTTGCTGTCTCATCCGGTGCTGAGGTGAAATTTGTGGGTAGGGGGTGTAGGCAGAGTTGTGGAAATGAAAAAGCCCTAACCGGGGATAGCTAGGTTTGAGATGATGATCAATATTTATATACTGTCATCTAACATTTTTAGTAGTTGTAGTGATATAAAAAGTCAGGTCATATGAAAATTATTATTGGATATCGATAGGTGTTGAAGAAAGAGGTGTATCAGAGATAGATCTGAAGACCTCTTCTCGTTTAGCTTTTGGACCACATATTATTCTTTCTACACTAATATTACAGAACTGATTCCCCTTTTCACCTAGCCCTAAGGGAATGTAGTCAAACTCAAGTTTAGAATCTTCTCTTACATGTTCAAAAGCAGGGCCGCTTCCCCAGTTTTTAACTACAAGTCGCACTTCCTCCTCCTTCTCCAATTGAAAACCAAAAGGGAGATAAAAGGCGCCTATTCGCGAAATGCCCCGGATAATGAAGTAACGACCACACTCTTCAAGGATTCGCTTATGAATTGTTTGTAGTAGTGTCGATGGGTCTTTTTTCTTGCTGTGATAAAGGACAGGCCTAAGCTCTGATTTCTTTTGTATCGGTTTGAGCTTAATGATTAACTTAACTCCTGTTCCTGACTTTGCGAATACATCCCACATGTATTCTTCATCGCTATTTGTAACCTGTGTGAATGATGAATAATGCAAACTGTTCACTAAGGTTTTGTAATAAGGCTCTCCTTCTGAATCATCCAGGTAGCTGGTGAGCCCATGTGTTTGACAAAAAGGTTCAAACTCCTGCTGATTAAGACGCTTAGATAGCGAATATAGTCTGAACTCATTTAGCTTGGCTATACTTTGCAGTACATCGATACTTGTAAAGTGTGCAACTTCTATTTCGTCTTTTATGCGTGGGAAATGATGGTTTAGAATAACCTCAGAAAGAGTGCCTTCCGACGACGTGTGCTCTACAACGCATTGAGAATGTGGTAGCACATGAATCTCACGCATATCCCAAGGCATATCTATGCCAGCATTAGAAAGCTCGTCCTTAATGATTGATTCCACTTTAGTTCGTTGACAGCTCATTTGAATTAAGTGCCCTTGGGGTTTGTGGATAAAAGTTATTGTTTATAGATTAGAGGCTGCTTCAGAGAAAATGAAAAACTCCAACTGGAATGATTTAAGGCCTTGGCATGATGCTTATGAGATTTGTTTCTATGTGTTCTGTTGAATTATGGAAGTTTCACCATCAATTAGCCTGAGCCAGCCACAGTTTGTTGTCAGCAACTCAACAATGTCTTCCTTGGTCAGTTTGCCGATTAGATGAAGTCTCAAGAGTTCAAGGAGGTCAACTGTACGGAGAACCAAAATATTCATTTTGACGGCATGAAGAATTTGCTCGTTTGCAATTTCTTGGTCTTTTTCAGGGACTGTACGAGCGTTCTTGATATGAGTATTGACGATCAGAATCGAAGGAAATTTTTCATCGAACCCTGAGCGCTCGCGATGTGAATCCGCTTGGTTTATGTGCTCTCTCTTAACCCCTTTGTTTGTTCCTTTGACTTCACATAGACAAATTACTTCTTGTCTTTCATCCAATAGCTTAGTGTCTTCTCTGAGCTCATCGGTGGTATCAACGTCAACGCCAAAACCAGCTGAAAACAAGTGTGCGACACTTTCAACGAGGTCGTCCCCTGAAAGAGCCAACACTGATTTATACCTGCTCAGTGAATCAAAGCGTTCATTTATGTCATGTACGCGCTTAAGCAGTGCATTACGTTCAGCATCGAGACTCTGTTCTTCTTCAAATTGAAAAGTATTTATCCACTCAGGAAGAGCTAGCTGCAACTTGTTGAATGATGACGTGAGCCCTTCAGCCAGCGAGGTGAAAAACTCTACAATGTTCTCTGGTCTATTGTCTGGTACAAGGGTCGGGATGAAATACTCGCCCCTATTAATCACCATCCCGACGGTGCGTCCTCCAAGCTCTGCTATGGTCTTGGAGTCTAAATTTGTGTTGTGTATTCTGAAGTGGTTGTATGCTGCGCCATGCCTTTTCAAAAAAGGTCTGAAACCATCCGACTTTACATCAATATGGGCAAACCTTTGATTGAAAGCCTCTCTACGCAAGGATTGATAGTTCAAATGGTATTTTGCTAAGTCAGTGCCCTTGCAATCTGCTCTGTCGTTGTGGTCAACGAAGGGGAGGTGTAGCAAGAAGCACAAAAGACCTTTATTCTCTAACAATAGTTGAGCTTCTTTTTTCCTCTTGTCTAACTCATCGTGACAGCATTCATGTTTTACATAACTTGCGTGATAGTTTGATATCTGTTCAAAACTTTCAAATATCCCTTGAAAAAGAATTACACCGTCATATTCGTCAAAGCGATGGCTGGTGTTGAATGGCTCGAAAGATATCTTGAAATTCCGATCGGTTAGTGGCTCGGAGGGGGCCGTCAAGCCTAGTTTCTCTACACCGTAGGCAAGAATGTGATATGTGCGTTCTGACTCTTGTGACATCGTTGCTACCCCCTTCGAATGCAATAGATTTCAGCAGTTTAGGGGAAATTCATGTTGTCAGCAAGAAGAACGTGGCTTGAAGGGTTGTACCAGAGATGCCCCAGAGTCAAACCCCCGCCCCGGAACACCAAAGACATCATTCCGTGAGACCTCAAATTGTCAGATAGGTGAGTACTACGGACCGGACGAGGACCGGAGAACAAAAAGAAAGAGCAACCCCGGGGAGGTCGCTCTCATGTAAATACTGGTCGGGATGACAAGATTTGAACTTGCGACCCCCTGCTCCCGAACTCAATGTTTTAGAAGTGGGAGTAGTTCCATCGCGTCCTTCCCTTGTTTAAATGGTTTTCCGAATGCGCACTCTTTTAGGTT
>JARUHP010000067.1 GCA_030005635.1 Deltaproteobacteria bacterium IMCC39146
CGGTAGGTTCTTCTGGGGGAAGGGGTATCACATCTCTACAGCCTACAATCTCTAGACCGGCTGGGTCTCGAATCTTAGTCTCCGCAGGTTTCAGAAAAAAGTGTTTAGGTACTCCTGAGAGATCCATGGAGGGGGTAACGCTTGACCTCAAACAGTCGGCGCTATCAAAAATATTTACGTTGTCCTTCCTTCCTATGAAGCCTCTTTTTATGGCCAAAGCCACAGCTATACTCCCATAGGCTGGGCTTTTAAATGTTTGCCCTGTTGTGAATAAGTAAGGACATTCTAGGACACTTTACGCCCTCCCATCTCCTTAGCATATTGAATTGGCAATATTAGGTTTTGTAAGGTTCTCGCCTCCAATGAATAACGCCCCGATAACAGTCGTGTCAGGGTGCTAAAACGTGTCTTATATATCCCTAGGAGATGTAAGAATGAGTTGCAACAGGATAAATAGTAAAGCCCCGACCTTGAAAACAGGCTGGGGCTTTTTTTACTGCAAATCGTGAATTGTAAAAAAAGTGTCTGATCTTCATGGATAACATGGATGCCTTGTTTGGCAGGCTTCGCATGTCCATGTTTTGTTCTTATTGCGGGTCATTTTTTCGCCACACTCTGGGCAGCGGAGATCTCGATGTAAATACCCAAAAGCCGAAACACAAATGATTAAAAGAACAAATACAGCAAGAATAAAACCTGCAACTCCCAAAAGATCACCTCCCTCGGAAAAGGAAAAGAAACAGCACAAACACTGCAACCAGGACAACTATGACGCCGATTATATCTTCCATTTAAAAATCTCCTTTTTTAAAAAAATAGGCTCAATAGAATAATTTTCACATACCCTGCATTATAACAAAAATCCCCGCAGCCAAAGGATGGGGGAAGAGGTCTACGGGGAATGTCATTCAGGAGGCAAACAATTATCTGTTTACCCACCTATATTTTATCACTTTTCCCAACTCCTCATATATCCTTTCATTAAGTTCGACAACATAGGAAAGGCCACCAAGGAACGAACCCTGGTGGCCATAGTTTTGTGTATTAAAGAGCTTACTAAATACCTCTATCAATAAGAAGCCGGTTTTCCTCTCATATGTCGTGACATTAAGTAAGACTTCAGGTCACTGCTTCCCATCTGAGGCCAATTTTCTTGTTTTCTGGTGGGGTGTAATTCCTGATGTTGAAATGATTACCCCATAGGAACTGAAAGAGTCTCAACTAAGAACTTTATAGCAACCCCGACAATAGAGTGGATATAAGAGCCAACGTTCCAACGATCAATGCAATTTCCTGCAGTAATTTCCGTCTCAATAGAGCATTTAATGCATATAAATCTCTGCGCTCTGCTCCATCGTAACCCTGTGAACTGTTTTGGCTCCTAATAATATCTCGGTCTACAACAACCCAACCATCTGAGCGCATAAAAGCAGCCATCATCTTTTCTTCCAACAGTTTATCGAGGAGATAGGGTTTAACCATGCCGAACCTGCCATCATTGTAAACAACCTCTATGAGCATGATTGACTCCTCACCTGATAAGGTTATCCAATTTGCATTTTACAGGTGATAGTTTACGTCGCTGTTGTCAGTGTAGAAACAATCCTCTTTATAAACTTTGGCTTTTTGACTTCGGCTAGGGGTTTTTCACTGACCTCTCTTTGGATGTTGCCATTCGAGTCAATGGTAATTTTGATTTCTTTATTCCCCATGATGCATTGTCTCTCCCAAATAGATTCTACAAATATACTACTAAGCTTATTCGGCCTCTAAAAACTTCACTATTGTACAGAGGTCTTTCGGTGCAAGATTGACAAATTGCAAGCCTACACCTGTTGGACTTTCAGGCTTAAGCCACTTGTCCTGATAATTAATCCATGCAACACGTGCATTGCAAGAGACTGCTTTTTCAACTTCACCCGGCATATAAAATCTTAACTTTACAATGTCATCAACATCGAAGGGGCATGTTGTAATGAGGAAAATCCCTCCGGTACTTAAATCTAGGCTATAGCCTATAAGTAATTTACTCTGGTGTTCACTGTAGGAAACCCTTATCTCAGCCCTAAGTCGGACATTGGAACGTCTTTCAGAATTACTCTCTTTATGCAATTGCATTACGGGATTCCTCATGTGTGTAAAGGATGTATTCCAACAAAATAATCTGCCATTAAATCGCCAATAGAACTTGCTCTGATATTGGCGATTGTTTCCTGCTTCTCACAGTCCAAATAACTTAAGAGCCTTAAAAGCTGGTTACGCATCCTCAAGGCAGAGCGAGAAAAGCTTTTGAGGCATGTTTTCCAGAAGGCATTAACGTCTCTGGAAGGTCTTTGATCCCTTCACCTTCATATCTTCTGTGTCGAACACACGTACTCCCATCGTCACAGTAGCTTTTGACCATTGCCTTCCAGAGAAGACTTTCTCTACTTGAGAATTCCTGAAAAAAACTGCAGTTATTTACATATTTACACATAATCCCCTCCATAGAGATTAGCCACAACAGATAGTCTCTGTCGAATTAAAGAACTCTTTTAGCTACACATTCAATCTCTTGATAGCTCAATCCAAGCCAACATACGATTAGTGTGTTTGCTGTTCTTAACTTTAATAAGAGAGGAAGGATTTTCTACATGTTTAGAGGTTGGCTCCCCATTTGGAGATGTTTCATTTTGTAAGCCCTTTCCAGCACAACCTGACATTATGAGAAGCCCTGCTGATATAACAATTATGGCTTTCTTCTCTAATGACATCGCTAAAATATCCCCCCAAAAAAACAAAAAACTGCCAAGAATCGAGTTCATTGGCAGTTTGGCGATCTCTGAAAAAAGAGACCCATAACTTTCCGTCCCCGCCTCACGACAGGTTTGGCTTTATCATTTATTTAATACATATATCACGAGCATCTCAAAAATCTCTCACAGGGCTTCAGGCATGAGTGGAGTCGTGATATGGAAAAGAAATAAAAAACGTTGGCACAGCAGCCCCTGCGCCTCTAGCTTATAACTCCTGATATTTAAGAACGCATCATCAACGAGCGGCACCGTAGCACGCGACTGCTCACAATCTTCTTACATTTCCTCTCGCATTATTTGGAGGGTGTGAAATTGGCCGAAATGAAGAATTACTGGATACCCTGCAATTCAGTAAAATCTTCCGATCCCAGATAAACTTTCATTACCACTCCCACAGCAACGGATGGGTAAAGACAACTATCAAAGGGAGGCTATCATGGGCATGAGAGTTGGTTATGCA
>JARUHP010000068.1 GCA_030005635.1 Deltaproteobacteria bacterium IMCC39146
TCAATGAACGAGATCAACCTTTCAAAATATTCACCATCCGACCTGATCATCGCTCGCAGCGAAGCCTTTGCGCGTGGGGATTTTGGTTTTATCTTCGACACCTTCCATACTGAATCAAACTTTCGTCGTCAGTTTGCTGATCGTGATGATTATCTTGAATTCGGCAAGGCTAATCTTGGCGCGGATTATGAGATAACCCGCTGTCAGATTCTGCAGGAACAGGAGGGTGAAGACGAGGGACAGGTTATCTTTCTTATGGAAATGCGTGTGCAGGGGGCCGTGCAGCAATTTGTTGAACTTGCCTGGCTGCATCGTGAAGAGAAGGCCTGGCGTTATTATCGCGGACAAAAAGTGACCCAGGATGAATTTCCCGAAGATCCGCAGTCCTTGAACTTTGCCGACTTCGCCAAGCGTGATCCATCGACGATTTTCTAAAGAGGTGACAAGTGAAAATCATCAGTCACAAGATTCTCGATCAATTAAGTCTCGAAGCGTCGGGATCAGAGCGTCTACGCAAGAACCTCAATCTGCATGATGACTATGCCGACCCTTGTCAGCGTCTCTTTATTGCCATGGCGCCCGGTACCTATATTCGCCCGCACCGTCACACCGATCCACCGAAACCCGAATGCTTCATGGCTGTACGAGGCAAGCTGGCGCTGCTTGTTTTTGATGACGACGGTGAGGTCCAGCAGGTGATCCCTTTTGGCGATGGCTGCGATACCCTGGCGATCGATTTGCCGGTTGGGGCCTGGCATTCGTTCATTGTTCTTGAACCGGGCAGCATCTTCTTCGAAACCAAGCCTGGTCCCTATGAGGCCATATCCGATAAAGATTTCGCCTCCTGGGCTCCAGAGGAAAATTCCCCGGAGGTTGGTTCTTATCTTTCTGTTCTGACTGAAATTGTCCTAAAGAAAGAATCCGAGAGTTTTTAAAGAAGACACTATGGAAAGTCCGACACGTTACAAGCCTTTCCATAGCGTCATTGCGTTAAATGTAATAGCTTTATCGGTATTGTCGCGTACCTCACCCCGCATCACTCGTCACGGAACCCTATGCCTGAACTTCCAGAAGTAGAAACTACCCGTCGCGGTATTGAGCCGCTGGTTGCCAATAAGGTCGTCGCGCAGGTTCTGATCTACAATGGATCCTTGCGTTGGCCTGTTCCTCAGGAGCTGATAAGTCTCTTGCCTGGCCAGAGAATAGGTGGTGTTGGCCGACGCTCCAAGTACCTGTTGTTTGCTTTTTCGTCAGGCACCATGATCGTCCACCTTGGCATGACCGGACATCTACGGGTCGACTCCATGCAAACAGAAAAACGCAAACACGATCATGTCGAAATCATTTTTACCGATGGTACGGCCTTACGTTACAACGATCCCCGACGTTTTGGCTCCATCCACTGGACCTCCGATGATCCGCTGCAACATGTCCGTTTGTCGACCCTGGGTCCGGAGCCGTTCGATAGTCAATTCAATGCGACTTATCTCCATAAACGGTCATGTAACCGAAAAGTTGCAGTCAAGCCGTTTCTTATGGATGCTCACGTTGTGGTTGGCGTTGGTAATATCTACGCGAGCGAAGCGCTCTATCGCGCCTGCATTGCTCCCGCTCGACCTGCTGGAAAAGTCAGTAAAGCTGCATACAAACGCCTGATTCAGGCCGTTACGGTCATTCTATCTGAAGCGATTGCTGCCGGTGGCACCACGATCAAGGATTTCGCAAACAGCGAAGGTAAACCAGGATATTTTACGCAGGAACTACGTGTTTACGGGCGGGCAGGGCAGAAGTGCAAAGCCTGTGACACGCTCGTCAAACAGATCAAACTTGGGCAGCGCTCAACTTTTTACTGCCCCAATTGTCAAAAGTAACTTACGCAGGATCAAAGACGAAAGACGGGGTTTCATGGAAAACTTTAACTTTACCATTCCTTATATCGTTCGCGTTGTTGATGTTAATTACGGCGGTCACGTCGCTAACTCAGCAGTGCTGAATTTTTTCCAGGATGCTCGTATTGCCTATCTGAAAAGTCTTGGTGATTACTCTGAGATGAATATCGGAAATGCCTGCGGAATCATCCTTCCGGAAGCTCACGTTAAATATCTGGCCGAAATGTTCCTCGGAGATGAGTTGGTGATTGGAGCCAGAATCACGAATGTCAGTCGCTCGTCATTTACTATGTGCTACCGGATAGAGCGTGATGGCGAAGCAAGTGCAGAAGGGGAGACAGTACTGATCTG
This sequence comes from Deltaproteobacteria bacterium IMCC39146, assembly GCA_030005635.1. Lineage (GTDB taxonomy): Bacteria > Desulfobacterota > Desulfuromonadia > Desulfuromonadales > BM103 > M0040. The sequence goes on from JARUHP010000068.1 coordinate 2,241, forward strand.
CTTTGATTATGAAAAGCGTAAGCCAAGACGTCTTGATGCGGTGTTTAAAGAGAAGCTTTCCGCCTTCGAGTCTCAATCACTGGCAACTCTGTGAGCGTTGGGAATACGCTGCACAGCCAACAGGGAAACAATGCTGAAGATGGCCCCGACCACAAAAGGTATGCGGTAGTCAACCATCCAGAGAGCACCACCTATAACCGGCATAACCACAGCCGCAATGTGGTTGATGGTGAAGCCAACGGCCATGCTAGGGGCTATATCTTGTGGGTCTGCGACTTTCTGGAAATAGGTGCGGATCGCGATTGAGAAATTGAAAAGAATATGATCGAGGATGTACATCGCCACAATCACCCCTTTTATATCAACGAAAGCATAAACCAGGAAGATGGCAATCAGGCCGCCATACTCAATGGATAACACCCGACGTTCGCCAAAGCGGACAATTGCTCGACCGATAAGTGGACTTAAAAAGAAGTTGACTGCGTTATTAGCAACGAAT
>JARUHP010000069.1 GCA_030005635.1 Deltaproteobacteria bacterium IMCC39146
GTACTGTTCCCATCAACCATGATATTTTCGCGTTGAGCTTCATGGGCATCCTCCTGAGGATTATTTGGCCTAGTAACCTAATAATATCAGACAGTTGTCCTTGAAGCTCGACTTTTATATGCTTTTATTAAGTGTATTCATAAACGTGAATGTACTTTTGCAAAAGGCTCTATTGATAGAGGTATTTAGGAAGTTTGTTAATCCGCAATATGACGGCCACCTGGTAAAGAGTGGCCTTTTTTATTCGTGGGCATTTATAAAACACGAAAGCCGTTTGCTGTTCCTCGGTGTTTGACATCTATATCGTCTCGGATAAAGTTAAGAGCAGTAATCACTTCGTGACTTTGGAAAGGAGAGCGTCATGACGAAATCTATTCGTGATGTGTTGAAGAACAAGGGCGCTTCAATTGTTAGTGTCAGCGCCGATGAGACAGTTTACAAGGCCTTGGAATTGATGGCTAAGGAGGATGTTGGCGCATTGCTTGTCATTAACGAGACAAACGTGGTCGGTATAATGTCCGAACGCGACTATGCACGGAAGGTGATTTTGGAAGGTCGGTCATCACTCAAAACGTCAGTTGAGAAGATCATGACGAACAAAGTCCTTTATATCTCTCCGGACAAAAGTGTGGAAGAAGGGTTGGCCCTGATGTCCGACAAACGCTGTCGTCATCTTCCTGTATTTGAAGATGGCACGCTGATCGGAATGGTTTCGATTGGCGATCTTGTTCAGGCCAATGTCGCTGAAAAGGAATTTATGATCAGTCAGCTTGAGAATTACATTCTCAGTGGGTAATTCTCCTCTATAAATACTATTCGTTTTTATTCGGGAACACACGACTTCTAAGAAGAAAAACGGCCTCTTATTGATAGCGGTATTCGAGAGACTTCTTAATCCACAAAATTATGGCCACCTGGTGACGGGTGGCCATCTGCTTTTCAAAATGCTGATTTTAAAACCGGTCAGATCCGGCTCCGTAAGATGTTCAGTCTTGCAGACAAGCCAGATTGTAATCTTCGTTGAGTACATCCAGGTGATTATGGGTCATGCGGGCGTTGCTCAGATAAACTTCGCGCACCCCTACATCTTCAATTCGCTCGGCAAACGCCCGTAATTCTTCTTCCAGAGCTTGTTCAAGCCGCATTGCCAAAACCAGAGCTTGTTTTTCGTCAAAATCTCCGAGCATAGCTTCCTTTAGCTCTTTCAACCAGATTGAGTCGGCGTCGGGTGGGGCGGCCATGATGTTGTCAAACGGGGGCAGGTCGTCCCAGCTGTAAGCCTCGTAGAAGGAGCGGGCGTGCTCACGTTCTTCATGTGCCAGCAGCTTAAAGGTCAGGCGCGGGCGCTCGTTGTACATCTTCTCGCCTGCCAGACGATAAAAATCCATGGCATCCTTTTCAGTCTGGATGGAATCATTAATCGCCTGCTTGAGCTGCTCTTCACGCAGGATAGTTACTTTTCGTTGCCACATGACACCTCCTTCGTAACAATTGTCCCCCGGTCTGGCTCAGTTTATAAAAACGTGTACTAAAGCCTCGGTCAACAAGACAAAAACCACTCTGGATTAGTCAATTTTACCACTCGCATATCAGGGCGCTAATTTTTTCAAATATAAGCAGTTGTGTCAGTAGGCCTATATAGCCGGCAAGCCCCTTGGTTTCTCAACTATTCTGACACAAGGGGGAAGTCATATGTTTAAGGGAGTTTTGGCAAGTGACTGACTGTCCGATAAGTCACGACTGCCGAGACAAAAACGGCCTCTTATTGATAGAGGTATTCAGTAAGCTCTTTAATACACAGAAAGATGGCCACCTGAAAAAGGGTGGCCTCATGTCTAATTAGACTACAATGCTTAATGAACAAAGAGTTTAGAAGCAATATATGCAACTGCTGGCCAAGCAATCAAAACAGCAGACAGGAAGGCAAAAACACCAAGCACTGCAATCACGACAACCATATAATTTGTTTTTACGTAATCCATGAAGCGGGTTTGAGTTTTCATGACAGTCACCTCCTCTTCTTGCATTCATATTATATAATTAAATTAATCTAATGTAAATTTGTTGGCGAGGAAAGAAAAATCGTCTTGGTGGTTTATGAATGAATCAAACTGTTGGTCCCTTGCTTCCAAAGTGGGGTCGTTATCATGCTGCACTATTCTCATATGTCACGACTTCTGAGAAGAATACTGGCTTCTTATTGAAAGAGGTATTCAGTAACATCTTTAACGCACAAAACTATGGCCACCAGGGTTCGATCCTTGGTGGCCTTTTATTGGATTGCAGGGTCAGAAAGAACTTCGCCTTTCAACCAATCTGAACAACCCAAACAATGCGAGAGGATAAACAGTCAAGACAGCAACCGTAGCGTAGTTCTGCGATGAAAGCACCTCTGCAAGTAACGTAATATAACCAACCTTGTTATCTTCCAATCTAACTTTCATTGAAACTCATTTACCCTCAAGCTCACGCTTGTTGACACTTACCAACCGACTACCCCCAAAAACATCGTATAAATTCAAATGCTTATAGGTACTCTAAGTGAGTCTTAAAAAAACTCTAAAAAACAGATGCTTACCGGTTTTTAATGTGTCGTTTCTTAGGCACTTAAGTTGCATTTGCCTTCGGCCAACAAAGGTCAATTGAAATGCTTCCTTTCGATAAGAATGTCTACGGAGTCGTATTTATGTGTCAGCGTCACCAATCTTGTGCCTTTTACTGTGCACACAGCAAA
>JARUHP010000007.1 GCA_030005635.1 Deltaproteobacteria bacterium IMCC39146
TCTCGAACACAGAAGTTAAGCCCTATTGCGCCGATGATACTGCATGGGCAACTGTGTGGGAAAGTAGGTCGCCGCCGAAATTATTTAGAAAAGCTCCGTCTCTTTTGAGGCGGGGCTTTTTGCTTTTGAGCAAGTATTTTTTGTTTGAACTGCTCAGAGCAGTCCCCTTCATGTTTTTCAGCTTAACCCTTTTTTAAATCAATCTTATAAGACTTGATCTTGCGATGCAGGTTGGAACGTTCCACCTCTATCGCTTCTGCTGTACGAGAAATATTCCATTCGTTCTCTTCAAGTTTCTGAATCAGGAACTCTTTCTCAAACTCCTCTTTGGCGTTGCGGAAAGTTGCCGCAGAAAAGTTGTGTGTCTCTTGATCTTTTTCTAAAGTCTCTTTCTTGTCTGAAACTGCCTGTGGCAGTTGATTTCTTGTGATGGTGTTGCCTGGCGACATTATGACCAATCGTTCTATAAGGTTTTTCAGTTCCCGGACGTTGCCTGGCCATGAGTAACTTTTTATTGCCTGGACAGCCTCTTCATCTAGAACCTTAGTGTCGCGACTCTCTTTGCTACAGAAATATTCCAGGAAATGCGTTGCCAGCTGAGGAATGTCGGCTTTTCGTTCACGTAGTGGTGGTACATAAAAAGGAATGACGTTCAGACGATAGAAGAGGTCTTTTCTGAACCTGCCGTCTGCCATCTCTCTTTCCAGGTCCTTATTTGTAGCAGCAACGACGCGTACATCAACTTCAATGGTCTTGTTGCCCCCGACCCTTTCGAATTTGTGCTCTTGAAGAATCCGGAGCACTTTGGCCTGTGTCTTCAGACTCATGTCGCCAATTTCGTCAAGAAAGAGAGTGCCCTTATGGGCCTGGTCAAACTTGCCACGGCGCTGTGTTGTTGCTCCCGTAAAGGAGCCCTTCTCGTGACCAAACAACTCTGACTCTATGAGTTCTTCTGGTATTGCGGCACAATTAACTTCTATAAACGGGCATGCTTGACGGTTCGAATTCTGGTGGATTGCCCGGGCTACCAGTTCTTTACCGGTCCCGTTCTCTCCTGTTATTAAAACCCATCCAGAGGTTGGTGCAGCGATCTTAATCTGCTTTTTTAAGTCCTTGATTGGTTTGCTGTTACCAATCATTTCGTGTTCTTTACCTATTTTGGCTTTGAGCTCACGATTCTCCTCTACCAACTGGCCGACCTTGGCTGCATTCTGGATGGAGAGCAGAACTTTTTCAAGGGACAGTGGTTTCTCTATGAAATCGTATGCACCAAGCTTGGTCGCTTTAACAGCTGTTTCGATGGTGCCATGACCGCTCATCATGATAACCAGCTGGTCTGGATATATGTCCCGAATTTTGGTCAGGGTCTCCATGCCATCCATTCCCGGCATCCAGATATCTAGAAGAACCAGGTCCGGCTTCTCCTCGCTGACCCTCTCTATGGCTCGTTCGCCGCTTTCTACTGAGACGGGGTGAAATCCTTCATCCTGCAGGATCCCGGTCAAACTTTCGAGAATGCTTATCTCATCATCGACGATCAGAATTGATTGCATGTTGCCTCTATATTGGGTGGTTGATTCTATACCTGTGTGACTTCCGAAGTAATCGGTAGCTCAACGATGAAATGTGTCCCCTGTGGCTCATTGTCTCGTACCCGGATGTAACCATTATGGTCTGAAATTATCGTTGAGACAATAGCCAGTCCAAGTCCGGTTCCTGACTTCTTGGTAGAAAAGTATGGCTCAAAGAGTCTGGGTTTGTCTTCGGCGGGAATGCCACAGCCATTGTCACTTATTTTGAGTGTGGCAATTCTCAGGTCCTTGTTGAACGAGGTCTCAACTGTGATCTGGCCGTTACCGTTAACTGCAGCAACTGCATTGTCGAGGAGGTTGATTGCAACACGCTTGATTTGCTCACGGTCGAGGTTGAAGGCCGGCAGGTCTGGGTCTGTCTGGAGCTGAAACTGAGTTTCCTTGTGACCTTCCTGGAATAGAACCAAAGCTTCATTAAGAACATCGTTGAGGTTGTTGAGGCTTGGATTGCTGGCCGGCATACGTGCAAAGCTAGAAAACTCATTGACCAGGTTCTTAAGGTCATCAACCTGTTTGATGATCATTGTAGTGCATTCATCAAAAACTATGTCGTCTGCGCTGAAACGATCAAGGTAACGGCGTCTGAGTCGCTGTGCCGAGAGTTGTATAGGCGTGAGCGGGTTCTTGATTTCGTGGGCAATCCTGCGCGCAACTTCACGCCATGCAGCCATGCGTTGTGCTTTAAGTAGCTGTGTCAGGTCGTCAAAGACAACAACCGTTCCCATAAACTCATTATGCTCATCTTTCAAGGTGGTGACATTGACGAGCAGGATGATCTTGGTGTCGCCTGCCGGTAGTGATATCTGCTTGCGTATCGAATCTTTTCCTGAGCCAATCAACTCCTTAAGGATGCCCTTGATCATCGGTTGATAGTCAGGAGTGACGATATCCCGGAAATTACGTCCAATGATTCTCTTAGTCTTCAAGCCGAGGAGCTTTTCAGCAGACTTGTTAATGGTCGTAATATGTCCCTGGCTGTCAATGGAGATGACTCCGGCAGTAACATTCGCCAGGACGATCTCCATGTACCGTCGTCTTTGCTCAAGCTCAAGGTTTGATGCCTGTAGCTCGAGGTTGGCTCTGTTGATCGCTTTCTGTCCCTTGCGCAGGTCGGCAGTCATGGTGTTGAACGCTTCGACCAGTGAGCCAACTTCGTCCTGACTGTAGCTGTCCAGAGTGACGTTGAGGTCGCCGGAGGCAACACGGTTGGTTGCTACGGCCAGTTCCTGAATAGGTTCTGTGATCCCCCTGGCCAGATGAAAGCCGACCCAGGTTGAGAGAAAAATAATGACCAGTGCAATGAGCAGCAGGAACAGAATGTAGCCTTTTTGAATCTTACCTTTGAGAAGCTTGGTTGATTTGTACTGTTCAAAGGAGCTGCTGATCTCCTTCATCTTGTTGACCAGGGAGTAGGGGACGTAATAGTTAACGACGACAACCCCGACAACATCGTTCGGGTTCCAGTTAGAGTAGACAGGGACGATCCCACGTATCAGATCGGCGCGGCCGATCGGACTGATGCGGGTAAAGCGGTTGCCCTGTAGCGCCTCACGAATACTGTCGGAATCAGGATCCGAGAATTCTGTAGCCGGAACACTTGGATTGACTGCGCGGACAAGTTCTTCTAGCGTCGCAGAGAAGACCTCAACGATACCGAGGTTGTATTCCTTCTGCTTCTGATGAACCAACTTCTCCAGAACCGTGAGATTGTCCTCATTGAGAAGCTTTTTATCTTTGATCGCGAGAGAGATCTGCTCAGCATAGTAGAGGGCGTTGCTCGCTGAGTTCTTGTAGTAGGTTTGCGCAACCTCGAGCGATTCCTCGAGAGAATTCTCAATCTCACTGTTGAACCAGTTCTCTATGGAGTTCGTTATAAAGCCGGCTGAAACGAAAAATAGCAGCATCGTTGGAATCAATGAGAGTGCAATAAAGGCTAGAACCAATTTGCTTCGAAGCTTTGCGCCAGGTATGCCTCGTCGTCGTTCCAGAAGTAGTTTGAAAATGTTGCGCAAGACCAGGAAGAGACAAAAGATGATCAGAAGGATGTTCAGGTTGATCAGAGCAAGAACCAGGATGTTGCCGGAGAGGGGGATCTCTGTCGTAAGGTTGAAGAGCTGACCCTGGTAGCGTAAAGATAGAGCGACCAAGCCGACGATCACCACCACGATTAACCATTCGCGGCGGCGTTTGCGAGCTTCAGTCTTTGTGGTGCTCAATGTCTTGTCTGATTTTGTTTTTGGCATGAGAAAGTTCTGTCTTTCCGCAATATTATGTGTAAAAGAATCCTTATGCAAGCGCCAACTTCCATGACCTGCTTTCTCTTGTTCACGATAGCGTCAAACCGAACACCTATGGTCCTCGGTTGCTGTCCCTGCTATCCCTGGAGTTGAAACAAAAAAGGCAGCCTAAGTGGCTGCCTTTTCTTTATTATCTCTGTATGATTTAAGCCTCGGAAAAAGCCAAGTCGCTCGCAAAAGGCTGAGGAGACATTTGTAAGGCTTTTTCAACATCAGCTTCGCTGAATTCCAGCAATTGCCAACTCTCAGGTGTGTCGAGAAGTTTTTCTACCAATTGGTGATTGATATCGTGACCAGCCTTGAATGCTCGAACATGGCCAAGGATCGGGTAGCCAATCAGGCTCAGGTCGCCGATCGCATCCAGAATCTTGTGGCGAACAAACTCATCCTGGAAGCGTAACCCCTCCGGATTAAGAATTCGCTCATCGTCAACCACGATGGCATTTTCCAGAGAACCTCCGAGGGCAAGTCCTGCTGCCTTGAGATTTTCAACGTCTCGTAGAAACCCGAAGGTTCGTGCCGGGGCGAGATCTCTGCGGAATACAGACGAAGAGACCTTGACCGAACGTTGCTGTAATGCGATGCATGGATGTTGAAAGGCTATGTCAAAGGTGATGCGGAAGAAGCGAGAAGGAATAATGCTGACACGTTTCTCACCGTCGATAACCGAAACCGGTTTGCGGATAGCGAGAAATTTACGGCTTTGATGGTGGCGGCGCTGACCCGCTTCTTCGATAATGGAAGCAAAGGGGGCCGCACTGCCGTCCATAATCGGTACTTCGGGGCCATCGATGTCTATGTGCAGGTTGTCTACGCCGTAGGCGGCTAACGCTGAAAGCAGATGTTCCACAGTGGAGACGCGAACATCTCCTTTGCCGATCACTGTCGCCATTTTGGTGTCAACGACATTGGCCGAAGTTGCCTCTATCGTCACCGTGCGTTCGCCGATTTTGCGGTGGAAGACGATGCCAGTGCCGGCCTCTGCGGGGCGCAGGGTCATGTTGATACGCTGGCCAGTGTGTAGACCGATGCCGGATATGGCGGTCGAGCGGGCAATTGTGGTTTGGCAGATCATGTTCATTAACTTCTGTCCTTAAGACTGTCGTAAATTTTAGATAAAGATGTTTATGCAATAGTCTTGCCAATCTTGATATGTAGGTAAGTGACTGAAATTAAAGTGCAAATTGTTACGGTTTGAGAGGGGTGGAGCTCTGGTGAGGTTTTATTGTTGCAACGTGTGTGTCTCGAAAGCCACAGGCCATTGATGATGCTTTCTGGCTAGAGGCGTCCCGATCTTAGAATGCCTACTGCCAGCCAGAGGCCCAGAAAGCCGGCTATTGAATAACCTAAAAGTCCCAGCAGTGGGAAGCCAAGAACCATTGGGCCTTTATCGATTTGCATGACCAACGAAGAACCGACGATCAGGGAGCCAATGACAACGGCAAAAGAGACTCTGTTGCTGGAGCGGTCAAGATCTGTGACCAGTTTCTCGAGGCCTCGGTGCTCCAGGTCTATTTTAAACTGATTACGATTAAGACGGTTGACGAATTCCTTGATGTCTTGTGGCAGGTTCTTTGCTAATGAACTGTAGGCCTGAATGATACGACCCGCCTGCTCGCTAATGTTTTTTGGACTGAAACGTTCTAAAACGAGTCTGTTCACGTAGGGCCGCATATGGTTGATCATGTTGAAATCTGGGTCCAGTTGGCGGCCAACCCCTTCCATGATCACCAATGCCTTGGCTAAAATCATGAAGTCCGCAGGGAAGTGAATGCGATGATGTGTGAGGATCTCAATAAACTCCGAAAGCAGTTTTCCTACCTTGATATCCTGCAGAACGATATCGTAGTAGTCCTCGATAAAGTCGTGCAGGTCGCGTCTGAGATTCTTTATGTCGGAATCGTCTGTTAACTCACCGGAATAGAGGAGTTGCGAGATGATCCGATCCACGTCCCTGTTGAGAAGTGCTTGTAACAGGTCAATCAGTTGATCTTTGAGGTCCTGGCCGAGACGACCGACCATGCCGTAGTCAAGCATGCAGATGACTTGACCGGGAAGTATGAATACGTTGCCCGGGTGTGGGTCAGCATGAAAAAGACCGAAGTCAAGGACCTGCTTCAGAAATGCATCGGCGCCTCGTCTGGCGACTTCCTTGAGGTCGTAGCCCTGCGCGGTGAGTTCTTCGAGCGCTGATATCTTGATCCCGTCAACGTATTCCATGGTCAGGACGATATCTCCTGTGTAATCCCAGAAGATCTTCGGTGTGTAGACTGTTTCACTCTCGGCAAAGTTGACGGCAAAGCGGTCAACGGTGCGCCCTTCGCGGGTGAAGTTCAGTTCCCGCATAATGCTGCGACGGAATTCCTTGACCAGACCGACAGGATCATAGAGTGCCACTGTCGGGATGTGTTGTTCGATCAGGTAGGCCAGGCCCATGAGAACGTCAATGTCGGTTTCAACGATCTTTACAATGCCCGGTCGACGGACTTTAAAGACGACTTCTTCACCGCCTCTCAGTTTGCCACGATGAACCTGAGCGATACTGGCTGCTGCGAGGGGCTTTGTGGAAAATTCCGCAAAGAGTTCTTCTGCCGGGTAACCCAGTTCACGCTGAATCTGGGCGTTGACCTCTTCAAAAGAAACCGCCGGAACTTTGTCCTGAAGTTTACTGAATTCATGAATGTACGCGTTGTCCAGTACGTCGGGGCGCGTAGAGAGGAGTTGGCCGAGCTTGATAAAGGTCGGCCCGAGCTCTTCCATCGCCAGACGCAGACGCTGTGCTTGACTGAGACGCTCAAGGTCTTTTGGGATCTTGTCGAGGGTGACAAAGCGTTTGCCGAGTTCGAGGTAGTAGTCGATATTAAGCTGTTCGACAAAATGGCCAAAGCCGTACTTGATCAGAACCCCCAGAATGGTTCTGTAGCGCCGGATGGTTCGGATATTTCGGTTAATGCGTAGGATGGGCAGCATATTGACTTCAATTCGGTGCAGGGGTAATTATTTAAGTTTTTTTTCCAGTTGGGCGACCTTCTTCTTCAGCTTGTCAAACTCCGCTACGGTGACAACCCCCATGCGTTCACAGGTCTTTTTAACCTCTTCTCGGGCTTGTTCCATCAACTTTTCCTGGTTTTGAGCTACGGCATCCTGAATCTTCTGCAGAAAAGCTTTGCCTTCATCCTCGCTGATATTCATCTTCTCTCGGAGTTCCTGAAGTAGCTCCTCAGTCTTTTTCTGTGTCAGGGTCATTGCACCAACCGCAGTCAATAAGGATTTTTCGAGCAACTCAATCATGGTTACCTCCTTGTTGGTTTCTGTCTGCAAGCCGCCCTTTTTCGCAATCTCGGCGTCAATCTGCGTATTTAGTTTGTGCGGCGTAAAGTGCTACGCCTCCGCTCAAACACTTGATTTCCTTAATCTTGTGAAAAATTGCTGGTTTCCAAACCCGAAACGTACCCCGTATCCATCCAGCGTTTCTGGATGAATCCTTGTTCGGTCTGGAATGAAATAGTTATATCAACATGTTAGCAGGGGATGAGAGGCTTTCAAGCCGGATGGAGAAGATATTCAATCTCTGGGAGCGCTGCTCTCGCAGACGATTCTCCTGCGGCAATAATCTCTTCGGCACGATGAAACTCAAGCAGGCTGATTCCATCGAACGTCGGTCTGATGATCAAGTCCTGAGGATTCTGGCTAATATGTAGCTCATTAATCAGGTTCTCCATGATCGCGACACTCTGAGCGCAGACGCGGAAAATGTTCGGCGCTTTTAACTGTCCCGAGTCATCCTCAGGGGTCGCTTCTGGTTCCTGGCCAAGGGCAGAACGGAAGGCTTGTTCGATAGTGCGGGCACTGAAGAGCTTTCTCCAGCGGCTGAGACTTGTTGCGTTTCCGTGCCTGCCGGGAAGAAAGGTTTCCGGAGTTTGTTTCTTGACCGCAGGGATTGTGCAAACGCCAATAATTTTTTCTGCGCCGAGATCTCGAGCAACGTTGGTTGGGATCGGATTACAGAGACCGCCATCGACCAGAAACCTTTTTCCGAAGCGAACCGGTGAAAAAATACCTGGGAATGCCAAGCTGGCCTGCAATGCCTCGAGCAGGTCCCCTTGTTTGATGATGATCGCTTCCCCGGTGTTGATATCTGTTGCCGTTATGGCCAGGGTCTGCTGAAGGTCTTTGAATTCTCTGGCAGGGAGCAACTCGGCGATGAATGCGACCAGCTTCCTGCTGTCTGTCAGGCTAGATGTGGATAAGACCGGATTAAGCAGGCTGGCCATTTTGCGCCAGTCGATGGTCAACGCAACGTCCTCCATCTGTGCGACCGGTACGCCGGCGGCATACATGGCTCCAATCAGTGCGCCTATAGATGTCCCGGTAATGATGTCGACAGGGATTTTAGCCTCATCGAGAACTTTGAGGACGCCAATGTGGGCAAGGCCTCTGGCCGCGCCGCTACCGAGAGCTAAACCTAGCTTTGGGGAAGGTGAGGCGATGTTCATATCGTCTCCGGTTCTGATGGTCAGAGGCTAGCTTGTTATCGCTTGAATAACCATAAAAGTAACGAAAGCAACAGCGAAATCAGGAGGCAGGTGCCAAGCGGGAAGAAGAAAGAGAAATATTCTCTTTCTATACGAAGATCACCCGGTAACTTACCGAGGAAGTTGAATTTACCGCCATAGCTCAAAAATAGGCCGATGCCTACCAGCAGCAACCCCGAAATAATAAGTGCTCTGCCGAGGTCGTTACCCATCAGTTGTTGCTGCTGGGGTGATACCGATCCTTTTCCGAATAAATGCATCCACAATATTGCTGTCGATAGAGGCCCATGGCCTTGGAGACTTTGATTCCATCTTGCCAGCCGATTCGATAGTCATCGTAAAGAAATTCTATGCTGTAATGCTGGCCCAACTCTTCGCCCATTTTACGAATCATCTCGTGGTTCTGGTAACGTGAATAAAGAAGGCTGGTCGTGAACGCATCGTAGCCGGATTTAGCTGCGTATTCTGCAGCTTGTTTGAGGCGAGACTGGTAGCAGTAGGCACAGCGATTGGTTGGCTCTGATGCCACCTGGGAAAGAAAATCTTCCAGCAGGTATTCATCTTTGTAGATGACCTGAAGTTCGCTGGCGGCGGCATATTGTTCAACGGCCTCAAGCCGTCGAAGATATTCCTGGTAGGGATGTATGTTGTGATTGAAGAAGTAGCCTGTTACCAGGTGTCCTGCCTCGCGTAAAATACGGACGGGATAAATCGCGCAGTTAGCACAACAGATATGGAGCAAGACGTTCATGGATTAAGACCTCTTTATGGATTGAATAATCGTTACATCATAATATGGTTTGTAAAAAAAGGCTAGAGAACTAAGGGGTTGCGTGACAGGAGATAGCCCAATCAACCTGTCGGACTAACCATGGACTGGCTGCAAACCCGCCTGTTTGGCCCATATTTCAGCTCCTTTTCGACAAATAACTACGGCTATTACTCTCAAAAAAGCCAAAATCTGTTTTCAAACAGTCAAATTTTCGCTTCAGCCCAGAGAGTCTGTCAGGCTGCTAGGCACTTTTATACACCTTCTCAGGAGGCAAGTTCTGTTGCTGCCAGATTCGTCCTGCCAGTTTTATAGCCTGTTGACGATGTGGTTCAAAACGTCGACAGGCCCGCATCAAGTTGTCGTGCAGGCGTACAAGGTCGGAACAATACTCTTGGACAACTCCGGCAAGGATAAGTTCATCATCGGGAAGAGAGACTTGCTCCTGATCTGTGAAAGACGCCAGGATCAGTGCTTCGGCGATGAGTTTTCCAGAGACTTTCAGAGTGTGATCCTTTGCAAGCGTACGTAAGGTAATCTTGTCAAAAAATTCTTCTGAGATCTCCAGTACTCCGCGTAACGTGTACTCTGTTACTTCAGGCCGATAGAGATCCATCAGGTAGTGCTCAGGAAAGCGCGGGATGCCATCCTCAAAAACCTTGGCGGCAATTTCTTTTGGGGTTGCGCTGCTTCTGCGTCGAGAGTTTGAGCTGCCTGTGATGTCATTAGTGGCACTTTCCGCAAGCACAGGGGTTGGACCAAAGATGTTGGTGAATTCTCTTTCAAGAAGATCCGGTTCCGGCAGTATTTCCGTTTCTGGCGAGCCGAGCAGGCATAGATCGGCAAGGACCTCTCTCTCAGGGAGTGGCAGGCCGCAGTTCTTGACGGCCAGCGGCAGTTCGTTGATCTCTGGCAACGATGTCTGGTTACTGCAGAGGTGCCAGAGGTACTTGCCTAGTTGGGTTTGCAGAAAGAGGTAAACTCCCCACGTTAGAGGCTCTGGTTCATCCGCCCAGTCAGGGTTGACTCCGCCAATCTTCTTGCTACACAAGAGCTCAACCACCGATTCGTCTGCCATCAACCAGATCTGTGTTGTTCCTGGCATGACCGTTGAAATAAGCTGTAGAGGGAGCTCAAAGACCCGGTTGTTACGATGGACTTTGACGCAGCTGATTTCTGGTGGGCTTTGCGTAAAAAGGAAACTTTGCTCTCCGGTCTCGATCCTGAAGCTTTCGGCAAGTTGATAACGCTCTAGCAGGACCGCCCAAAGAACTTCGACACCGGGTGCATGATGCCATCCTTTAGGTAGCTCCAGAGAAATCTCTTCAGAACCCAGGCCGACGAGGTAGAGCGCATCCCAAAGCCACTTGGGTGTTTTTCGTGGTAGCTCGAAGCGTCGACTCCAGACCTGGCGTAACAGCATCAGCTGAGACTCACGCTCTTTTCGATCGAGAGAATGCTCTCCCTTTAAAATTGCCAGAGACTTTGTCAGGGTCTGGCTGGTGCTCAAAGATTGCAAGTCCTCAGCATAAGAATATTTTTCGATCTGTTCGTTCAAGGATCTCTTGAACGCCCAGCCGGCAAGATAAGAACGTGGGGCGACCAGCGAACAGGGCTGTGCCGATGGCGGCCGATGGCAGTTGACGCGTAATGTGACCGTGTCCGTTGACCATGGCAGCTGAGGGGCATTGAGATCAAAGCGATGAGCGGCTTCGTTGATTAAGAGATTTACCATCTCCTCTGCATGTTGGTCGTTGTGAGGCCATCCCAGTTGCCTGAGCCTGCCGGCCAGATGGTGAAGCCTTACAGCATCATCTTCAGGCAGAGGTGGCTCCCCCTCCTGAATGGCGAGCCATGGATGTTGGCCCTTGATTAGGTCACTCAAAGCATAGTCGATGGCGAACTCAAGCCTGTCGGGTTGCAACCCTGGGGGCAGGCGGTTTTGTTGAAGCAGGAAGAGTAGCCGCCATAGAGACATCCATGCCTTCTCACGCGGGGCCTGTTCCACCCACTCATCATCTGCTGTTCTTCCGGCAGTCAGGCGGGCGCTGATCGTCAGACCTGGTGCCAGTTCCTGCAGGTTGCGCAGGCAGAGATTAGCGAAATAATGTTCGGAATAGGTCGCCGTGGGCGGGGCGCTGGTGACGGTCACGACTTTTAATCGTTCTAAAAGGTCATCGAGGGTCTGTTGGAAATCATCCGGAGTGATGCGATTGGCGGGCGGTAGATCAAAATCGTCAAGCAGGGTCGCTTCACCGGAGGAAACGCTCCAGATCGAGACCTCTCGTGCGGCCCAGGTCGTGAAGTGACCGAGGCCGAGGGCGTTGGCCAGAGACACCCCTTCGCTAAGGACTTGAGCATTGACAACATCAGGCAGCAGGATCATGCTTCCTGCCAGCTGACTGTCTCTATTGATCCAGAGCACCAGATCCGGAACGAGCCGCCCCTGATCCGTTAAGGTCCTGGGAGAGAGCTCCAGCCGTTGGAAGGGCAGGCGCTGGGATTCAAGACGTGCTTCAATCCAGGAGGCCAATTGCTGGCGAAACTGTTTTAGCAGGCTTGGGTCCATGCTCATTAATTCTGAATGTGCTGACTGAGAAAATAAAAAGGGCCGTCACCATGACGGCCCTCGGGGTGTGTCAGCAGGGCAAGTTGCTTGCATCACCCCCCACAAACTGAAGCTATCACAAGCTTTGGCCGTGTGACAAAGAAAATTCAACGAGAAACGATTCTTTTATGTGAAAAGGCTGCCCGATTGGGTTGATGCCCCGGGGGTTCGTCCAAGATGAGAATAAGCCAGATGTGTTGCAACTCGACCACGGGGAGTGCGATTAATGAAACCTTGTTGCAGTAAATAGGGTTCAATCACATCTTCAATCGTATCTTTCTCTTCACCGATTGCGGCGGCTAATGTGTCGAGTCCCACCGGTCCACCACTGAACTTGTCGATGATGGTTTCGAGAAGAAGTCTATCCATCTGGTCAAAGCCCTGTTTGTCGACCTCAAGCCTTCCCAGCGCTTGATCGGCCATCTTCAGGCTGATCGTGCCGTCTCCATCGACTTCAGCAAAGTCCCGGACCCTGCGCAGCAAGCGGTTTGCGATACGTGGCGTACCTCTGCTACGGCGGGCGATCTCTGCGGCTCCTGAAGCGTCGATGTGTACGCCCAGGATTCCTGCGCTGCGTGTGACAATGGTGGATAACTCGTCGTGAGTGTAGAACTCAAGGCGGCTCAAAACACCAAAGCGATCACGCAAGGGGGAAGAGAGCAGGCCGGCGCGGGTTGTTGCTCCGACCAGGGTAAAGCGGGGGATGTCGAGTTTGATGGTGCGAGCCGATGGGCCCTGGCCGATCATGATGTCGAGCTGGTAGTCTTCCATCGCCGGGTAGAGGATCTCTTCAACCACAGGGGACAAGCGGTGAATCTCGTCGATGAAGAGAACGTCGCCCGGTTCCAGGTTAGTCAGAACCGCCGCCAGATCACCGGGTTTTTCAATGACCGGGCCTGAGGTGCTCTTGATGTTAACACCCATTTCCGCAGCAATAATATAAGCCAGCGTGGTTTTTCCAAGACCGGGAGGCCCATAGAAGAGAACGTGGTCAAGGGATTCTCCACGGCCTTTGGCAGCACTGATAAAGACCTTGAGGTTCTCTTTAACTTTGCTCTGGCCGACATATTCGGTGAGGACTTTTGGCCGTAAAGAGAGGTCAAAAGAGCCGTCGTCCCCGGAGGTGTCCGCTGTAATCAGGCGATCTTCTTCCATGGCTTTTGCGGTGAAAGTCAGCGAACCAGGACTTTCAATGCTCCTTTAAGGGCTTCTTCCATTGTCAGACCTGGTGCCAGTTCCATCGACTCCAGTACCTTGCGGGCCTGGTTCTCTTTGTAGCCGAGATTGATCAATGCGGAAATCACATCGTTACTGATATCAGCCGCCGAAGTGTTTGATTTGTCACCCTCTGCTTCGGGGAGGTCGTGTACTGGGCCGACCTTGTCTTTTAATTCGAGGACCAGTCGCTCGGCCGTCTTCTTGCCGATACCTGGCAAACTGGAGAGACGCTTGATGTCTCCTGTCGCAATGGCTCTTTTGAGGTCACTCGCCGGGATATGCGAGAGGATATTGACTGCCAGCTTCGGGCCGACACCGGAGATGCTGATCAAAATACCAAACAGCTCTTTCTCCTCCATGGAGAGGAAACCGTAGAGCAGAAGGGCATCTTCACGGACATGAGTGTGGGTAAAGAGACTGACATCGCCGGTCTCCGGCAAGGAATAGAATGTAGAGAGTGGGATAAAAAGCCGGTAGCCGACCCCACCAACGTCAATGATCACGTGGTCGGACGATTTATAAGCCAGTGTGCCGCGAAGCAGTGCGATCATCGGAATTCACTCTCTTTTAAGCCGTAGCGTGTTGTTCGCCTTGGCACGATATTAACGTCGACCGGAATTGATTGCGACCTGCCTCAGTGTCCGGCTGTTGGCGTGGCAGATTGCCACAGCCAAAGCGTCTGCAGCATCTTCCTGGGCCACTTCCGGTAAATTCAGGAGTGCTTTAACCATGTGCTGAACCTGCTGTTTTGCCGCATGTCCGTAACCAACGACGGCACTTTTGACTTGCAGCGCCGAATACTCATGAACTTCCAGGTTGAGATTGACAGAGGCTATGACTGCTGTGCCTCTCGCGTGGCCGAGGGTTAACGCTGCTTTCGGGTTTTTTGCCATGAAGATTTGCTCAATAGCGACAGCTTGGGGAGAAAATTCTTTGAGGACCACGGTCAGGCCGTCGTATATGGCCTTTAACCGGAGTGGTAAGGGATCAGTACTTCGCGTTTTGACGATGCCGTTATCAACGTGGCGCAAGCGATTGCCCTCGACATCAATAATGCCGTAACCGGTGATCCTGGTGCCTGGGTCAATCCCTAGAATTCTCATAAAACCGTGGCGAGGGGCGTGTGGCGCGTCGCGGGAAAACTTTAACTTAATTGATAAAGCCACGCGCTACTTGGCACGCGCCACGTTGTTACATGATTTTGGCGAGCTCGTCTTCACTGATATCGAAGTTGGCATAAACATTCTGTACATCATCATTGTCTTCGAGTGCGTCCATTAGCTTGAGCATGGTCTCTGCTGGCTTACCCTCGAGCATGACCTGATTCTGCGGGATCATTGTCGTTTCAGCGGTTTCCCATTTCAGATCGGCTGCGGCCATGGCTTCACGAACCTGGATAAAGTCCTCGGGCTCAGTGATGACTTCGTAGACATCTTCTTCGTCCTTGACGTCTTCAGCGCCTGCTTCCAGGGCGATCTCAAAAATCTGGTCGAAATCATTGTCTGCGGAAAAGGAGATTAGGCCTTTGCGGTCGAAGAGAAAGGCAACTGAGCCGCTGACACCAAGGTTGCCGCCATACTTGCTGAAGCAATGGCGCACATCGGCGACGGTACGGGTACGGTTGTCGGTCAGGAATTCTACGATTAAAGCAACACCACCGGGGCCGTATCCTTCGAAGAGGCCTTCCTCATAACTGACGCCGTCAAGATCTCCGGAGCCTTTTTTGATGGCACGGTCCACGTTGTCTTTCGGCATGTTGGCTTGTTTGGCCTTGTCGATTGCTGTGCGAAGACGCGGATTGGTGTCCGGATCGCCACCGCCGATGCGGGCAGCAACCGTAAGCTCTTTGATGACTTTGGTGAAAATTTTGCCACGCTTGGCATCCTGCGCGCCTTTGCGGTGCTTGATATTGGCCCATTTACTATGTCCGGCCATGCTCTTACTCCTTTGATGATTGTGAACTTGTAAACAGCGGCTTATCCTAGCATAGGGGGTTATTGTGGAACAAGCCTGAGAAAAGAGAAGCCGACCTTGTGGGTCGGCTTCCATGTACTCTTATCTCGTGAGAATATTTAGTGCTCTGAGGGGTTGGTGCGGTACTCGACAACCTTGATATCGTTTTGCAGGTCGTTGACGCCTTCTACCGAACAGGCCTGCTTCTCGGCAGCGGTTTTCTCCGCTTTGGAGTGGAGTTGGCCTGCGAGTGTGACGATACCATCTTCAACGCTGATCTCGAGCATGTAGGCGTCGATGTTGTCTGACGACAGGATTGCTATCTCGACTTTTTTACGAAGGATCAGGTCAGTGAGGAGCTTCTTGCCGCTCGCCTTGACTCCTTCCAGGTTCTCGTCTTTTACACTTTCACAGATGACTTGTACGGCTTTGTCTTCTGAAAGACGCTGTGTGTTGATAATCAGATCATAGTGAACGCTGTCATCCCAGTCCCGGTCGAAATAGTATTTAATGAAGCCGGCTCTCTGCTGGTCGCTTTTCCTCACCAGGTAGCGAGCACGATCCGGGTCGAGCCATTCGCGTTCGGCCCATCGCTCAACACGATCTTCAAAGGGGGCGATGATTCGGGTACGCAGGACGCTGTTGACGTCCGTGAGGAGGTCCTGACCGCCACGTCCGTAAATCACTACGTTGCCTTTTAGAGCAGATTCGAGAATGATCAGTTCGATCAGGTGTAAATCCAAAAACTGCTTCGAGTCGAGGGTGTCGACGAAATGAGGGGGCTTCTCATCAGCTTGTTCCACCGCTTCCGGCGAGAGGCCATAAGCTTCAGCCGCGGCCATGATCATTTCGCCGTCGATCAGTTGGTAGCCCAGTTTCTCAGCAACTTTATGGGCAATTGGTATGCCGCCGCTGCCCATTTCTCTTGAAATCGTGATAATTGCCATTAGTCAACCTCAATGTTGTGCGTTGAAAACTCGAGAAATACTATCAACTTGTCAGCACTCTGACAAGTCCTAAGCCGCTTAATGCTTATCAATATTTTGGTTTGTAGTCAAAAGTATGCCGGGTCTCAACAAAACGAATGGTGCGAGTTTTGGAGCGCATAACGATAGAATGGGTTTCCGCGCCTCCCGAGTAGTAGCGGATGCCACGTAGCAGTTCGCCGCTGGTTACACCGGTTGCGGCGAAAACAACATCCCCGTTGGCCATCTCGTTGCATTGGTAGACTTTGTCGAAGTCGTTAATGCCCATACCTTTGGCGCGTTCACGTTCTTCTTCGTTCATGAACACCAGTCTGCCCTGCATATCTCCGCCCATGCATTTCAATGCCGCAGCAGCGAGAACTCCTTCCGGTGCGCCGCCGATGCCAAGCAGCATGTCTACGCCGCTACCTTCAACTGCGGCAGCGATAGCCGGAGCGACATCGCCGTCGGTGATCAGGTGGATGCGAGCTCCAGCTTTACGGATTTCATCGACAATCTTATCGTGACGGGGTCGATCAAGGATCACAACAGTGAGGTCTTCAATGTAGCAATTTTTTGCATCGGCAACCCTTTGCAGGTTGACGGTTGGTGATTCGTTGATGTCGATGGCCCCTCTTGCCGTTGGGCCAACAGCAATTTTTTCCATGTACATGTCGGGGGCGTGCAGGAATCCGCCTCGAGGGGCCAGGGCAATCGTTGCGATGGAGCCATTAAGGCCCTTGGCGCAAATATTGGTTCCTTCGAGTGGGTCAACAGCGATATCAACTTCCTGGCCGTTGCCGCGTCCCAGTTTTTCACCTATGTAAAGCATGGGCGCTTCGTCCATCTCGCCTTCGCCGATGACCACTGTGCCGGAGATCTCCATGGAGTCGAGAGTGCTGCGCATCGCTTCTGTGGCGGCGTCATCGGCGGCCATTTTGTCGCCTTTGCCAACCCAGCGGCCACATGAAAGGGCTGCTGCTTCGGTGACTCTGACCAGCTCAAGTGCTAGATTGCGATCCATCGGTATTCTCCCGGGGGTTTGCGGCTGCAACAGAGAAACAGTTGCGAGCGCTGCGTTTTTGCTCATTCTAGTAAGAATCTTGTTTGAAATCTCTTTGCTGTTTAACAGCGGCAGTCATGATGACATTTTTCATAAGGAAAGACAATTTTTTTTGGGTGCAATAATATTGTTTTTTGAATACAATGAATTGCTGCTAGTGGAGACTGACGCTGATCGTTTCTTGTTGGGTTGCTTGTCGTCACCCGTTGCTGCTTTCAGTTATAAAGACACTGACACCAGTATTATGAATCTACTAAAAGAGGTCTGGTTATGAATTTTAAGTTTGTTTACTGCCTTGTTTTACTGTTGGTACTGCTTCCGGTTTATGCCAACGCCGCTGTCGCGCGCAATCTGTCTCCTCAGGATGCCTATGCAATGGTTGGCCAGCGTGGTGATCTTTTTCTTCTTGATGTCCGCACCCCTGGTGAATACCAGCAGGCACGGCTCGATGGGGCTCGTTTGATCCCGATAGATCAGTTTGCGAAGCGCCTCGTAGAGGTCCCCAAAGATCGTCCGGTTCTGGTCTACTGTGCCGTTGGTTCACGCAGCGCCCAGGTCGTTAATTACCTGGCTCGGAAGGGTTACCCTGAAATTTACAACCTGGACGGTGGAATTTATGCCTGGGCCCAAAAAGGACTTCCTGTCTTGCAGGGTGGTCCTTAGAGGAGCGCGAGGTGCGTGGCACGAGGAAAGTCAAAAGATCAACGCAAAGACGCTAAGAAAAGCTAAGAAAGACGCAAAGGGTGACTGTCCTGGCTTTTGAAGTGCTTTTCTTTGCGGGCTTTCTCTACCCCTTCGCGTCTTTGCGTTAAATACCTACAACCGTTGTTTGGTTATAAGTCCTATAAAGAATTACGCCATAGCCGTGGCGACTATACTCGCGACCAAAAAGCAAGGTAAGAGTCATCGCCACCAGTAATAACAGGCCGATGGCAATCATTAACAGGTCAAATCGCATCGTTTTCTTGTGACCTCTTTGCAGTTTATTGCTATGCGTTGAAAAGAAAGTCTAACAGGTATGCAACGTCCTTTCCTCTGGGCTCATCGTGGCGCTTCAAAGATTGCTCCGGAAAACACCATGGCAGCCTTTTCTTCTGCGGTTGATCTTGGGGTTGACGGCCTTGAACTTGATATTCATCTCTCTCGAGATGGCTTCCCTGTTGTGATCCACGACGAGTCTCTGCAGAGAACCACTGATGGCCAAGGGCTTGTTGCGGATGCGAGCCTGAAGCAGTTGCAGCAGCTTGATGCCGGTGGTTGGTTCTCCCCGGAGTTTATGGGGGAATCGCTACCGACCCTTGCAGAAGTTCTGAAAGCTTTCGGTGGAAGGCTCAGGCTGAACCTTGAGCTGAAAGAGTTCGCTGCCGGAGTCGAAGTTTTGTCGTTGCTGCGCCAGTACCCTGATGCTGAAGTTGTAATCTCCTCCTTTGATTACGACTTGTTGAAAGGTTTGCGTTCGCTCGATGAAGTCCTGCCAATGGCAGTCCTTTTTGATGACGGAAACTGGCGGCAGGCTGTTCGGTTTGCCGGCGATATCTCTGCCTGTGCCTTCCATCCTGCAGGCAATCTGGTTTGCCGCAGAATGGTGGCTGCGTGCAGAAAGCTGGCCCTGCCTGTTTCGGTGTGGACCGTCGATCAGGAGGCGCAAGCCAGAAGCCTGATGAGGATGGGTGTCTCGGGACTCTTCACAAACGATCCAAGCGCTCTTCGCTCGGCTCGGCCCCTACTCGTTTCCTCCCTGTAATTGACTCTTGTGCTCCCGAATTGGCTGCGTTAAACTTCCGTCTCGATTTCACAGGAATGTCGGTTCCTGGCCTCTGATCAGTTGCAGGAGATACGAATCTTTATGACCTCGCAAGTTCCCCCACAAGAAAACCCTACGCCCCTGTCCGCTTTGCTGCTACAGCAGGCTAAGAGCTCGGATGATGTCAGCTTCGCAGACTTTATGGAGCAGGCCCTTTATCACCCTGAGTATGGGTATTACATGGCCCCGCGTGACCGGATTGGCAAGTCTGGTGACTTTTTTACCTCCAGTAGTGTCAATGCCCTCTTCGGTCGCCTTGTTGCTCGGCAGTTGATTCAGATGTTCAGCTTGCTTGGTGGCGGAGCTTTTCAGGTTGTCGAGCAGGGGGCCGGAGAAGGACATCTGGCCCAGGATATTCTTGATGCGATCGCAGAGGAAGCTCCAGAGCTTTACTCGCAGTTGAAATACACTCTTGTTGAGGTCAGTCAGGACAATCGTCAACGACAAAGTGAGAATCTTGAAAACCATATTGATCGGGTTGCCTGGTGCGCTGCCGATGATTGGTCAATAATTTCAGGTTGTTTCCTCTCCAATGAGCTGGTTGATGCCTTTCCCGTACATCTTGTCGAGAAACATGAAGGAGACCTTCAGGAAGTTTTTGTTACCGCCCGCGATGATGCGTTCGTAGAAGAGTTGCGTGAGCCCGCAGGGCCGAAGTTGGGTGAATACTTTAGCTGGCTCGGTTCATCCTCTGTGGAAGGGAATCGTGCTGAAGCCAACCTGGTCGCTCCGGAGTGGATGCGTCATGTTGGTAAGCGTATTGAAAAAGGCTTTGCGATAACCATAGACTATGGGTACCCGGTCGAAGAACTCTATGCCCCTTATCGCAGGGCAGGTACCTTGATGTGTTATCATCGACACCAGGCTGACGATAATCCTTATGACCGCGTGGGTGAGAAAGATATCACAGCGCACGTCGATTTTACGGCCTTGCAGAAAGCCGGTTGCGAGGTTGGCTTGGAGACGCTCTGGTTCGGTGAGCAGTATCGGTTCTTGCTGGCACTCGGGTTCTTCGAAGAATTGGTCAGGCTCGAAGCTGCCGCGACAAATGAAAAAGAGGCGCGCGCCTTGCGTCTGACTTTAAAAAATCTGATTATGCCGGAGGGTGGCATGGGCGAAACCTTCAAGGTTCTTGTTCAGGGCAAGAACGTTGGCTCCCCGGAGTTGTCCTGTAGCCGTGCCATCGGTGCGATCCCTTTCGGTTGAGAACGTCAGGGGTTTGTCGATAGGGTATAAAATTCCACGGACTATGAAATATCCTACCCTTTCTGTTAAACTGGTTCTGCTCCGGGTTAACGGAAGCGAACAAAGCAGGTTTGCTGCTAACTAACAATAAGAGATTAAGGAGATAATTCGATGAAAGAAAAAGTCCAGGAAGTCCTTGAGCTGGTTCGTCCTGCGTTGCAGGCCGATGGTGGTGATGTTGAACTGGTTGATGTCACTGACGACGGTATCGTCAGCGTCAGGCTGACTGGCGCATGTGGTTCCTGCCCCATGTCAACCATGACTCTTAAAATGGGTATCGAGAGAACTCTCAGGGACAAACTTCCTGAGGTCAAAGAGGTGGTCCAGGTCTCATGACCAGACCTCCAGGGGAGGTTTCCATGATCAAAGTCAAAACCTTCGGCGAACCTTTGCAGCCCTTCAGGGCGCAACGTGAGCTTGGTGAACTGGATGAACGAGTGAACCGGTTTATCAGCGAAAACAATATTACCAGAGTCCTGTCTGTGAGTGACTCAACGACGGTCGAAGCAGGAAATACCTGTGGCCTGATTCGCGTGCTGGTGTACGAGGAGTAGGCTGTCATGGTGTCGGTTGGCGACTATGTAAAAATAACGGGGGCGTCTCTATAAGAGGTGCCCCCGTTGTCTTTGTGGAATCAGCCTTCAGCGTAAACCTCGAAGCCTTAAGTGCCCTCTCGTTCTGTTTGTTTCTTTATCTTGTTCGCCATCGCCTGATCTACGACGCAGATGTGATTTTTTAGCCAGTCACGTAAGAATGTCAGGGTCTGCAGTGAAATTGCCGCCTCTCCATGGCGGTGCCGGCTTTCCAGGTCAGCCAGGGTTTCCGCCATGCGCTTGTGCTCCTGAAAGTGCTTGCTTTGGTCCGGAGCTTCACACTCGATCATGTAGCGTTCTTCTTTGCAAAAGTGATCTTCTGTATAGCGTTTGAGTGCCGAAAATATTGGCAGGAGTAGGGCCCCTCCGCTTCCGTCCTGCATCGCTTCATATAGGTCATTGATCAAGTTGACCAAACCCTTGTGGTCACGATCAATCTCATCGATCCCGGTTCGATATTTTTCGTCCCAAACAAACAGCATCTTATTCTCCCTTTGTACATTTTAAATAGCTTTATTGATATTTCAATACTTTAACAATATACCATTTTCGATTATTTTAAAACACTGTTTTCTTGTTTTTGTTTGCTGTGCGGTTTGCCATATTTAGAAGAGAATGAATGGAGAGGTTTGTTGCTGATATGCGTAGGAAATGCTTAAGACAGGTTGTTGATCATGAGTCCTTGGTTTGCTTGTTATCTCTTGTCGCCTTTGACTCTATGCCCCTGGATAAATTCTGCCAACCTCAATAGAGCCCCTTGCTGGGTGATGATTGCGCCATGAGGACAAAGCTCCTGACAACAGAAGCAACGGATACATCGACCATAGTCAATCTGCACACCACGCTCATTAATGCTCATCGCCTCTGGCGGACAATGGGTTACACAATGTCCACATCTTTTGCAGTCACTGGTGATGACGGGTTGCGCAGTGATAGCGTTTTTGAGCAGATTCTTGACAGACGTTGGCAGGCCGAAGTTGACATCAGAATTCTTCGCCGGGCGGAAGTTGGTTGTTGCCAGCGCGGACAAATCTACACCCTGAAGTTTGATCTCGTTGATCGAGACACCCTCACGTCCTGATTCCCTGGCAAATCGTTGGGTCCAGACTCTTTGCTCCGGAAGGTTAACCATGGCGGTCGCGATGGTGTCGAGAGCAATGGGTGTTGTTGATGCGAGCAAAGCGCCGAGGTGTACTGGGTCGCCGTTTCCTGGGCCATTGCCTTCCATGGCAGTGACCGCGTCCATGATCGAAAGGGCCGGCGGGAAGCGTTCAGCAAGTTCGAGCAGCATAAGGGCAAAGAAAGCTTTGTCGGTTCCCGCTTGTAGATGCAGACGAACTTTGCGCATGCCAACGACGAGGCCGAAAAGATTTTTGACCGCTCCGGTGTAGCCCATCATCTGGTGAGTCTTGAGTTTGGGCAGGTTGATGATGACGTCGGTTTGCAGGGCTTCCCTGGCCACTTCCAAATGATGGAAGGTCCCTGTTTTTAGAGTGATCGGAACGGATTCCTCAAAGGGTGCGAAATGAACTCCGGTCTCCTCAATCACGTCCAGTATGCCGCATTTGCGAGCGACGCTCTCCGGTTTCCCCAGTCCGGGCGAGTCTCCTACGCTGATATGACCACCGGCACTCTGGGCCATCAGGATGACCTGGCGTACGATCTCCGGATGAGTTGTAACGGCTTTCTCAGGGCTCTTGCCTGCCAGCATATTGGGTTTGATAAGGATCTTCTGCCCGGATTTGACAAAACTGGACATGCCCCCCAGCGGTTCAAGCAGCAGATGCAGGGCATCCTGCACTCGAGCCGGGTCATAATCGGCTAAGGCTTGCAGTGATACAGAGTGGCTCATCGGCTGATAACCTGGATTTGTACCTGGCGTTGACGGGGCCCATCGAACTCACAGAAGTAAATCCCCTGCCAGGTGCCGAGCCGTAGTTCGCCATTATTGATGATCAAGGTTTCACTGGCACCAAAAAGGCTGCTTTTAAGGTGGGCGGCGCTGTTGCCTTCGAGGTGACGATAACCATCCTGCGTCGGCACGATCTTGTTGATAGCCTTCACCATATCGTGGCAGACATCCGGATCGGCATTTTCGTTGATTGTGATAGCTGCGGTTGTATGCGGAGTGAAGACAACGGCTATTCCCTCAGTCACCCCGGCTTCACGGATAACTTTACAAACGTCTGCCGAGATGTCGATCATCTCAATCGGCCGGTTGCTTCTTACCTGAAGGGTTTTCATGAAGCTTTGCTGCTCAGAGCTTCAATAACCGTTTGTAGCGCACGAGGGTGGAAGAGCAGGGCTGTATGCCCCATCCCATCGAGTTCGATATGACGTGCACCCTCCATTTGGGCTGATTCTGCGGGGAGTACAATATTGTCGTAGCGGGTAAAAATCGAAGTCGCAGCCGTTGCCTCTGGCCATGGGACGCTGTTGAATCTGGTGAGGAATTCGCAGTCGGGCAAGAGATTCTTACCCATGGGGGATAGGGCAAAAGGCGCCAGCTTCGA
Organism: Deltaproteobacteria bacterium IMCC39146; assembly: GCA_030005635.1. GTDB lineage: Bacteria > Desulfobacterota > Desulfuromonadia > Desulfuromonadales > BM103 > M0040. Next base: position 23,156 of record JARUHP010000007.1, read on the forward strand.
ACCGTGATGAGGTGAACCGAGAGTCACCATCGCTTGCACATGGGCAGAGCCGCCACGGCTCTGCACGTAGTTGCGTGCGATAATCCCCCCCATGGAATGACCGATCAGAATGACTTTTTCGACTTTAAGGTGGATGCGAAGTTTATCGACCTTTTTGGCCAGTTGTTCGGACAAAGACTCTATGTCGCGCCATGGGGGCGTATTAATGCTGATTACCTGCTGATATCCTGCCGATTTTAGCCGGTGTTGCAGCCAGAGAAGGCAGCTGCGGTTCTGAAACAGACCATGCAGGAGAATGACAGGTGGGAGCTCAGACTCTTTCGAGTCCGGGATTTTGGGTTGTTGCCAACCGAGTGGTCGAAGCAGGATCGTCAGTAGCAGACAGCCTGTCTCCTGAATGATCAACCAGAATGCGATACCGATTCCGCGCGTTGTAAAGCGTCGGTCAATCAGAGCTGGACTTGAGTTTGCACGCTCATACCAGGCAACGGTATAGCTCAGCAGAACCGTCAGAGCCACAACGCAGATAGTTGTCTTGATCAAAAAAAGCAGCAGGGTGAGTAAAATTGTCATGGTAAAAAGATTATCTCACGCGAATATAGCATCGTCAATATGGATAAAGCGGAAAGTGCTGAGCAAAGGGGCTGTACGTCTTTGCTCTTTAGAGGAGATCCTCCTTACAGCCTTTTTTTCTGACCCGCCATGATGTATCCTGACTAGTAAAAGACGGAGCCAGTAATGCAAAAGTTGATAGACAGTTTCACCACATATATATTTGATGAAAGAAACCTCTCTCCCCATACAAGAGCAGCTTACTTGCGTGATCTTAACGAGTTCCGAATCTTTCTTGAACAGCATGGTGGCTCTGATCTGCACTCTTTGGCCCGGCTCGATAGCTTTCTGTTGCGTCGCTATCTTGCTGAGTTGCATAAACGCAACCAGCGGACTTCGATCGCCAGGAAACTTTCCACTCTGAGAACTTTTTTTCGATACCTGGTTCGTGAGGGACGTCTGGCCAGTAACCCTGCCGAAGGTTTGTCGTCACCGAAGTTGAATAGTTATCTGCCCAAAACCCTCTCGGTCGACGAAGCCACGGCCCTGATGGAGCGAGGCTATGGCAATACGCTTCTGGATTTTCGGGATCGGGCCATTGTTGAACTCTTTTACTCAAGCGGTTTACGTGTCAGTGAGTTGACCGGTTTGGATGTTGGAGCCCTTGATCTGCGCGAAAAGCTTGTGCGCGTGCTTGGTAAAGGCCGCAAGGAACGGATCGTGCCGATCGGCCGTAAATCACATGAGGCTCTTCTGACTTATCTTCAAGCTCGAAACATGCCCGGTGCTGAGGATCCGCTGTTCCTTAATGCGCGGGGAGGGCGTCTGACGCCGCGCAGTGTTCAACGTAACCTGAAAATCCGCCTGATCAAAGCTGGTATCATTAAAGACATCAGCCCACACGCTTTGCGACATTCTTTTGCCACCCACCTTCTGGATGGCGGAGCCGATCTTCGTGCCATACAGGAGCTCCTGGGTCACGCTTCCCTTTCAACCACGCAAAAATATACTCAGGTCAGCGTTGATCAACTGATGTCGGTTTACGATAAGGCTCATCCCCGCAGCAAAAAGAAATAGGCGGGGGCTGGAGGCTGGTGGCTAGGGACTGGCAATCCACGGGGGACTGTCCCCGGTGTTAAGGGGACTGTTCCATACCCAGTAAGTTGCTGCCGGGCTGTCTGTGTATGACGTTAGTCTTTTTCTTTTCCTGCATAAATGACTAAAAGGGTCATAATTGTCTTGACTGTTTTCACAGAGCAAGTAGAATGGCCCCAAAATTGATGTTTGCCAATAATTCAATAACCTTAAGGAGATAAACCGATGAGTGTTCTTGTGGGAAAGCAAGCCCCTGATTTTACAGCTGCGGCTGTTCTGGCTGATGGTTCGATAAAGGCTGATTTTTCTCTTTCTGATTATGCGGGGAAATATGTTGTTTTGTTCTTTTATCCCCTTGATTTTACTTTTGTCTGCCCGACCGAGCTGATCGCTTTCTCCAAACGGATTGCCGAATTTGAGTCACGAGATGTCCAGGTCATCGGTTGCTCCATTGATTCCCAGTTTACTCATGTTGCCTGGCGCAATACGCCGGTTGATGAGGGTGGTATCGGCGAGGTGCAGTATCCTTTGGTTGCTGACATCAAGCACGAGATCTGCCGGGCTTACGATGTTGAATTTGAAGCTGCTGGAGTCGCTTTCCGCGGTTCCTTCTTGATCGGCAAAGATGGCAAAGTCCACCACCAGGTTGTTAATGATCTACCGCTTGGTCGTAACGTTGATGAGATGTTGCGCATGATTGATGCTCTGCAGTTCACTGAAAAGTATGGTGAAGTCTGTCCTGCCGGTTGGAACAAGGGTGATGACGGGATGAAGGCTGATAAGGAAGGTGTTGCTTCTTATCTGAAGGATAAGGCTGTAAACCTTTAAACGGCTAAGACGTGTGACGCGGTACGCGGAACGCGAAAATATAAAAATGGAAGGCCGAGTGCATCAGAACTCGGCCTTCTTTGGTTAACATTCAGGCTGTTGCCGATTAAGTCTTCTCGCACAGCGTTCATTGAACCGTTTTATCGATTGAGCCATTCTGCAGCTTCGCGTACTGATTGCTGGTCAAATTTGGCGCGGAAGCGAACATAGGCACCTTCGGCGGTGTAATTGGCATCCGAGAAGTCCTCGTCTTCGAAGCCGACCAGATTGTAGCCGACGCTCAGCCAGGCGTTGGTCATTGGTGAGTAACCAATGTCGCTACCGAGACTGTAGTCAAATTGGTCGCTGTTCCATGAGTGCAACAGGGCGCCGTGTACACCGATGTCCCATTTTTTGTTAATGTTATAACGGGCTTCGATGGAGACCATGTCTGTATAGCCTGAGTAACGGTCGCCACCGAAGTTCTCGCGAACGTATTTGAGTCCGTAGTAGTAGGATATCTGCCACTTGCGGTTGGCGGAACGGAAGTTGGCGTGCAGGTGATTAACGATACGCATACTGTCATTGTCCGTACCATTACCGCTTTCGTTGTATAACGATACGTCGAGACGTTCGAGGAGGATCCAGTTGCTCCGGTTCGGTCGATAGGCCAGCCCAAGGGTGATCTCCTCCTCGTCGCTGTCGCTGCCGCCTTTGGACTTGTTGATGAACGCCAACAGGCGGGCGGAAACCGCAACCCCTTCCTGGATATCGCCAACCACGCCGGAGCTGATCCCCACCTTGTCCTCGTTGTCACCCTGGCGCGTTTCCAGCCGGTTCCACCATGACCATTTTGCAGTGCGATAGGCGGCGCCCACCGATACAGCGGTGAAATCGTCGTCGCCGCCGCTTGCTGCAGGCACGTTGCCGTTGACCCGCTCTCCGGCTGGCTCATTCTTGACTGTGTAGCTGCGATCGATGGACAAATCCATGCTCCATCTCTGGGTCACCTGCCAGATCTGGCCGACACCGAACAGGGCGAAAACCCGTTCCGCATTTTCAATGCTCTGCCGTTCCACTGCGGTGCGCACCTCGCCGCCCTTCCAGGGGGCGGCCTTGAGCCCGACCCGCGTCCCTTCGGTATCCTCCTGCTCGCCCCAGGTGAATTCCTGCTCGGCAAAGAGGCTGATATTGCGGGTCAGTTGGTAGTCGGCGCCGAGCATGGTCCGGGTCGGATAGTCACTGTTCTTGTCGTTGCTGCCCAGCGATTGCTCATGGGTGGTGCGTAGGGTCAGCTTGCGGTCCGGTGTGCTCCAGTTGGCGCCTGCGAGCATCTGACGACTGGTCTGTTTCTCGCCATCCTCGAACTGATCGCGGGCCTCACGCACGCCGGCACTCAGACCGTAACGTTCCGTCTGATACTGAGCCTGCATACTCTCGACATCGCGTGTGGCATCGGTGCCGAGGTTGTCCTCATGGTAGGCCTCACCAGACAGGCTCCACTTCGAGTTGAGTCGGTAGTTGCCCTGCGCCCCGTAGGTGCGCATCCCCTCGGTGCCGCCATTCTGCTGGCCGAGTCCGAACTCTCCATCCTGCTGGCGGAACCAGGTGCGGAGGTCAAAGTTCTTGCCAAGGTGCTCGACCTCAACCAGGTAGGCGTCGCCCTTGCTATCGTCCTCGTCAATGGATTCAACCTCGGAAGTGGCCGCCTCAACGTGCAGAGTGGTCTGCGGGGTCAAGTTGACGGTCGCGTCGGCACCGTACAGATCGCCTGTTTCGGCACCGTTCTCCTCATGGATCAAACTGCCACCGACTTCAATTTGCTGGTCGAGAAGTTTGACGGCGGCCCGGCCGCCGTAATTCAGGTTGGTGTTCGACGAATCTTTGGTCTCGTAGCGGACCACGATGAAGACAGGGTTGAAGTCCTGGTCCTTACTCGACACCGGACGCTTGAAGTACAGGGTGCCGGCATCGAAGTCGATATCGTAGTCGGCATAGCGCGACAGTCGCTCTTCCTTGACGATCAACTCGTTGTGGAAACGGTCGCGGGTTTCGATGACCACCTCTTCCGAGTTGATCACAAGATCGTTCTGCGACAAATAATAGCGTCCGGCCGTGCCGTCGCCACGGATTTCGTCCTTTTTGAAAGACTGCCTGGTTTCGGCGGCAAACACCGTGTAGGCAAAACGCTCATCCTGCATCTCGGACTTGAAGCCGTTCATGTTACGGCTGTACTGCGACAGCACGGTCTGACTCAGGCCGGTCTGCATGTCGCCGAACAGGGCATAGAACTGGTCGCGTTCCAACTTGACGAAGAGCTTCTCGGCGCTGGAGGCTTCATAGCCTTGCTGAGTTTCATCCCCGTAAAGCGGGTAGTAGGTGTCTGGATTGATGATCTGATGCAGGCTGTCGCTGTCGAGGTCCAGTTTATCGGAGTCGTAGGCTAGGGTCAACAGCCACTCACCCTTGATCGCGCCTTTGGCGAAGAACTTGATCTGGCCGTCGGTATATTCGTTTTCGTCGATACCAGCGTCTCTGGCGCTTACCTTGTTGTCACTGAGGGTGTTGTAGCCAACGGTTCCTTGGGCAAAACCGACGAGCATCCAATCGCGCATTTGCGGCTTCACAAAAATGTCAGTTTTCAGCTCGGCATCGTTGTATGACAGAGAAACCTGATACGATCCCGCTTTGTTTACGGGTTCAAATTGAACGAGACCATTAGCGTCAACTTGAATGGTTCGATTGGTTACTCTATTGGTCTTTCTCTCCTCTTTTTGGTTGTTCTCCCCAAGAGGTGAAAGGCCTTCACTTCGTAACTCCAGCTGAGATGCTGCTGGGATGATATTGCCGGCATGGTCAAGTAACTTTATTCTTATGCTAACGGGAGTTCTGCCATCAGCGAAATTGCCGTCGTTACTGACAAGGCGAATAGTCGCAATCTGGTCGGTTCGGATAACATCAATGGATTGTTCAAATCGATTGTTACCAAAGGTGTCAACTCCGGTGACTCGAAGTGTCCGGCTGCCGACTTCCCCAAAGTCTACGCCGATGTAACTGTAGATAGTCTGTGAGCCTTCCGTGATCCTTGCTCCTATTGCTTCTTTGGAAACTTCTTGCTCATCAAGAAAAATCTTGGGCGTCAGTCGCTTGTCTATACGGATTATTATTTGATTCAATGAATGGGGAAGCAGGCTTCCCTCTGTTGGTTTTAAGATTCCTGAAGGTTGTTCCTTTGGTGAGGTGGTGGTGTCTTCTTCTGATCGATGCCCTGCCGTTGGCGCTGTCACTCCCTTTGGAAGACCTGTTGTTGATGCTACGAGAGTACCACTCGATTCACGCACGGTTTCTAGTTGCACAGTTCGTTCAGATTGTTCTGTTTCAATTACCAAATCGACGCGACGGTTGAGAGCACGACCTGATTCCGTTCTGTTGTCGGCGACCGGAATTAACTCACCTGCACCACGGACGTTGAGCTTGTCAGAGGAAATTTGGAGGTGTTCGGCAAGGTAGCTTGCAACACTTTCCGCTCTGGCTTTAGATAGCGCCAGGTTGTCAGCAAAGATATGCCTGCTTTCAACTGAAATTGGTACGTTGTCGGTATGTCCCACAACTGTGATGCGGGCTATCTCTTGATCTGATAGTTCCTGAATGATCCGGTCGAGCATGAGCAGATCGTTGTCTTGCAGGGTTGCGACAAAGGTTGGGAACCTTGGGTACAGGTTCAGTTCCTCACGGTTTGTTTCTATCTGTTCATTCACACGGTGAAGAACTTCGGCTATTGGCGTTTGCTGGTTCGCTGTCGCAGATGTGTCGAATAATAGTAGTGATTTACTTGAAAGCTCACCACTGGCCAGAGAAGAGTCTATCTCGGCCTTGAAAGTGAGGACTCCAGACCAATTGGCAGGCCTGCTGCCTAGTTTGAAACTGATGTTGCTGTCCGTGCACTCTGCGGATAGTAGCGGTTGCTTGTCTAGTTGAGCGCTCCCTGGTAAGAGGGTCGCGTTACTTGGGAGCATGAGGTTAAGGACCATATTACTCACTGGTACTTTAGCTGTGTCCAGTTCGAGTCGGTAGTCAATTCCCTCTTTGTTTAGTTTGCCACTCATGTTCAGTGAGACCTCTCCTTTTGGATCTGGTAGAGGTTGAACATAGAAGTTCGTTCTCCAGAGAGTGCCTCCCTTAAGGTCAACAAACTGAGAGAAGGTTCGCCCGGCAAATTGAGAACTTTGCTCACAAGGAATGGCCTCGTAGCCAAGTGGAAGACTTCCGAGGTCAAGTTGAACAACGTGAACTCCTGGATCTATCCCTTCGAAATGGAACATGCCATTTTGATCGCTGTCAACGAAGGTTCCATCTTCCAGGTAGATGCGTGCGTTTTGGATGCCCTGTTGTTCCGTTGCAGTTGCACTGCAGCTGCTCTCGATAACCTTGCCCACAAGGAAAACTTTATTGCGGAAGAATTCCTCTTTTACGGTGACCTCGGCTGACGCCTGGTTCGATAAGTTATCGTGGGCATCTGATGCTTGAGCGCGGTTGACAGCTTTCCCTGTACTGCTGCCTGCTGCAACTTCTACGACATAGCCGATCTCTGGTGATGTCGTTGCGTCAACGGTACCGATGTTAAAGGTTAAGGTCCGTCCGTCTGAAGATTCTGAAGGGTCCTCTATATGTTGATTATGGTTGTATGTTGATCCCTTTTGATACCTGAACCCGAGAGGCAGGTAATCGACAATCGCTACACTTTGGAAAACGGCCGTGTCGCTGTTGCTCTCGAGCTTCAGCTTGTACTGTAGGAAATCTCCGACACTGACAGTGCCCCTGGCGGCTGATTTTTGTAACCAAAGGCCATTCGCTGGGTCGACCGGGATGTCTATATATAAAATTGGTTCGCCACCCAAATTGAACAATTCACCTTTTGATCCATCAACAATGGCATAGGGTGCCCCGGGGAGGGTTTGTAACTGTTCGTATGGAACGGTAGAGGGGACTCCATACCCCGATGGTGGTACGACCCGGAGCTGGTAACGACCCTGACTGATGAATGGGAAACGGTACTCACCTTCGTCAAAACGATAGACGCTACCACTGCTGTCAGTGACCGTTCCCCCGGAGATAACAGTTGCAGGATAACTGCTGAAACCATCGTCACCAAAGACAGTAGCCTCACTGCCATCGTCGTTCAGGAGTGTGATTGTGGCTCCGTTGATCATCTCTCCAGAACTACTGTCGAAAACGCGACCCAAAGGATCGATGAGAGCCCCTGCAGCGGAGCTGTCACTTCCATCAATCGGGTCGAAATAAAACCCATCAACTTGATGGATGTTCTTTAAATCCATTAATCCGTCACCCTCAACAGGGGCTGTCCCTTGGTTGGCTGTAATCAGATAACCCGTAAAAATTCCGGTGTCCGGATCCGTTTCGTTTAATTCTAACAGCTCTTTGTCACCATTTGGCGCGTGCACCAGAACGAGAACGTTCTCACGAATCGTTGGGTAAAGGTTTTGATCCAGGTCTGTCAACCGCATGAAAAGAGGGTTTCCTGCATGCAGAACACTCGTTGCCAGTAACGGAAGAGGCTGGTCCAGAGTTATAGGTGTTTCGGCACCTACCACTTGGGGAGGTACTTGTGATAAGAAGTTGCCGGTTGCTGTTGCATCGCTGCTAAACAGGGTCGCACTCACATATAGTTGCTCCGCGACTGTAGAGTTTGGTGCGTAGGCGAAAAAGTCGAGTTGTGAGGGAGTGCGTTCAATAGCTTTGACTGTTGCAGTGCCCGACAAGTTTTGTGTCGCAGAGTGAACACTGACGCGGTTAATCATGAGAGTTCCCGGAGTTACGGCCTCTGCCCAAGAGACAAGTCCGATCGTAAACCACAACAAAAGCAAACCGGTGGCGAGAACGCGGTTGATGCGTCCTGTCAGCCAGTTATTGTGCTTTGTTATTATTTTATGGTTACGATTAATCAACTTATCATCCGGTTACTGAACTGCTTTGTAATGTTGTTAACAAAATTTTGTGCCTGCGGGTGCTTTTTTGAGCGAGCACCCGCAGGCTTGTGTAGCTGTTCCGCCTAGCCCAATTACTGGACGGTGACGCTGAAGAAGAGCAGCCTATGGTTAAGGATATTATTGGTTTGGTCGGGTGGGATGGTCCCGACCTCGTAAGTTGCGACATCACCTGCAGTGAATTCATATTCGTCCACTGGTGAATCGCTAAGGTCAGTCAGCCCTGTTCCCGCTAGGTATTTGCTATCACTGATGCTTGACGATTTCGCGCTGAGATTGGTGTAGAGGGTGAATGCGACCAAGGGATCAGTGATGACCACATTGGTGGCGTTGGCGCTTCCGTTGTTGGTAACAGTGATACGGTAAATCAGGGTGTTGCCCGGTGCTGCGTTTGCCGTAGCGGCATAAGGGCCATCTTCAATACCGTTGTTGTCGGCGTCGACCGCGACTTCCTTGGTGACCGACAGTGCGGCAACCTGAACAGTGGTTTGTGTAGAATCAAGAGCTTCAGTTGCAAGTGCTTTGTCTACGCTAATGTCCACGTCAATTGTCTGGTCCGTGGTGTCAGTGACTGTGCCGGGTGTGACCCTTAAGGTGAAGGTCTGCTGTTCGGCGATCAGGTTAGTGACGATGGCGTTGACATTTGCCGTGCCGGTTCCTTCGACTGTGATCGTTGACGTGGCGTTGAAGGCCCCACCGTTCGTGTCGTTTATGTTCGTTACTTTGAAGAGCGTGTCTTGGATAACAACGAAATCCCCGATGGCAATCCCGTTGACGGCACTGTCAGTATTCAAATCGTCGCTGGGCACGGTGATGTCGGTTGTATTTCCGACTGCTCCGCCCAAAGTGACTGCGCTTGCAACGGTTGAGGCACCTAGGGGCAGCTGATTTGGACCGACGATAGCAACCCCGCCCTGCAGAAATTCTGTCGTCGATCCAGAGATGAAGGCCGATGCAGTCGTCAGATCAACGGCCAGTTGATAGGTGGCTGGGCCGTTGGCCGTCGATGTCAGGGTATAGGTGTAGTCATACGGTGTGGCTGAATCGGTGGTGCCATCGGTCGGATCACTCAAGATCGGAGCGCTTTCGACTAAGCTGACGGTGACTTCAATGAAATCGGATACTGGAGTCTGGGCGTTGCCACCTGCGTCATCGAAGCTGACCGTGACGGTGTTGCGAATGATGTGATTGGCAGCTGTGTTCGGAGCAGCCATAGAGTTCCCTGCTAAACACAGGCTGATTCCGGTCAGGGCAATCAGCAGCCCAATCGTCCGGAAAGTTCTTCGTGTTTTTTTCATGGTGTTTCTCCTATGTAATGTTGATTTAAAACATCTACTGATGTTGATTTCCATATGTGAGTTTGGCCGGTTGGGCAGACCGGTCCGGGGTCCTGCTGAAATGGGCTTTGCGCGACTCTTTGGTAGTTGTTGGTTCATGATCGTCTCCTTTGTGTGCGGATCTGTCTGTATTGAGGCTTCCGTTATTTTTCGATGGTGGCGCTGAACTTCAATTTGTTAGTTCTCCCTTGGGTAAGTAACGGCAAGGTCCAGCGCAAATGGGTATACTCTTCTGGTGAAGCGACTCGCTTCTCCTTGTGGCCGTCCGAAAGCGTGATTTCATATGTCAGAAGTGCAGGCTTTTTGTAGCTCTTCCCGTTGTCGATAGAGAAGGTGATGTCTGCTCCGACTCCTTCCGCGCTGCCGTTGACATATCTAGCCCCTTCAGGAATTGGGTTGTTCAATATCAGGTCTGTCGCTGTCTCATCGCCTGAGTTTTTTACCTCCAGAGTGATATGTATTGTTTCTCCTGGAGCAGCTTCATCAGCAGGGACCTGTTTCACCAATTCTTTTCCGTTTTCCACCACAGTTGTTTTTTTCGTCACCATTTGTGTGACCTCAATCTGCGGTTTGGCTAAAGCCACGGCCGGGGTGAGAATAAGTACAATGGCTGCCACAATGAGCAGATTTGCTAAACTCCTGTCTGTGCTGTGCATGTTGGTTCTCCTTGTCAATGTTGTTCCTCTATTCCACTTGGGCCTGATATCGAAGTGTGAACTGGCTTGGATTCGCTTGCATGTCACCTCCCATGAAGATGCGCCAGTAGGTAACGTCGCTGTCGAAGCCGGATGGGTCCGACGGAACGTAACCGTACGTGATGCCATCCGAGTCATCGGTATCGTTTGAATACTCTATTGTTTGAATGATGAGTCCAGAGGTCTCTGGTGTTAGATGGAACGGAGTTCCGTTGCCATATGGATCAAGGCCTAGAGCTGTAAAACGGCCCATGAAATCTTCAACTTTCACATCCTTGGCAATCACGGGTCCGGAGTTCCCTATGATCACTGTGTAATTGATAAGCCCGCCGGGAGGGGCTTTAGCCTGGTCTGCCATCTTGGTAACAGTGAGTGAGGGTAGCCCGACGGTGACCGAGTCCGAACAATCATTGTTGGATTCATCTGTTTCGGAAGCGAGAGTCCCTGGGTCTACTTGGCAAACACCCACACCAATGCCACCTCGTGGATTAAGCAAAGTTCCGACAACCGTTGGGGTCGTGGCAACGGCGATGCTGAAGCCTCCGCCGGGAGGAATCGAGACGGCACCGTTCGCAGTGCAGCTCAGAATATCTGCAGCAATCGCGCAATCGACCGAGCCAGTGCTGCCACCGGTATTGGTCGCGGTGGCCGGAACGCTGTACGTTTCTCCTGAATTGGGAAGTTCATCGGTCAGGAGTAACAGTGTGTCAGTGAAGGTGGCCGGGGCGCCAGCTGTTGGCGCGTTGGTCACAGCCAGTGTCCAGTTGAAGGGTGTCCCGGGGGTTGCTGCGCCGACAACGTCACTGCTCTTTACTACACTTAGGTCGGGTCCAATTGGGATAGTTAACGATACTTTTGGAGAAGAAACAGCCCCTACTGTTGCCGTTGCCTTGTTGGTGATCTCTCTTACCGTTACATCTGCCGAGGTGACACTGTACGATGCAGTGCAGGTGACAGATGCTCCTGCATTGAGAATAGCAATCGCCGGACAGGTGATAGATGCAGGCACTATTTTGTCGTCAACTACAGATACTCCACCTGGGATATCAGCCCCGCCAGTATTTGTTACTGTATAGGTGTAATCAATTGGGAGGTCTAATTCGCTTATAAAATAAGAAGCACTGGCCGTTTTCGTAATCGTTAATGCCGGGGTCACCACGTCTACAGAATCTGAACACGTGTTGTTTGTCGGGATGTCAATCGTATCGATAATCTCGATAACGTTGTTGTCAGGGTCTACCTCACAATTACCCTGTGGGTTTACAAGGGGCGAAACTGATGCATCTGCCGTTGTGTTGACTGCGATGCTGAAAGATCCTCCGGGAGGAATGCTGACAGCTCCCGTCGCACTACAGGTCAGGGTGTTGCTGGCGATCGCACAGCTGATAACGCCTGATGCTCCGCCAGAGTTGGTTGCTACGGCCGGTACGCTGTATGTCGCACCGGGTGACGGTAGGTCATCAACCAAAAGCACTTCACCATTAATGAACGTTGCAGCCGCTCCTGAACTCGATTGATTTGTGACAGTCAATATCCAGTCAAAAGGAATATTCGTAGCAGCTGTACCACCGACACTGTTGGTCTTGACTACACTCAAGTCCGGGCCGAGTGGGACCGTTGCAGTGGCTATTGGCGTGAAGACGACACCGACTTTAGCCCGGGCAATGTTGGTAACCTGTTTGTTGCTAACGTCTGAGGCTGTGACGGTGTAGCTTGCCGAACAGACGAGACTCTCGCCGGGCTCAAAGTCGCTATTATTATTCCCCACCGTGGTCAGGGCAGGGCAGGTGACAGCGTTGATTTTATTGTCAGTGACTGCAATTGTGAGTGGTCCGGAAAGAATCGCCGAGCCGGTATTGCTGATCGTGTAGCTGTAGCTGAGAATGTCGTCAAGGGCTAAAAAATAAGCTTCTGCTGCGCTTTTTGTAAGGGTTAACGCACTAGTGGCATATGTTGCCGTTGAGGTGTCAGTGACCGTCGTGGCGGCGAAAGTCCCCGAGGCTGTTGCTGTGTTTTCGTGTGAACCCAATGCTGCAGTGATTGGACCAAGAACACAGGTCGCTAGATGGCCGTTGTCAGCATCGGCCACTGGCAGGTCGAAGGGGGCAGAGAGTAATAGACCCTCACCATCATTCCAGATGCAACTTGCCATATTAATTTCAGGCTCTGGGTCGGTGACATCGACTGAACTAAGTGGCACGTCACCCAGATTTTCAACAGTGAATTTGTAGTAGACATTATCTCCGGTTGCGGTAGCGAGATAAGAGGACCATGGCCCTGCGTTAACAGTGGAAACTTGCTTAAGAAGTGCGATGTCTGGATTGGCTGGATCAACTTGCAGTGTGTCTGTAGCGAAGTTGCCGTACCAGGCCGTTCCAGCCGGAAGTTGGTGGGAAACAATTCCGCTGGTGTTTCCGTAGCTTCCTAAAACTGGTGCTGTAATGTCAACACTGACGGTACAGGTTGCTCCTGCTGCGATGGTGCCGCCACTGAAGGAAATTGATCCAGAGCCAGAAACTGGAGAGAACGTTGGCGTGCCGCAACCGCTGGTGCTGTCATTCGGCGTTGGGGCTACAATCATTGCGCCCGGTGCTGTCGGGAAGGTATCGCTGAAGGCGACGAGGCTAAGTGCGTTGCTGGCGTTGGGGTTAGTTACTTGAAATGTTAGTGTAGTGGTTCCCCCCTCAATAGTGGGATTGGGTGCAAACTGTTTGGTCATAGCTGGTGGCGCGAGAGCCGTCAGGGTTGCCGTCGCTATATTATTCTTGTTGACGCCACCTTCCGAGGTGGAGAGGAATCCACTGGTGTTGCTGTAGGTTCCTGTCGCTGCAGTAACATCGACCTGCACGGTGCATGAGCCACTGACAGGGATGGTGCCCCCGGTTGGATTACCAAACGTCAAGCTTGTTGCTCCTGCTGTTGGAGCCCAGGTCGGTGACCCCGTGCAGGTTGTGCTGGCTCCGGGAGTGCTGGCCACGGTCATGCCCGCAGGCAAAGCATCCGTGAACTGGGCCCCCGTCAGTTGGATAGCGTTGGGGTTGGTCAAGGTGAAACTCAGTGTTGATGTGCCCGTACTGGCGATCATTGTCGGCGTAAACGATTTGGCTATGGTCGGGGGTATGGGGAGTTTACATCCGGTAAAGACAACGTCGTCTATATAAAAATCTGAGCCGGGACTTGAGTTTTTCGCATTATATCCGTAGATACGGATGTAGGTGGGGTTTGCACTTGTTGGAATTGTGAATGCGCCGAAAGCTAACCAGCCAGTTCCCGCTCCGTCCAAGGCGGTGGCACTGTCGTAGAGAGTCGGATTTGTCTCAGGATTACCAGAAGTGTTGCTGTAGTAGACCGCAACCCCCTTGGGGCCATTGTTGGAGCGCTTGGCATAAAAAGAAACGTCGACACTGGTATAGTCCGTGGTGTTAAGAGCGAACTCAAAGTAATCGTTGTTGCTAGTCACCAATGTCGTTCCAGATGAGTCAATGCTGCCATTTGAAAGCCAGGCCGATGTTCCATCGGCTGTACGACTATTTCCTGACGCAGGATTGAGGCCGCTCCCACTGCTTGCTGTCGCTGTCGTGATGTTGTTAGTGGTCGGCGCAGGGTTGGTTACAGTAAACCCGCTTGTGAAGAGCCAACTAGCCATGGGATCATTACAGACCCCTGTACCCGGTGGAGGATCAGTGTTGACAGTTAGCGAATCACTGGCAAATTTGCCGGTGTCGATTGTTCCGACGAACACATTATCCGTTGTGTTGTTATAGATCCCGAGAGCTGTGGTCGTTACATTAACCACTACTGAGCAGCTGCTGTTTGCCGGGATTGTGGCACCCGTGAGGCTGATTCCATCGTCGCCGTAATTAAGGACTCCGCCGCCGGCATCGCTGAGTGTTCCGCCGCAGGTGTTGGTCTTAATGGTGTCGGCAAGGATCATGTCGCCAGGCGCTGCAGGGGCACTCCCTGTGTTTGGAAAGTCGTCGATGAAACTGACCCCGCTGATAGAACCGTAATTCGGATTGGTTAGCCTGAAGGTCAAGGAAGACACTCCACCAACATTGTTTGGGTCGGGGGCGAAGTCCTTGCTTATAGAAATCGACGTCGGATCGATCAGATTGGCAAATCTGGTACTGGTCGAGAAGTCGGCGTTGTAATGGAAGCTACTTCCGGAAAAGTCATGAATGAGTGTGTTGAGGGATTCCCGACCGCTTCCAACACTGAGAATTTCAACCTGGTAAGTGACGGTGATTGCCCCTCCGGCTTTGCCGTCGACCCAGCAGCTCATGTAACTGGGGCTGTTGGGGTCATTGTCCCATCCACAAGCATCTGCATAAAGCTGGTCATTTGGGCTGCTGACAATTGGCGAGGTGTCTGCCGAATATGTGGTATCGACCGACAATATCTGGAAGATCGTATTCGGAAAGCTGACAAAGCTTTCGAGCTGTTGATAACCTTGTGTTGCCGTATAACCGGTCATTCGGATGTAGTAGGTGTTGCCGACAATCAGGTTCATGCTGCCGCCATTGGGAACCGAGGCCATGGATGCTAATGACGTTCCGAACTCCATGTTGGTGATAGCATTTCGGGATTGGGACACGAGGCGCTCGACGACGATTTCTCGTGGAGTAGGGGTTGAGACGCCACCAGCGGTGATGTGGTAACGGGCTGGGAGGTTCGTTGCGAAATCTGTAAATGCTGCTGAATTTCTGTCAATCTCAACCTCGAAGAACGCATCAGCGCAGCCGTTTGAGCCTAGGGTGACCTCCATAGGGTTCCCAAGCGTACCTGCTGATCCAGATCGAAGATCAACATAAGGGTTAGTCCTGTCCCAAGTGAAGTTGACGGGAATTACGTCACCTGCAGTACCTCCACAAACCTTTGCCCCAACGGGAAAACGGTAGGGACCAAAAGCCGGTGAGTTGCTGTCAAGCCCGATCATGTTCCAGGTCGATGGCGTGACTGTGATTGCTGCAAAGGCTGATGTGCTGAACAGCAAAACCGTTGCCATTACTAACGTGACAATAGTCGACTGGAAAGCCAAAGGATTGGCTTTAAATATGGAAAAAAAAGTCAAAGTATTGCGTTTAGACAAAATCAATCCTGTTTTGTTCAAGTCTTACGGCTTAAAAGATGGTCAAAAAACCACAACACGTGGCCAAATACACCACAACGGTGCCAATTTGGTCATCCAAGTTGGAAAGCAAAACGCCCGACTTCATTAATCCGAAGCCGGGCGTTACCAATTTTTTCTGATGGAGCATTACAGCCATCAAATGGTCAACACCTTCTCTTCGGTGGCTAGGCTAGCCGAAAATAAGTAAATAAATTCGGCTCCTTGGCTCTGCGTCTCCAGGTTGCCCTGGGTTTGCTATTATCGGAGAAGCAATAAAAGCCTAGAGTTTAGGCAATGTAAATAATGAAAAAAAGTGTGGAGCCCCCCCCCTACTTAGGTGTGAAATAGACAGCATCTAAAGTTGTAAAAGTGTTGTAAAATGCACAAGTTGTGCCATAAATGTGACCGTGTTGGTCATTTATGGGGCGCGATAACGTCGGTGTTTTTAATGAGATAACTTTGGTTGTGGTTTGTGGAGGATTGTTGGCAAAGAAAAAGCCCCACCGGACAACCGGTGGGGCTTTGATGTTACTTTGAATGGAACAGCCGATTCTATTCGCAGAGATCGATTTTGATGTCCCAGTTCTTGATGCGCATGGTGCCATTCTCGGCCATGTTCAACTGCATCTTGAAGGCGCGATCAAAGAGCTGAGGCTCGTGGCCGACACCCTTTGCGATACAGGTTTTAGTTGCCATATCCAGGTACTCGTTGAGAATTGGCTTGTACTCTGGGTGACCACATTTTTCGATGATGAGCTTGGCGCGCTCTTTCGGTGCGACACCGCGGAGGTCAGCCAGACCCTGCTCGGTAACCAGCACGTCGAGATCATGCTCAGTGTGGTCGATATGCGGTGCCTTCGGTACAACACAGGTGATACCGAGCGGGTCGGTCTTGCTCGGACGCGTTGAAGGCGAGTGCATGATCTTCAGGAAGCCGTTACGCAGGTAGTCGCCGGAACCGCCGAGGCCGTTGATCATGCGGGTACCGCCGACCAGTGTGGAGTTGGCGTGGGCATAGATGTCAAACTCGACCGGAGTGTTCATGGCGATAACGCCGAGACGACGGATCGGCTCAGGAGCGTTGGCGATTGACAGCGGGCGCATGACGACCTTGTCGACATACTTGTCCCAGTTGTCGAAGAAACGCGGGAAACCCTCGGTTTCGGAAAGCGACAGGGAACAGGCCGAAGCGAAGTTCAGGTTGCCGCCGTCGATGAAGTCGAGCATGGTATCCTGGAGAACCTCAGTGTAAACCGACAGGTTCGAGAAAGGACCTTTGGCGAGGCCACCAACAACTGCGTTGGCGATGGAGCCGACGCCAGATTGCAGGGGCAGCAGGTTCTCAGGCAGACGACCGCGTTTCACTTCATGAGCAAAGAACTCCATGATGTGGCCGGCGATGGCTTCTGAGGTGTCGTCCATATCTGCAAATGCACGGCCTTTGTCACGATGCTTCGACTCGACTACGGCGATGACTTTTTCCATGTCGCACGGGACGTATGGGGTACCGATACGGCTGTCAGCGCTGGTAATCAGGAAAGGGGCGCGATTGGGTGGCTTCTGCTGCATGTGAATGTCGTGCATGCCTTCGAAGGAAGGCTGGCCGGTGTTAACTTCGAGGATGATCTTGTCGCAGAGGCCAATAGCTTCGGCAACGATACCGCAGGAGCTAGTCAGAGCCAGGCCACCGTCTTCGGTGATTGCGGAAACTTCGAAGATGCCGATATCATAACGGCCATTCTCTGTGTAAAACCCGTAGCTGATATCCTGGGCAAAGTGACCGAGGTGCTTGTCGCCCATACGGATCTTGCCAGCGTTGATACCTTTGGCGATGTTCTTACCGGTCTGGTAAGGCCAGCGGCGGTCGATCATGTCGAGGGTTGCCCAACGATCTTCTGTTTCAGCACCGACAGAGGCACCGATGAAGAGGTTGAACTTCAACTGACCTTGCAGGTTGTTGGCTTCAACGTGGTCAGCCAATGCGATGGGTACCGCTTTAGGGTAACCGGCCGGGGTGAAACCAGACCATACCAGGTTCTGTCCAGAGCTGAAGAACTTGATCGTATCTTCAGGCTTCATAACCTTGTTGAGCAGGGACTTGCGACGAACGCGACTTTCTAAGGTTCCGTAATCGGACATGCTCTCTCCTCCATGATGGAATTTATCCGGGATATCCCCCAGACTTAGAAGTGTTTGCCGAGAATAAGATTAAAATTAGAACGCTGTCCTTTATCTCGACGATGACTTTCTCTTGAATTGCGGTTTCTTCGGTATTCCAGAGTAAACTCGACAAGGCCAGGTAACGATGAGTAGGGCTCGTGGGTAGCTCCGGCAGAACGGAATTTTTCTTACCGTATACAAAATAGAACATTTTTATAGTATGGGGCAAGGCTTTAGTCAAGGGAAAATATATAGTATGCAGTAGGTCTTCATTGGTTCGCAAATGCCTGACCTGAAAAGCAAAAAGCCCATCCTTGTGGATGGGCTTTTTAATCATTTTGGCGGTATGGAGATCAGTAATTCTTATCAATAAATCTCTGTGCATCGAGGATGAATTCGCTGCCGACGTAGTCATCGAAAAGAGTATTGAAAGAGGCAACGGCCTCCTCTTTCTCTCCGTTCATAAGGTAAGCCTGACCCAGCAGGTAGTAGGTTTTGTCGCGTTGATAGAAGTTCGGGTACTTTTTGAGAACTCCCGTCAGCCGATTGATTGAGGCAGCATAAGACTTGCTGCGCAGGTAGTACTGTCCGACTTGCACTTCACTGGATGCCAGCTGGTTGAGGCAGCGATCGATGTAAATCTGCACCTCCTCCATACGACGATCTTCCGGAAAGCGGTCCTTCAAGGTTTTGAAGGCGTTAAGTGCGTAAATGGTGGCGCTTTGATCTTGGTCGATGTTTAGCATTTGGTAAATGTAAGAGAGACCGAGTTGGTAGAGGACATCCGCAACGCGTGGATGGTCGGGGTGGTTTTTCAGGAACTCTTCGTAAGCGACACCAGCCTCCAGATATTCTTCGCCAAGGAAATGTGCCTCGGCAATTTTCAGTTCAGCGAGGGTGTTCAGCTCAGGTGAGTAGTAGCTGTCACGGACTTTTTCCCACGACGCGATGGCATCTGCGTAGAGCCCTTTTTCATAGAATTCTTCACCTTCCTGGAAGTATACGCTGGCATTCTTGGTAGGTGGAACGACCGTTCTGGGTGCGCAGGCGGAGAGGAGAAAGAGACCTAAAAGAAAAACAGAAGTGACCGATTTATGCATTACTGAACCGCCCTGTCTTGGTTAAGTTAGTTGAAACATTAAGTTATAGAATGAAGACCCTAGATAACGGCAAAATGGCTCGTTTGTCAATTGTTTCCTCTGCTTGCAAATAGATCGCACTCATTTATGCGGGGCGGTCAGTCATCACATTGCGTAATTTGCTCAAGGCATTCTGTTCAATTTGCCTGACTCGTTCGCGGCTGATGCCGTATTCGTTGGCCAGATCCTGAAGAGTGCTGGGTGTTTCAGCCAGGATCCGCTGTTCGATGATGTGCCGTTCCCGTGGTTTTAACACTGACAAAGCCACCGACGTTTTCTCTGTGTTCAATTGTTGCTCTTCTTGGGCGAGGAGCAGTTCCTCCTGGTTTTCGCCATCGTCTTTTAATGTGCTGAGGAGGGTATAACCTTCTCCTTCGGTTAACTCAACGTCAAGCGATGTATCACGGCCGCCCATGCGCTGAGTCATTTCGACAACGGCGTCTTCTGTGACATCAAGCGCTCGTGCGATATCTTCAATCTCTTCGGTGCCAGTCATATTACGCAGGGCTTTACGGGTCTGGGCCAATTTGAAAAAGAGCTTCTTCTGCATCTGTGTCGTGCCGATTTTGACCATCGACCAACTGCGCATGACGTAGTTCTGTATATAAGCACGGATCCACCAGACCGCATAGGTAATCAGTCGCGTGCCACGCTGCGGGTCAAACTTCCTGACGGCCAACATGAGGCCGATATTGCCTTCCTGAACAATATCAAGAAGACGAAGACCGTAGCCACGGTATTCGTTGGCAACCTTAACGACGAAACGCAGGTTGGCGCAAACCAGCTTGTGGGCAGCTTCCATGTCGCCTTCCTGCATATGTCTGGTTGCCAGCTCGTGCTCCTCTTTGGAGCTCAGCAGGTCGAAGCGGTTGACCTGAACCATGTAGTGTTCAAAGGTGTCTGTTGTGATCGGCAGAGTTAATGTACTCATGTTCTTATCCCTCTAAAATAAACGGTTTGGCACTCTGTGGTTGTGAGTGCTAAACAGATATACCAAATTGAATGTTATAATGCAAGTGGGAGTGTAAAGATGAATGTGAAAAGTTGACACTTTCTTGTCTCCACCTCATAATGAAAACTCTTTCAGTCTTTGCAACATCGGGTTAAGGAGGTAATGAACATGCACACGATTCGTGGTTTAGTTCTGTGTCTTTTCCTGGCAATGTTTTTGACTGCATGCGTCGCTGCGTCTGAAAAAGGAAAGGCAAAAGTCCATTGCCCTGCTTGTGGTACAGACTTTGATGCCCTCTACCAGACGCGATTTTAGCCTTCTTTCTTTTTGGGTTTCCAGGGTACTGTTTTCGTGAAAATACTCTATTTGGGCCTCTTCGGTGGCCTGGGCTGCATCGCCCGGTACTTGGTCTCCGGATGGGCCTACAGCCTCGCCGGAAAAACCTTGCCTTACGGAACCTTGGCCGTTAATGTGATCGGTTCTCTGCTTCTCGGCCTGATTATGGAAGGCAGCCTGCGCAGCACGCTTTTGAGTCCCGAACTGCGCTTCGGTATCACGGTTGGTTTCCTCGGTGGCTTTACTACTTTTTCCACATTCTCCTACGAAACAGTCAGACTTATGGAAGAGGGGAGCATGCTCGCAGCCGGAGCCAATGTTCTCCTAAATATGACCGTCTGTGTGGTTGCTGCTCTTGTCGGCATTTATCTGGCCCGGCAAATGTAGCCTGCCTCTGTGAAAGCGAGGACAACATGATGAAACAGGAAGAACTGGTCCTGATGAGGATCTTTGTTGGCGAGAGTGATCATTTCGAGAAGAAACCTCTCTACGAAGCATTGGTCGAGTTGTTTCACGCAGAAGGTGTGGCCGGAGCAACCGTCATTAAGGGAGCGATGGGCTACGGTGGTAACAGCCAGGTGCATTCAGATCGTCTGTTGCGTTTGAGCAGTGATCTCCCCGTGATAATCGAGGTGGTTGATGCAGAAAAGAAGATCAACGAAGTGCTGCCATTGATCGAGGGAATGCTCCAAGGCGGATTGATTACCCTGGAGAAGGCCCGCGTCATTCAATTCAAGGATAACTGTTAACTATGTTCAATCGTATAATGAGCCTGCTGCAAGGTGAAGGCGCTGTCGCCGAGGAAAATCATTTCGAGAGAGTTCAGGTTGCGACTTGTGCACTGTTGATGGAGGTCGCTCATAGCGATGGTCACTATCAGGCCGCTGAAGCGAAAGTCGTTCATGACCTATTGGCCAAGAAGTTTGAGCTCTCGGCTGCGGCTGTCGCAGAACTGATCGACTACTCACATGATCATCGCGAAGAGAGCCTCGATTTATTCCAGTTTGCCCGTGAAATCAATGCCCATTTCAGCCGGGCAGAAAAGCTCGATGTTATGGAAGGCATATGGCGGGTGATTTACGCTGACGGCACCCTCGATAAGTACGAAGATGCCCTGGCCAGGCAGCTTGCCACTCTACTACGTCTCGACCACAAGGACGTGATTAGTCGTAAACTCCTGGTCTTGAACGAGACCCGTTCAGACAGTGAACAGTGATTAGTTATCAGCGATCAGAATATGAAGACTCTTCTTTTTCGCGTTCCTCGTCCCGCGTCCCCCGTTCCATGAGCTCTTTGACTCGTATCGTATCCTGGAGTCATCAACTCCTCTGTGAGGTCCTTGAGCATGGCGATCTGGCTGTTGATCTGACCGCTGGAACAGGGCAGGATACTCATGTTCTAGCGGAAGCCGTGGGTGCCGAAGGGCAGGTTGTGGCTTTTGATCTGCAAGCCGAGGCTCTTGAACAGACGACGCAACGGTTACAAGAGCATGACTTTGTCGTTAAAAGTGTGCCCGACGATACAGCGATCCCGAGAGCTTTCGGTGTTTACCTGGTGCACGCCTGCCACAGCTCACTTAACAAAATCATCACCCATCCCGTTAAAGCCATTATTGCCAACCTTGGCTATTTGCCAGGTGGAGATAAATCTCTGGTCACCCGCCCCGACTCAACTTTGGCTGCACTCAGTCAATCCCTCGAATTATTAGTCGCCGGTGGTCGCCTCGCGGTCACGGTTTATCCTGCACACCCGGGGGGCGAGGAAGAGGGGAGTGCCGTAAACCATTTCTTCTGCCGTCTGTCTCGGGAGAATTGGTTGGTTCTCTCTCTTCGCGCGGCCAATAGTGAAGAGGCACCCTATCTGCTCGTTGCCGAACGTCTGCCCTGAAAGGCACGTTCATGCTCCAAATTGGTTTCTTTTCTCACTCGAGTCACAGAGGACAGTAGACAGAGAAAAGCACAGAGATTTTGGTCCTCTCTGTGCCTCTAGTGTCGCGACAATGATAAAATGACGTAAATACAACGCCGTAATTTTTTGTGCCAGCAAGGCATGTCTTGAGTTACATAGTTGTAATTACGTGGCTTAAGACATAACGAAGCAGGCGCGGAAAAGAACAAGTTGGATGCGTCCGTTTGTCGTTGACGCGGCACTAAGCGGTGAAATATTTTTTTGACATGACTAACCTTGAATATTGATTGAAGTCCCATAGCAGGCTTTGGGGTCGTTCATTCGATACAATCCCTCAACTCAGGGCAAGAATTTCCCTTCTTTCTGTGTGAAACATCCAGGCCGTTATGCGCAGGCAAAACCCTGCATCAGAGCCTCAACTACTTTACGGGCTTCCGTAGAGGTTACCTGGTAAAAAACTTCAACGCCATCACGCTTACCTACAATGATGCCCTTGTTTTTGAGCAAGGCAAGATGTTGCGATACTGTTGCCTGTGGTAATTCCAGACATTCCCAGATTTTTTTGACATTGCAGGACTGCGACATGAGACCGGCAACGATCTTCAGTCTCACCGGATGACCAAGGACTTTCAGAATTTCTGCTTCGCGATCGAAACAGATGGATTTGTCAAATTCTACTTCTGCCATAGCTTAATCCCTTTATTGTTAAATTGAATATATAGATATTAATCCTCAGGGATTAAGAAAGTCAAGATTTTCGTGGTAGAAGTGTCTTATACTCGACACCGGAGGATGCAGGCATTAAACTGAAAAAAATCGATCGTCTTGAATGTTAACTTTCGCTGATTGTGGCGACAGACTATAGAAAAAGGTTACCTGAATGTTACTTGGAAGCATACTCGTGTTGGCTGGTCTGTTACTTCTCTACTATGGGGCCGAGTACCTGGTTACGGGCAGCTCTCATCTGGCCCTTTCCTTTGGCGTTAGGCCCTTGATCGTTGGGCTTACAGTGGTCGCCTTTGCGACCAGTATGCCGGAACTGATGGTCTCTCTGTTCGCCGCCTTTCGAGGCTCTTCGTCTATGGCGGCCGGCAATATTATTGGTTCCAATATTGCCAATATTGGTTTGATTCTGGGCGTCGCGGCGTTAATCACACCAGTGCTTGTTGCCCGTTCCACACTGGTTCGTGAAATTCCGATCATGGTCGCTGCTTCGCTTGGTCTTTACCTAGTCGCCCTGGATGGCGAACTAGCCTTTGGTAATGGTTTGGTCCTTTTCTTCTGCCTGTTGATTTTTCTTGTTTATTGTCTGATGAATGCACGCCAACCCTCTTTGCCTCAAGATGGGGACGTTAAGAAAGCCCTTTCTGAAGCCTCCGGACAGCGGGGGCGAAATGTTGTGCTGGTCCTGATCGGAATGGCCGGCTTGGGCCTTGGCGCCGAGTTGATGGTGCGGGGTGCGGTTATGGTCGCTACTCTTCTGGGTGTGTCGGAATTGGTGATAGGCCTCTCTATTGTTGCCCTGGGAACGAGTCTTCCCGAGCTTGCAGCGTCGGTGATGAGCGCATGGAAGGGCGAGATGGATATTAGTGTCGGTAACGTCATCGGCAGCAATATTTTCAACGTCCTCTTTGTCCTGGGTATCTGTCCGATGATTCGAACCATCACCATCGAGCCCAGGGTTATCAATGTTGATTTTCCTATTATGTTGGCTTTTTGTGGCTTGTTGATCGGTCTCTTGACCATGATGCCCCCCCGTCTTGTTCTGGACCGCAAGCGTGGCGTTATCTTGCTGGGGGCTTACATTCTCTTTGTGGTCAGTCTTTTCCTATGATTTTCAGAGCTTTTTCGTTGGTCGTGTTTGCTTTTGCGCTCATTTCTTTTGCGCCTTTTTGCAGCGAGGCTCAAGAGGTTGGGCTAGAAAAAGAAGTTCAGAAAATGGTGGGAGAGAACTACCTCTACGCCATTGATTTTCTATTCTTTAAACGTTTGGCAGAAGGGGAGTTGCGTCTTTCTGAGACCGATCAAGCTAATATTTATCGAGCAGAATTGATCGGGCGTACCCTGGGGGTCGCTTCTTGGCTGTCTGGAGATCGCACCCAGACTTACACGTCGGTGATGGAACTAACCCCGGATGGCTCTCTGCGTAGTATCGAACACACGTCCAGAATCGTTAAGCGCAAGTGGGGGAAGTGGAAAGATCGCGGTCGACTCCATCGTTATGACTATACTCAGGGCATCGTCTTCGAGGAAAAATCCAAGGAAGGTGTCATTAGCTCAAGGAAGCAACGTAAAATTCCTGAAGGGCAACAGCCCGTGGATATGTTGACGGCGTTTTACAATTTAAGAGCCGGTGTTTACGGCCCTTTGGCCCGCGGAGCCCAATTCCTGGTCCCCACCTATTCCGGTAAGGGCTTCTCCGATATTAGTGTGAACGTCTTGACAGCGGCACAACAGGAAAAGCAAAAGTTTTTCCCCTCTCATGGATTGTTGTTGTCAGCAACCTTGGATCCTGAGGTCTTTGATACCGACAGCGGTAACCTGTATTTCTGGTTTAATGATGCAGGAGTCCCGGAACGCGGTATCGTCGAAGATATCATTGGTATGGGAGATGTTAGAGGGTCTCTGGTGGAGGATGACTTATGAGCCGAATTGAAAGAGTTTTCGTTGTTGGGCATCGTAATCCGGATACAGACTCTGTTTGTAGCGCTATCGCCTATGCCCGTTTATGCCAGCGACAGGGGCGTGACAATGTTTTCCCAAGGAGGGTTGGCCACATCAACCGGCAGACGGAATTTGTCCTTGATACCCTGGGACAACAGGCTCCTCTGCTTCTGACCGACGTTTACCCGCGTTTACGCGATACGATGGACGGTGAACCTGCCGTAATCGCTGCTGATGCACCGCTTATGCAGGCCTTGGAATTAATGCGTCAGCGCGACATTCGCATGGTGCCTGTTGTGGATAGCGACAACCGGCCCGTCGGAGCACTTATTCTGAAGCGCCTTACCGAGCATGTTTTCTTGCCGCGAGCTGGTCGTCCGGTTCGCCAGGTTCTTTCCTCCCCTGAATCGATACGGGTTTGTCTGCAGGCTGAAGCCGTCAATCTCGTTGACGAAAACAGCGCCGAAGAGCTTGACCTCTTTGTTGGTGCCATGTCTCTCAAAAGCTTTCACAATCGCTTGGCTGAGGTTGAGTCTAAACGCATCGTAGTTTTTGTTGGTGATCGGCAGGATATCCAGCGGGACGCCATAGAGTTGGGGGTTCGGCTCTTGGTTGTGACGGGAGATCAAGAGATTGATGCTGATCTCCTCTCCCTGGCCCGCGCCAAGGGGGTCTCCATTCTGCGTACCCCTTTTGATACTGCCACCAGCGCCATGCTGGCCAGAATGTCGACTCCGGTTCATCTCCTTGTAGAGACAGAGGTCCCTACCGCTCATCCGAATGACCGTCTTGATGAAATTCGTAAAGTCATGATGCGAAGCACGGCACCCGGTGTCATGGTCCTTGATGACGAGGGGAGAATAAGTGGTGTTGCGACAAAGTCCAATCTGTTGCGATCGTCGTCATTAAAACTGATTCTGGTTGACCATAATGAATTGTCCCAGGCGGTGCCTGGTGCTGATCAGGTCGACATCCTTGAAGTTATTGATCATCACCGGCTGGGCAACTTCCACACCGATGCTCCGATTCGTTTTATCAACCAACCCCTCGGCAGTACCTGCTCTGTGGTGGCGTCCCTTTATCGTCATGCTGGACTCGAGCCGGAGAAGGATGTCGCGTCGCTTCTACTGGCTGGTCTCCTTTCTGATACCGTGCTTCTGAAGTCACCGACGACAACGGCTGTGGATCGTGAGTTGGTTGTCTGGTTGGAAAAGTGCTCCGGTTTGGATGCACTGGCTTTTGGCCGACAGATGTTTCAGGCGGGCAGCACGCTGGCTGCTTATCCGAGTATCAAGGCCTTACTTACGGCAGACTTCAAGGAGTACGAAGTTGAGGGCCGACGTTTTGGCGTCGGGCAGGTTGAGGTTGTCACCTTCCAGGAGTTTGAAGAGCAGAAGGACGCAATTATGCTTGGTTTGGAGGCGCTGGTTGCCGAACGTGCCCTTGGTTTGGCCGGCTTGCTGGTGACAGATATTGTCCAACAGAATAGCCAGTTTGTGGTGAAGGGTGACAGGGATTTGATCGCTGCGATAGGCTACCCTCAACTGGAGACCGGTCGTTTTGAGCTGAAAGGGGTGCTTTCACGCAAGAAACAGTTGATGCCCCACATGTTACGGGCACTTAAGTCAGTTTGATCTTTCTGGTCAGTGATTGTGTTGCAGAAAAAAGAAAAAAAGACCCCGCGTAAGGAGGGGGGGGATACGCGGGGTCCATAAAGCTCTTCGGCTTGCAGGCAATCGAAGAGTTGCTCTGACTATAACAAAGACTAAATTGGTTGACAACTAAAAATTTGAGAAATTTGTGAGAAAAAGTTGCGAAAAAGTGAATTTCTCACAAAAGTAGTTTCGGCAGCTCTTCAACGCTGGATAGTGTCCTGTCTGCGCCACTGAATTCGTGCTCTGAGGTGTGCTGTCCGGGAATGATCCAGCAGGTAAGTCCGGCGGCTTTCGCTGCTTCCAGGCCTCGCGGTGAATCCTCTATGACCAAGGACCTGTGAGGCTCGTGTCCACTCCTGCTCAGTGCCAGAAGGTAGGGCTCAGCACTGGGCTTGCTGTTGATATAATCTTCCCGTGTTAAACAGAAATCAAAAAATGTCAGCAGGCCGGTACGTTTGTGGATGATCTCAAAGTGGTTTTTTGCAGAACTTGTAACAATGGCCATCTTTAGTTTGCCGTGCAGTGTGTTCAGGGTCTCGCGTACCCCTGGCAAGGTCATGTCTTCCAGGTCAAGCAGTTGAGCGTAGCGGCTGTTCCGCCACTCTTTAAGTTCCTCTATCGTATCGTCTGCATGTCCCCGGGTTGTGGCCAGATCAAGCAGGCTCTTTCCTCTGGTCAGTGAAATTTCGACAAACAGTTCATCGCTTAGGTTGATGTCAAGTTTGGCCAGGGCTTCACGGTTGGCTTGCAGGTAGTAACGTTCGGTGTCAACCAGAACCCCATCATTGTCCCAGAATATCTGTGCGAATTTCATCTTAGTCGCTTCGTCGAAAGTTTGAAGTTGATGGATTTATAAGACAGACAATATCTACTGAATAACAAAAAGGGCGCTGGAAATCCAGCGCCCTTTAAAATTGTAGAAGTAGAGAAACTTACTTCTTGTGGCAATCGTTACACTTGGTTGGTCCACTCATCTCTTTGTGGCAAGCCTTACAGGTCTTGTGACCGAAGTCTTTGTCGACTTCAATCTTGGCAGGCTCGCCTTCGTGGCATTTGGCGCAGTCGCCAAGCTTGTCCTGGTGATCTTTGTGGTTAAAGGTTACGGTACCTTTCTTGTTGTCATAGGTGTAGCTGTCAGCAGCGATAGCAACGGTGGCGCCTACGAATGCGAGAAGCATCATCATGATTACAAGTTTCTTCATTTTCTTCCTCCAAGTTTTGCGGTTAGTCATGCTGGGCATTATTGCCTCAAATCTTGTGTCTGTTTATATCGGAAGCTTTAGTAGAAATCAGCAGACATCGAGCCGGATGTCGATAGATGTCGATTCGTAATTGAATAATTACAAGCATTTACGGCCGCAAAAATCGTGCTTGTCGACATCTTGTATTTTGCTGTTTACTTGCGATCTGTTCCCTTGATAGACTCGCGGATATGAGTCAGAACATTTATGAAGATAAATCATCAACCCTCTGTCTGGATGCCTCTGAGATTAAACGTATCCGGGAGAGTCAGCAGCTGACTCAGCTTTATGTCAGTAAGGTTGTCGGCGTGACGACGGACACAATTTCGCGCTGGGAGAATAACCGCTATCCGACCATTCGACGTGAAAATGCCCTGAAATTGGCAGAGGCTCTGGAAGTTCCCCTTGAAGATATTCTCCTTAAGCCCATAGAGACCTCGCAAGAGGAACCTGAGGTGCTAAAAAAGTCTGCGATCCCATGGCTTATCGCCGGCAGTCTGGCAATCGTTGCGTTGGTAATCCTTGCCACACTATTTTCTCAATCTCCCCCGGCCCTCGCTTCGGTCACTGCAGATAGAATCCTGCCTGATTTTGCAGGCCCTGCCAGCTCGATTCCTGTCCAGATTCATCTGACGCACAGGTCGCAGAGAGGGGGTATTATTATTCGTGAGTACTTCCCGAAGGGGTGGAAAATTGTACAGGCGCATCCGCCTGCGTCAAGCCTGGATAACGTAAACGGCGTCGCCCGTTGGATTATCAAGGCCGGTGACGACCGGGAGCGGGTCGTCTACCTTGTTCAAGTCGATCCTGCCGCTCGGTTAAACTCGGAAGGAAGTTTTCAAGGCGAGATTGTTGGCAGTAACGAAGGCAGTAAATCTGCAGTGCCTATTCAGGGCGAGAGTAAGATCAATGTTGCCGAAGTTCATTGGGCCGATGCCAATGGTGACGAGCAGATCGATGATGCAGAGATGCTCGAAGCCTCTTTTACCATTGAAGATATGGCTGGTGTGCATATCGATTGGCATGATCTGGAGCAACTCTGGAATGCCGGGCGATATTTCTGGGACCCAAAGGCAGTGAAATTTCTTCCACAAACCATAGTGCCATAATACCTTTTCCACTTGTCTTGATTTTTCCTGTTTTCTTTTGAGCGGGGACGACCTGATAGGGCGTTGATATAAAGCAGCGCACTCCAGAATACGAGTGCGCTGCTTTTATTATGTTAGGTCCTTAGATAGGTTTTGGGCTGCATAGATTTTCTTCCCTGTTGACCTTAACACCGCAGTTGGTGCAGACAAACTTCGGATTTTCATAGAGTTTGTTGATTTCTGCGCTGAGTTCGGTCGACTTCATTTGACACATATGCAACTCGCAATGTTTCTCGGGATTTAAGCAATCATTCTCAGACATAAAGTATCCTCCTTGGAGATTATAACCTGAACACGCGAACGAATATCGGGATCAGTTTGTTTAAAGTTAACGCATTGATTTCATTAGTCAACCTTGTACTGATGTTTGTTACGCAGTCGAAACACGTAGAAGTAGATGAGCAGGTTCACGATCAGAAGGATACCCCCCAGACTCCATTGTAAAGAAACCGTCAATTGCTCGGGATAGATCATCGAAACCAGGTAATGCTCGATAAAGCTCTCCGGATATTCCAGACTCGACGCTCGTCGCCGAAAATAATTCTCCAAAGGTGTTAATGGACAGAGCCATCCTGCCCATTCAACCCACAGTCCCCAGAGTGCTGCCGGAATGTGAAGCCAGACCCAGAAGCTTTTGCGCAAGGAAAGCAGCCCACCAAAAAGAACAAAGAGGATGAAGAGAAGGTGGAAAATCAGCGTCAGTTCGGCTGCCAGTCGGTAGCCCATCTATCAATCCTGCAATGAGTTGAGGAACTCATTGATAAGAGAAAAGTACCTCAGCCCGTTAACAAACATGATGTCGTTGTGGTTCCCCTGCTCGAAGATTTCAAGCTGGACCGGGCCTCCACACCATTTTGCGAGGCGTTCAGCGTGACTGACGTCGATTAGCCCGTCATGACGGGTATGCAGAATTAATGTAGGTTTTGTGAAGTTTTCCATCGTGTCCTGTGTATTCATCGCGGCCATGACAGCTTCTTTCAATCCCTCTGCTGTTGTCCCTATCTCTTCCGGGTGTAGCCTCAGTAAAAGCCTCTCCAGTGGGTCAGCTACGGCGCTCTCCAGGATCAGCCCCGCGATATCAGGAAACAGTTCAGCGGCTTTTATCGCGAAGAGCGAGCCAACGGAACGACCAAAAATCACCAGTTTTTCGATCGGGTGAGCGATTGACTCAATCGTCTGTTTCACATCTTCAAGCATTTTGCCGAGTTGTGGGGTTCCCGTAGAACCACCATAACCACGAAACTCGGCGAGGAAGCAGTTGCATCCCATGCGACCAATTAATTCTGGAAAACCGTCAAGGTAGTCGGCCACAACTTCACCGTTGCCATGGAAATGTACAATGGTATGCGCTTTGGAATCTACCTCATGATAGTAGCAGGCCAGCCGTGCTTCTGTACAATCGACCCAGAAGGTTTCCGGTACGGAGTCCCGGCGTGGGAAGAAATAGCGTTGGCTGATGATTGGATGATCAAGTAATGAAGGCTCTGACATCAATCCTCATTCTCCCAGAATTTTTTCAGGAACTGGTCGCGACCGGAGTTGTAGCGATAAGCTTTATATTGCACCGGGCTCTTCTGGTAATAATCGTGATGGTGGTCTTCAGCAGGATAAAAAGTTTCCAGGGCAACGATCTCTATTGCCAGAGGACTTTTAAAACGACCAGACGCGGCCAAGTCATCTTGTGACTTTTTGGCGAGTTGTTGCTGCTCCTGGTCATGGTAAAAAATGGCCGGACGGTATTGAGAGCCGCGGTCGACGAACTGGCCGTCTGGGTCCGCCGGGTTGATGTTGCGCCAGAAGATGTCCAGTAATTGTCGGTAACTGACTTTCTGTGGATTGAATGTCACCTGCAGCGCTTCCGTGTGCCCGGTTTTCCCCGAACAAACCTCTTCGTAGGTGGGGTTCACCTTATGACCACCTGAGTAGCCAGGGATCGTAGAGATTACGCCTTTCAGATTGTCGAATGGAGGCTGCATACACCAGAAACAGCCACCGGCAAAAGTCGCCTTGGCCAGGGTTTCAGAATTAACTGACATCGAATTGCTCCTATGCTTTGAGTGTGCCCGGAGCCTGTATTCTCCAGACGTCTGACAAACTATTTTTTGGTAACCACAAGCCAGAGGGCGTGAACCATTCCGGGAAGTCCGCCGAGCAGTGTTAAGACAATGTTGACCCAGAACTGAAGAGTGGGGCCAACCTGCATGAATGCAGCAACGGGAGGGAGGAAGATAGCGAGAAGAATTTTGACGATGTCCATGGTGATACTCCTTGAAATTATTGATTCCTGGTTATTATAACAGGTTGCCGATGGTCATAAAGAGTTCGTACGGAATCTGCTGGTCATTCGATTGTCTGATGTCTGAATGTGTCAGTGTTGTGACCCATGATGTGAAAATATTGAGCTCTGGCAAAGTGGCGCTATTTTCTAGAGAGTGTCTGTTCTTTTGCCTGTTTGTATCAATTTTGACTGATGACAAGGTTTGCGCTGCTGAGAGTTTTTTTCATGTTTTTGAATAAATCAGGATGTTTGAAGGGGTTTTACGGTATAGTCTACAGAATTGGTTTTATATTAGCCCTTTTAAGGTGTCCGTGGGATCGTATGTTTAAAATAACAACAAGTATTGCTTCCATCATTATTCTTTTTCTCTGTTTGTTCAGTGCACCCTCTATTGCTCAGCCGACTGACAACGTTCTCGTCACGTTAGATTCTCTGGATCCGGCGGTTACATCAGTTCTCGGCAATGAAGACAGCCTCTACGTCAAGGTTCGATACGAGAGCAAGGTTCCACTTCGTTTTCAGGCGATCGGCATGCACTCCGGGCTCCCTCTGCAAGTCGGGGCTATTAAAAATCCAGCGGCTCTGCATGCCCCCGGCAATGGCGAGGCACTGGTCTGGGTCAGTTATACCAACCCGACCCGGGTGGATGCTGTCGGCGTGATTGTTATGGATGAGAAATGGCAGGAGCTTTACACCCTCACGAAAGCCGCCGAGATAAAGTGGCAGGGCTTCTCTGCTGACCAGCCGAGGTCGCCTGCAAAGTGGGTCGATACGTTACTTCGTGCCGAGCAGCGTAAAATCGACTATTTCTACGATCCCTCGCCTAATAAATACGGCATGCTCTATGACGTTGTGTTTTTCCTGACCATGATTTCGATCCCCGCTTATATTCTGCTACAACTGTATATGTTGTGGCGTTATCAGTATCGTTGGCGAGAACTTGCCATGATTCCTATCTTTCCTTACCTGATTCTGGCGTTCTATATGCTTGTTGGCCTGGAGATTGATGAATCGTTAAAGGTGACCTTCCTGTTCCGCTACACTTCACTGGCGTTTCTCTACCTTTTTGCCTTGTTGTTGGCGAAACGCTTCTGGCAGGATAAACTGGGGCCACCAAAATTATACAAGCCTCCAAAAGCTTGACAAATCTTGGGCCAACCTTTTTAAGAAGGCAGGCCCTTTTTTATGACGATCTATTCATGTTTTGATGCTGCTATTGCTAAAGTGTTATGACAACCAACCCATCATGCGCATATGCTTGATCAGGTTGATGACGCCCATTCCCGCTACGACCAGCCCTGCTATTCTTAGCATCCAGGTTCGAGCCCGACCGCTTAACCAGTGAGCGGCACCACCGAAGAGGAGGAGGGAAGGGGCCGTTCCCAGGCCGAAGGCAAACAACATTAAAGCACCGGTCGCAACACTCGCGCTTTGAGCGGCAGTAATCGCAACAGCATAGAGGTAGCCACAGGGGATAAAGCCGAAGAGAAGGCCCAGAGGGAGTGCTGAAATTGCCGGAGGTAGACGACGAAGGCCAGCTACGGCAAAGGTCATTGCTTTCATCGGGCCGGGGAAATCGAGCTTGGAGACATTCAGCCAGGTAAACAGCCCTGCAGTACCAAGACCAACCAGGATGACGAAGACGTCAGATCCAATCAGCAGGGATCTTGTCACCATTTTGAAGCGATCGGTATAAGCCAGAGCAGAGCCAAGCCAGCCAACCACAGCGCCGATAAACGTGTAGGTACTGATTCGTCCGAGGTTGTAGAGCAGATGAAAAAACCAACCGCCTTGGCGTCCCGCCTCTGACAGCGACAGGGCGCTGACCAGACCTCCGCACATGCCGATACAGTGGCCCGTGCCGAGCAAGCCCGTTACAAAGGCCATGTAAATGAGCGAGTCACTCATTTCATGATGACCATTTCGATATCAAAAATAATTTTTTCTGTTTCAGCACCAGGGCGATTGACTTCAACATTGACTTGCCAGGCTCCCGCCATGGTAAAGATCGCCGTGCCACGGTAAGCGTTGTCTTGCCACACGGCTTTCGGATTGTTGGGCGGCATCGGCATGAAGGGCATGGTCAGGTCCAGGGCCAGCTCGGCATCTTCGATCATTTCGCCGGATTTACTCTTCAGTTCAATTGTAAATGGGATTTCAGTCATGGCCTGGAGCGGGCTGCTGGCAAAAAGGATGACAGCTTTACTGCCATCAGCCATGACTGTTTCAATCGGTGTCTCAGCAGCTGTTGCACCAACGACCGTACAGCAGAGCAGGATCAGGGTGACGATCTGGGCTTTAACAATAATCAGACTATTCTTCATGTTTCTCTCCTTGGGAGTCCTGATCGTCATCGTCATCCAGCATACGATACTTGGGCCCTTCGATATCATCAAAGTCACCGCGCTTGACGGTCCAGATAAAGAACAGCCAGGCACCTGTTCCGATGCAGAGTGAGAGGATGATCAGGATAATGATTGATTTCAGCATTGGAGGATATTAATCTCTCGCTCAGGCTTTGGCAACTGAAAAAGTATGACGAATCACTCGACCGAGTCGCAGTGAATTGCTGACCACGATCACCGAACTGCTTGCCATGGTCAACGCTGCCCAGACTGGTGCCAGGTTACCGCTGGCGGCCAGAGGAATGGTGATCAGGTTATAGGCGAAAGCCCAGAAGAGGTTCTGTTTGATCACCAACAGGGTTTTTCGCGCGATGTAGATCGCTTCGTATAGACGTCCGAGGTTGGCCCTTGTGAGAACCAGGTCAGAAGTCTCCAGCGCGATGTCGGTTCCTCCGGCCATGGCACAGCCGACGTCAGCCAATGAAAGCGCCGGCGCGTCATTGATGCCGTCACCAACCATCATGATTTTTTCTCCGGCTTTTTGATGTGCACGGATCCATTCTGTTTTGTCAGCAGGGTTGAGGTTGGAGTGAAAGTCGGAGATGGCCAGCTTGCTACTGACCTCCTGGGCCGTTGCGAGGCGATCTCCGGTCAGCAGGACGGTTCTCAGACCTATTTGCTGGAGTTGTTCTACAGCAGAAGCGGCTTCTTCACGCAGGGGATCAACTATCAGCAGAGTCCCCATCCAGAGTCCTGCAAGGCTTACATACACTTCTGTCAGTGACCCTGATTCAACAGCAGGAATTTCAACGTCACACTCTTCAAGGAAGGCGAGACTGCCGACCAGGATCTCCCCTTCCGAGCACGCCATGCGCAGGCCGCGACCCAGGACAGTTTCGACTGAACTCGTTGGGCCTATATGAATTCCGGCTGCCTTTGCCCGGTCGATAATGCCCCGAGCGATCGGGTGGCTGGAGCCGTTTTCGACCTGACTGGCGATTCTCAGGAGAGACTCTTCGCTTTGACCGGGGGCGGTAATGATCTTCTCTACGCTTGGTTTGCCGAGGGTCAGGGTTCCGGTTTTATCGAAAGCAATTGTACCGACCCTGGCTGTCATTTCCAGTATGTCTCCACCACGGAAAAGAATACCACGGGTTGCGGCATTCCCGGAGGCCACCAGAACTGCGGTCGGTGTGGCAAGACCGAGTGCGCAGGGGCAGGCAACAATAAGAACCGAGACAGCGTTGAGAAGTGCCGCTGTGGATTGGACATCATTCAAGAACCAGAACAGCCAGGTCCCCGCAGCGGTCAAGGTGACGAAAGGGACAAAGAGTGTGGCAACTTTGTCCGCCAACGATTGTATCGGCGCTTTACGATTTTGCGCTTCTTCGACCATGAGCGCCATACGGGCAATGAAAGATTCGGCTGCAACCTTTTTCACCTGCAGCTGGATTGAGGACGAGAGGTTCAGTGTTCCGGCAAGTACGGTGTCACCCTGCTGTCTTAACACAGGCATCGGTTCACCGCTGATGGTTGCTTCGTCAAGCTCTGTCTTGCCCTCGTGAATCCTGCCGTCAACGGGAATGCGCTCGCCGGGACGGATCAGAATCAGGTCGCCTGGCTTGAGACTCGTGCTGGCGACAACCTGAATATCCTCACCTGTCATGAGATTGGCGGAATCAGGGGCAAGTTGCAGAAGCTTGTCGATCCCGGAAATAGAGCGGTTACGGGCTGAGCCTTCAAAAAGTCGACCGAGCAGGATCAAGGTGATAATCATGGCAGCCGTGTCAAAATAGACCTCACCGCCTGTGAACATGGAGTAAATACTATAGCTGTAAGCGGTCATGACACCGAGGGTGATCAAGAGATCCATGCTTGGTGCTTTGTTCCTGATGCTACGCCATGCGCCGGCAAAAAACGGCCAGCCGGAGTAGAAGACAACGGGAGTGGTGACCGCTGCGGCAAAGTATTGAATCGTCTCACGGATCGCCGGGTCGATGCCGTGGAAGTAGCCACCGTAAAGCGCGAAAGAGAATCCCATAACCTGCATGGAGAGGAAGGCGGCTGTACCGAAGCGGATCAGGAGTGAGCGCTGTTCTTTTGCGGCCGCTCGTTGTGCTGCTCCAGACGTGTAAGGGTGGGGAAGGTAGCCAAGACGGCTGATGCTGGTGAAAATTTCTTTTGGCGTCGTCTCTTTGGGGTTGAACCTGATTTGCGCACGATGGGTTCCGTAATTGACCCTGATCATCTCGACGCCCTGAACCTTGTTGATCAGTTTTTCCAGTAACCAGACGCAGGACGCACAACGAATGCCTTCAATAATCAGGGCGATCTCGGCAGAGGTTTCGTTGCGGCTGACGACGTGTCCTTCGAGAAGGGCTTCATCGAAAGCAGTATCAAAAACTCCTTCAGGAACACCTTCCTGATGCCAGTCTCTCTGTTGATAAAATTTGCCAAGACCAGCGCCATTGATAACCCTGTAAACGCCCTGGCAGCCGTGACAACAAAAATGCAGCTCTTGGCCATCAATGTCGTCGACGACCAGGTCTCCTGGAGGGATTGGCAGCTTGCAGTGAATACATGTGTCGGCTGTGACCATAAATTTACAGATTGAGAAGCAGTTGCCGGTTAATGCGGGCCCCGTTATGCTCGAATTCAAGCCGTGCGGTCATTTCGCCCGTCATGCCAGCAGTCAGGTTGAAGATGTAGACTCCCGGTTCTGTCTCCTGCAAGGGCCGCTGCTTGCTCGATGTTGACCCGGCCAGGTAGAAAAAAATATCGCCGATGGCAGTTGCTACCGGATTTCCTTCTTTATCACTCAAGCGAAATTCAAGAGTGCGCCCGATCAGTTGTGTTTCAACCTTCCAGCCAAGCACCGCTGCGGCCCTTTTTTCCAGTACGGTTGAACTGTACTTCAGGCCTTTGCTGTAATAGTCGGCGTCGGTGACCTCTGGCCCCGCGTCAATAGCCCGCATGGCCGACCAGACGGAAAAGCCGAGAAAGCAGCCGATCAGAAGGATTATGAAGAGAGGGTAGGAGTTCTTCTTGTGAGTCATGACGCTGATTATTCCTCGATGTAAGCCTGGCTGACAGCAATTTCTTGTCCGTTTTGATCTAATAGAATGAATTCTACATCTAATCTGGGTTTGGGAACAGCTGTTACCAGTACAAAGTCAACACGCAGGTTCTCGCCTGCCTGCATCTTAAGCTGACTGGTCCGCCCCTTTAGAGTCAATGTCGTTCCACTCTCTGCCTGTCTTGCTTTGATATCATAGGTCGCCGGGCCGTTGCTGCGATTGTTGACCCAGGCATTGAAAAAGGTGGCGCGCTTACCATCTTTCAAGGTCCGACTCGAGGCCATATGTGAAACAGATATTTTGAGCGAGGCCTCTGGACGCTGATGGACTGCAAAGAAGAGTATTGCCACAAGCGCCAGGGTAACCATGCTTAACAGCAGGGTGCGCAGGTTTAACAGGGTTTTTGCACCTTTACCCTCGGTGCCAAAGGTATAACTGATCAGCCCCGGCTGGTTGCGTTTGCTCATGATCTGGCGGCAGGTGTCAAGGCAGCGGCCGCAGTTAATACATTCAACCTGGTAGCCATCACGAATGTCAATCTGCATAGGACAGATCCGTACGCAGGAATTGCATTTGATACAACGCGCCAGTTCAGCCGGCGGCAGGTGCAGGGCCAGGGTTGACTTGTCAGCAAGGACAGTCTGGAAACGACCGTAGGGGCAGAACTCACTGCACATCAGGCGTCGGATCAGCGCCAGGTCAAGATAGATGATCGTTGCAACAGCTAACAGGCATATCCAGGTGGCGTAATGAAGCTCCAGTGTCACCAGCTTGGCAAAGAAGTCCAGTGGTTTGATAAAGTACCAGAGCAGGTTCGACGAAACGAGGAAAGCCAGGGCCATGTAGAAAAAGTGTAAGGCAACTTTTTTGCCGAAACCTGTTTCTTTTTGCCCTTTCTTTCCATGCAAGCCCAGTTGGGTTGCCAGCCATTCTGCCAAGTCCGTCAAGGTTGTTTGCGGGCAAAACCATCCGCACCAGACTCTGCCCATCAACATGGCGATCAGAAGAAAGCCGAGAGTCATCGCCAAGCTGAAAATCAAGACTAAATAAAGCTCCTCAATGCGGAGCGTTTGGCCGAAAAGATAGAGGGTCAGCTCTGGGATGTCTACACGAAGTAAACTGTTGCCTGCGATCTGCACCCAGGGGGTTAGCAGCAATAACAGGGTCGCGGCCCACTGACAGCGGCGGCGCCAAGGTGATAGCAGGCTAAGTTGTGTCTGAGGGTTGGTTTTTTCTGACATTGAGGGGGCTTGTCCCAGAGGCTCACGGGGCGGTCCCGGAGTTGCAAAGCTAGCAGCGCGACCTTACACTACTGGAATCGGTTCTGAAAAACAAAAAGCGGCAGAAGATCTCTCACCTGCCGCTCATAAAGGTCTAAAGGCTGAGGATAAACTCAGTCAGAGCATCAATCTCTTCCTGGGAGAGCTTTTGCTCGAACCCGGGCATGTTCTTGGGACGCCCTAAGGCGATACTTTCCTGCACGGCCATAGTGGTCTTGCCATACTTGTATTCGCCAGACAGGTCAGGTCCGAAGGCTCCCTTGCCGTTGGCACCATGGCAGCCGGCGCAATGCTTCTTGAAGAGCGTCTTGCCGTCCGCGGCAACAACTTCAGCAGGAGACTTAACCGCTACCGGGGCAGGCGTCGGTGCTGCGGCTTCTTGCTGTGCCGGTGGCTCGCCCTTGTGAATCGCCATCTTCTCTTTGAGCTCAGCGTCCGAACTCCATCCAGAGAGGAGATAGAAGGACATAAAGGCAACGGCCCAGATGATCAGCCCGTAAAAAAGAACGTTAAAGTAGACTGGTGGGGCTTTTTCTCGATCTTCGACAATACCGTCTGCATGTTCTTCGTTGTGAGGATCCGTTGTGCTCATGTGAATATCCTTTAGTCAAAAGTCAGTGTGTTTGACAGGCAAAGTTTAATCGTCATCCAGCATGTTGTACTTGGCGACTTCCCCTTTGTCTTTGTTCTTTTTGTTGTAGGTCCGTATCACGATCAGGGCAAAAATAACAAAAAGGCCGAAAGTAACGCCAAGGTAGACGAAGGAAGCCAGATCCATATTATTGGTCCCCGCCCGCTTTGTAGTTTCTGATGAAGTTGGTCAGCTTCCAGACCTTGTCGGTACCAAGACTTGAGAAGCTTGGCATGCCACCATCCGTGATGCCGGAGTAGATGAGCTCGAACAGAATCTCGTCATCATAATCCTCACCGATTAATTCTGGACCGATCTCGCCTTCCATTCGTGCTCCGTGACAGGCCGCGCAGTTCTCCATGAAAATGGAGCCCCAGCTTGAGATGGTTGCCTGATCGGTATCGGTATAGGGGTTGACCAGTTCGCCGACAATGGCTGTTTCCGTAGCTTCACGCCAAGGAATGTCCGAACCCAGCTTCTGCATGTAGGCAACAATGGCATCCATGTCATTTTTGCCTTTGAGAGCCTTTATCTCTTCCGCGGTATAGGGGAAACCAAGCGTCTCCATCTTACGTTGGATCATCTGTGGATCGAGCGGATAATCCCGAAGCCACTTGTAGTCAGGCATGTTGGTCTTGGGTACCATGGAGCGTGGAGAGTCCATATGCTTGTAATGCCATGCATCGGGGTACTTGCCGCCGAGTCGCGCCAGGTCCGGGCCCGTACGTTTCGATCCCCAGAGGAATGGGCGGTCGTACACAAATTCTCCTGATTTGGAGTATTCACCGTAACGAAGGACATCTGAAACCAGAGGGCGAACAGTTTGGGAGTGGCAGTTGTTACAGCCTTCGCGGATGTAGACATCGCGGCCTTCCTGCTGCAGGGCCGTGTAAGGTGTGACACCTTCAATGCGGTCGGCTTCGGTGTTGACCCAGGCAAAGGGCAGTACCACTGTGACGATAGTGCCGACGAGAATGGCGCAAGTCGCCAGAACAATAAGGAGGATAGGTTTCTTTTCCCACATGATCAGACCCTCCCTTCTGCAGTTGCAGTCGTTACGGCAGTTGGCTCGCCTTTTTTAACCGTCATGTACAGGTTGTAGATAAAGACAACCAGGCCGAAAAGGTAGATGATTCCACCGAAAGCGCGCGCCCACCAGTAGGGATACATTTCGACCATGGTTTCCATAAAGGTGTAAGTCAGGCTGCCGTCAGAGTTCATGGCATTCCACATTCCTGCTTGCAGAACCCCGGCAACCCAGAGGGAAATCGACCAGATCAGTTGCCCGACCAGGATCAGCCAGAACTGCAGGTTGGCTAAAGGGATACTGTAAATTTCACGGTTCCAGATGCGTGGCACCATAAAGTAAATGCTGGCGAAGCAGATCATCGAGACCCAGCCCATGGTGCCCATGTGAATGTGCGCCGGGACCCAATCCGTGTAGTGAATGAATGCCGAGAAGGTTCTGATGGCTTGCATCGGCCCTTGCAGGGTCTGTAAACCGTAGAAGGTGATACCGAGAATCAGGAACTTGACCAGGTAGTTTTCGCGCATCTGGTGCCACTGGCCGTTCATGGAAAGATAGCCGTTAAAGACGCTCCCCCAGGAGGGGGCAATCAACATGACCGAAAAACCCATGGCCAAAGTCTGAATCCAGTCCGGAATCGGTGTCCAGAGCAGGTGGTGAGCTCCGGTCCAGAGGTACATGAAGATCAGACTCCAGAAAGCAATAATCGAGAGGCGATGGCTGTAGATCGGCACACCGGTCGATTTCGGAAGAAAATAGTAGAACATTGCCAGCGGCGGGGCGGTCAAGGCCATGGCTACGGCATTATGGCCGAACCACCACTCGACATTGGCGTCATTGGTGCCGGCATAGGCTGAATAAGATTTGAAGAGGGAGACCGGCATGGCCGCTGAATTGACTACAAAGAGTATTGCCACGCCGATGATCGCTGCCATCATATACCAGAGCGAGATGTACATCTGCTCGTCTTTGCGCTTGAGAATGGTCATGATGATGTTGAGACCAAAGACGACCCAGAGGATGATGATCATGACGTCGATCGGCCATTCCATCTCATGGTATTCCTTGGAGGTGGTGTAGCCCAGCAGGAGTGTGACCGCTGAAGCGATGATCGTGGCGTTGAAGAAGTAGAGCTGGAATTTCGCCAGTTTGTCACTCCAGAGAGGAGTTTTGCAGAGCCTTTGGACAATGTAAAGGAAGGTGGCGAAGATAACGCCGACGGCCCAGCCATAGATTCCTGCGTTGGTGTGAATCGGACGGAGCCTGCCGAAGGTCAAGTACGGTGGGAAATTAAGGCCCGGTTCGACCATCTGGAAGGAGACAATGACTCCAACCAGAACCGCAACCAGTCCCCAGATCATACTCCAGACGACAAAGCTACGCACAATGGCGTAGTTGTAGTTCTGCTTCTCCATAGCACCTCCTGAAATCAAATTAATGTGTTGCAAAGTTTAAGGTTCGGCGCGTGATTGTCAAGATTTAATTAAGTATGACAAAAACGGTACTATTTATACGAGAGAGTCGGGTTTTTGTCAACTCCTGTCTGTACTTTTATTACATGTCAGATAAATGGCTAGATTGGGCTTCCCTTTATGCGAGTAAAGTATGATTATGATAGTTAAATTTAGCTTTGAGGTTTTTTGCTTTGCGAACTGGTTTGGCTAAAAAATTACTATTTTACACGGGTGGCATCCTTGCCTTGTTGTTGCTGCTCACGTTTATGCTTCTGGAGCGTAATCAGGCGCAAGCGTGGGAGGACTATCTCTTTAGCCAGAGCCTCTCTTTTTCCAGGTTGGCAACCCCAGAACTGTTGAAGCGCTTCCGAGGTTCTTTCCCTCCTGACGAGCCCGCTGATATTGCGGACATGCACGAATTCCTCGGTCTGAATCGCGACCTGGTCCAGTTCTCTCTGGTTTCGGCAACCGGCCGTCGTCTCTATGTGTCGAACGCCTTTGCAGATTTCCCTGGCCTTGATCTGCATTTATTTGATCAGGATGATATCTCTGCCCGCCTTGCCGCCGAGCGCACGACAATGCTCACCCATAAGCTCTCTGGTGGAAGGCGCCTGCTTGACCTCATTGAGCCAGCTTTCGGACCGACCGGCCAACAGGTGGTTTCGGTTCGTTACCTGATCTCGTACGACTCGATCGACGCACGACTTCTGGAAGCGCGCAGCTACTTTGTCATGATTGCCCTTGCGGCTCTCTTTGGTTGTCTGCTGATGGTCAGCCTTGTCGCAAGGCGGATTACCCGGCCAATTGCCAACCTGACCGATGGCGCCCGCTGCCTGACCCGCGGAGAGTTGGAAACACGCATCGAAGTGGAGAACCGCGATGAAATCGGCACCCTGGCTCAAGCTTTTAATGATATGGCAGAGAGCCTGGCTGCGAATCGGGCAGAGTTGACCCGTAAGAACAACGCTCTGAGCACTGCCAACCAAGAGATGCAGACAATGCAGGCGCAATTGCTGCGCAGTGAGCGTCTTGCCGCGATCGGCCAGCTGGCGGCGGGAGTCTCCCATGAAATCGACAACCCGGTTGGTATTATCCTCGGCCATGCCGAGCTCCTGCTGGAAGACCTGGAGGTTGAAGACCCTTTGCGCGAGGATGTTGCCGCCATCATCGATGAGTGCCGGCGTTGTAAGCGCATCACCGGTGGCTTGCTCGGCTTTGCACGTTCTCCGGAGAGCTATAGGGAGCAGGTTGACTTGAATCAGTTGGTCGAAGAGGTGGTGTCGTCACTTCGGCCGCAGAAGCTTTTTAAAGACCTCGATCTGAAGATCGTTGGCTTTAATGAGGATTTGTCCGTAACTGCGGACGCCGATCAGTTTCGCCAGGTGATGATTAACCTGTTGTTGAATGCCGCGCAGGCGTTACAGGGAAGAGGTCGTCTTGAAGTGACGCTTTCCAGAGTGTCCGGTTCTGCCCGAATATATGTTGATGATAGTGGCCCGGGAATCTCCCTTGAAGATCAGGAAAGAGTCTTTCAGCCCTTCTTTTCCACCAAGGCCCATGGCGAAGGGACCGGGTTGGGCTTGCCTCTCTGTCGTAAACTGGTCGAAGGCCAGGATGGAGAAATCTCTATACAAAAATCACTTCTGGGTGGTGCGCGTATTACCGTTTCGTTGCCCCTCTC
Source organism: Deltaproteobacteria bacterium IMCC39146 (assembly GCA_030005635.1). GTDB lineage: Bacteria > Desulfobacterota > Desulfuromonadia > Desulfuromonadales > BM103 > M0040. Next base: position 65,733 of record JARUHP010000007.1, read on the forward strand.
AGAGTAGCTCTCTTCGCGAGTTATCTTTCCTTTGCAGTTTAAGGAAAAAAGCTTTGACATACTTCGTGAGGATTCATTAGGATAAGCGATAATTTCCCCTTCGGATTACCAATAACTATGAACTTTGTGCTCAATCTTTTAAATGACGAGATCCTGCGCGTCGAGGAACAGTTCCGCAAGGATCTGGATTCGCGCGTTCCTCTGATTCGCAAGGTTGGCGAGTATGTCCTCGCCAGCGGCGGCAAACGTGTGCGTCCGATGATGCTGTTGTTAAGCGCTAAGCTTGCCGGTTACCAGGGTGAGTCTCATGTTGGCCTGGCCAGTGTCGTTGAGTTTATTCATACGGCAACCCTGCTGCATGATGATGTCGTCGACAGCGCAGTCCTCAGGCGTGGACAAGATTCCGCAAACGCTGTGTGGGGGAATGAAGCCAGTGTGCTGGTCGGTGACTTCCTCTTTGCAAAGTCGTTCTCTATCATGGTTCGCGAAGGGAATCTTGAGATTCTTAAAACGCTCTCCGATGCGACCACGCAGATGGCAGAGGGCGAGGTCCTGCAGTTGATCAGTACCTGTGACGTTGAGCTTGACGAAGAACGCTATATCGAAGTGGTTCGCAACAAAACGGCAGTCCTTCTTTCCGCGGCGAGTCGCTGTGGCGCGCTCCTTGGAGCGAGTCCTCCTGAGCAGGAAGAAGCTTTGTCTGCGTATGGTATGGATCTCGGTATTGCCTTCCAGTTTATGGATGATGCCCTGGACTATGTCGCCGATCAGGACGCGTTTGGCAAAGAGTGTGGGCACGATCTCCTTGAAGGCAAGGTGACCTTGCCTCTGATTCATACCCTGAAGCGCTGCAATGCAGAAGAACGTAAGCAAATAGCTGGAATTATCGAACAGGAAACACTCCCTGACGAAGACCTGCAGTACATCGTCGGTCTGATTCACTCCTATGATGGTATCGATTACACCCGTGATCGTGCCAAACTCCTTATTGAGTCAGCCAAGGGTCATCTCGCATTATTTGCGGATTGCCCGGCCAAAGAGGCGATGATTCGTCTGGCTGACTATGTTGTCAGTCGCAACCTTTAGACCTGACTTACCGTTATCTTCCATACTAAGCCCCCGTCTTTTAGCGACTATTTTCCTTTGAAATGATTGCTTCTTGCGATAAAGGCCGTTTTTTGCCGTTGGCTCGATGTTTGCTTTCTCCTTGTGACATATACCTACCCTTATTGATTTAGGAGTTTGGCTGTCGCATGGAACAGATTGAGCTTGTCCAAGAATTAAAGTGTGATCACGAAGGCGAAGAATACCTGATTGAGGTCTTTGCGCGCCCGGACGGCAGCCATTTCGCCCGGACCATCTTCGGCCCCAGTGATGTGATCATCAGTGATGGGATCAGCCTCGATGAAGTGCTCCTCAAGCATCAGGATCTGTTGCCACTCGCCATTCACTCCAGGCAGATGCATTTCCCTTCTCGAACTCTGAACTGATTCCCCGGGCATTTGCTAAACGGACTCCCGCTCTGGTGATGCTCCGTGTTATAGTTCGGCGATGCCCCGTCTCTCTTTCCATAAAAAAGTCCTCTATGTTTTTTGCGGCTTAACCTTGCTGCCTCTTGTGCTCCTGGCTACCTTTGCCGGGCAGAGTCTGGATACGGTTGAGCAGATGCTTCGTGCCAGCGCCATCAGCGCGCTGGATAAGCAGGCCGCTGAAACGCTCGAGTTGCGGGCTGTTATGGTGGCTGATGAGGTGCGTACCTTCTTGCGTAGAATCGAGAGTGATCTGGGTGCGCTGTCTCAACTCCCGGCAGACAGTGCCAGTTATCTCTGGTTCAGTCAGAATCACCGTCGTCTCATCTGGTTCCGTACCGGTTCCAACGAAAATCCCCGCGAGGAAAGGCTCTCTGCGAGACTCTATAAGGAGCTTGCTTTCATCGGCCCTGATGGTGTGGAACGATTGCGGGTTGTTGATGGTTTCTTGTCTGATGATCTCCGTGATGTTTCCAAGCCTGCGAACACGACCTATCTTACCGAGACTTATTTTAGCGCAGCCAAGGATCTCCCCGAGGGGAGGGTTTATGTCTCCCATCTGACCGGTTGGCATGTCAGCAAGCAGGACCAGCTCGGTGAAGCGGAGAACCCCGGGGAGGCGATTGAAGGGGCCCGTTATGAAGGCGTGGTACGATTCGCCCGTCCGGTATTCTCTGATAAAGGAGAACTACAGGGTGTTGTCGTCCTGTCTCTGGATCACCGGCACCTGATGGAGTTCACTCAGCATATTACGCCGACCGATGAAAGGTATGTGGTTTTCCCTTCCTACCAGAGCGGTAACTATGCGTTCATGTTCGACAATGAAGGCTGGATTATTACCCATCCTAAGTTTTGGGATATCAGGGGGCTGGATAAGGATGGTCACCTGGTCCCGCCTTACTCCAAGAGCTCCAGCCTGGAATCGATCGCCAGCGGGAACATCCCTTATAATCTGCGTGAAGCGAGCTTCATTCACCCCAACTACCCGGAAGTCCACCAGTCGGTGCTCGGTGGCCGCTCCGGAGTCCTAGATGTTACCAACGTTGGTGGCTCACGAAAGATTATGGCTTTTGCGCCGATTTTTTTCGATTCCGGGCCCTATGCCGAGACAGGTGTCTTTGGCGGTATAACAATTGGTGCAGAAGTAAAGCTGTTCCATAGTGTGGCCGAGTCAGCGGCAGAGAATATTCGCCTTCTCTACCAGGCCTTCCTGACTGGGGCCTGGGTCATGATCGGTATTACGGCTCTGTTGGTTGTTTTTGTCGCTTTTCGTCTCTCGCATAACATCACCGGTCCTCTGTCGACGTTAATTTCAGGGACCAAAGAGATGGCAAGAGGAAAGCTTGGCACCCAGGTCGATATCTCCAGCCCGGTCGAGGTTGCTGACCTGGCAACGGCCTTCAACACCATGGCCCGGCAGCTCTATGAACGACGGGAACGCTTATTGAGGACGCTGGCTGTCCTGCGTCGTTCCCGCAAGGAGATGAAGCGGGAGAGGGACTTCAAACAGACGATCGTTGAGAATGTTGCGGTCGGAATCCTTACTCTGGACAATAACGAACAGGTCACTTCACTCAATGGCGTGGCCCGTACAATATTGAATATAGAAGATGAGTCTAGCGGCGAAATGCCACTTGCGAAGGCGCTGCATGATCTTCCGGAAATCTATCGATCCGTCTCTGCGAATATGAATGTTGACCGCTGGAGTGAATACGTTTCACTGGAAAGAAGCGGTCGCTTCCTTACCTACCGATTGGCGCTTCATCCTCTCTCATCAGGCAGTGAAGATGGTCGTATCCTGACTATGGAAGATTTGACCGAACGCGTTAGTCTCCGCCAGCAAATGGCGCGTTTTGAGAGGCTCGCTTCCCTGGGCCGGCTTTCAGCAGGTATCGCTCACGAAGTACGTAATCCTTTGACCGGCATCAGTCTTTTGCTTGATGAGTTGCACGACCGCATGCTCTCAAGTCCGGACGATCAACGTTTGATCCAACGTGCCTTGCAGGAGATAGAACGACTGGAGGGTCTTGTTAATGAGCTTTTAAATTTTGCCTCTTTGCCTGATAACCGTTTGGCTCCAGGTGATCTCTCTGCGCTTTTACGCGATACGCTTTTTTTGGTGAGCAAGCAATTCCAGAAGCAGAAGGTTGTCCTGCATGAGGCGATCCCGGAGGAGTTGCAACACCCGAACATGGACAGAGATCGACTGAAACAGGCGATTTTGAATCTTCTGACAAATGCAATGGATGCCATGCCTGATGGCGGTGAATTGTGGGTGTCTGCACAGCGCGAGGATAATGGCCTGAGCTTGAAAATTCGCGATAGCGGCCAAGGGATTCCCGCTGATCGTCTGTCGCTGATCTTTGAGCCCTTCTACACGACCAAGGGCGAGGGCACCGGCTTGGGCCTCTCTATTACCCACACCATAATTGCCAGCCATGGCGGTCGCGTAGAAGTTCACAGCCATGAAGGTGAAGGTACGGAGTTCTGTATTTATCTTCCCGCCTCTGGCCAACGCTAGCCATAAGCTCTTCTCTTTTCTGATTGGCTAACGTGTGTTTTTCTCTTTTGTGGCTGAGATTGGCCATTCTCTGTTGCTCCCGATACCGTCCCCAGTTAATATGACCGTCACTAAATTCTTCCGTGAGATCGTGGAGGTTGCAAGATGGAACGCATTCTGATTGTTGATGATGAGGCTTTTATTCGCGAGAATCTGGAAAGAATCCTCGGAGAGGACGGCTATCGTCCATATTCTACTGATAATGGTGATGACGCAGTTAAGGAAGTCAGTGAGGCTGATGTCGACCTGGTTTTTCTGGACCTCAATCTTGGCGCAGAAAGTGGCCTGGAGGTCTTGCGCGCTATGCGTGAGGTTGATCCCGAGGTTCTGGTGATTATTATTACCGGTTACGGGACCGTTGAAAGCGCTGTTGAGGCACTGAAAATGGGTGCCTACGACTATATCAAGAAGCCATTTAAGGCTGACGCAATTCGACTGATCGTCAAGTTGGCCCTGGAGACCCAGAATCTGCGTCGGGAAGTTCGTCAGCTGAGGCGCGGAAGCCAATCTCGTGAAGCTTCTGGCGATAACCTTATGGTTGGCTCAAGTGAACAACTGACACAGGTGTACCGTCAGATTCGCGAGGTAGCCAAGCATGAAACGTCGACTGTGCTGATTACCGGTGAATCTGGAACTGGCAAGGAGCTGGTCGCAAGAGCTATCCATCAGTTGTCGCCCCGAAAGTCGAAACCCTTTGTTGAGATCAACTGTGGTTCTCTCCCCTTCAACTTGCTGGAAACAGAGCTGTTCGGACATGAACGGGGAGCGTTCACCGATGCCAAGACCCGCAAGATAGGTCTTTTCGAAGTGGCCAACGGCGGTACAATTTTCCTTGATGAAATCGGTGAAATGGATATGAACCTTCAGGTTAAGCTGCTCAGGGTTCTTGAAGACCGCAAGATCAGGCGCCTGGGCGGCAACCGCAATATTGATATCGATGTCCGGGTTGTCGCAGCAACCAACCTTGAAATCAAGGAAGCTATCGAACAGAAGGGGTTTCGGGAGGATCTTTACTATCGTCTCAATGTTTTTCCTATTCATGTCGCCCCCTTGCGGGACCGACGCGAAGACATTCCCCCGTTGCTGGAATTTTTCCTCAAACATTTCAGCGAGGAGTTTCACAAGAACGTCAATGAAGTATCACGTGCCGCCCTTGACCTACTGATGCGCTATCACTGGCCTGGCAATGTTCGTGAATTGCGCAACGTCATGGAGCGCGTCTGTATCATGCACAATCAGGAGACGATCACCCCGGAATGTCTGCCCCGAGAGATCTGGGGAGAAAAACCTCAGGACGAAGCCTCTTTTGATTATCGGATTCCTCCAGAAGGAATTTTGTTCGAGGAGATTGTCGGCCGGCTGGAAAAGGATCTGATTGCTCAAGCCGTCGGTATCACCGGCGGTAATGTCGCAAAGACTGCACGTTTGCTCAATTTGCCTCGTGGGACCCTGCGTTACAAGATGGAAAAATATGAATTAGGTGAAGCAAGTTGAAGTGGGTTGGCTTTCAAATAGCGGTTGTTTCTCCGGGACCATGCCTCTCGGTTGAACCCTTTTCTTAAGGTTCCAGGTTTGCTTTTACGTGATCAGAAAATAATTGAATTTTACAGGCTGTTTTTCTTGCCAAGGAGAAGGTGACAACACTTAGGAATTTAGTATCTATTCAACATTATCAGTCGCTTACTAAGGAATGTAGTTCTTGTAAGGTTCAAAGCCTTTTCTGATGATCTTGTGTTGTGTCTTAAAGGTAGAACAGTTCAACCAAAAACGGCCGTTATTGGCCGTTTTTTCTTTTTAGGAAGAGGGTGTTAAGACACTGTTTTGCCGCTCTGCAAGTTGACGTGTATACGGTAGTACAAAAATAAATAGTGTCGTTTCGGTGGCTTGCGGTAGGCTCGATCTCTTCTTTCGTCATCTCCCTTGAGGTTGGCACTGTGGTTGCTCAATAGGCACGGCTGAATGATGCAAACGTTAAGTCGTCACAATAACCTGCAAGGGAGGCAATACATGGCCAGTTCAGTTTGGAATCGTCTTTGGGACCTGCATGATGAAACGAAGGGCTTGGTACTTTTCAGGCCTTTACAATGGCTTCAGAAGAACAGGAAGGACTCGCTCCAACTTAATGAATCGCAGATTGAGCACGATGTTGATCTTGCTGATGAAATGGACGAAGCGCCGGCTGAACACGCCAACCGGGTTAAGTCAGGTCCTGGTGGTGTCGAAGAAGGTGAGCCGCGCGAGTACACACAGCGTCAGCTCATCGGACTTTTTCTAGGGCCAATCCTTTTTCTTCTCATGATTTTAGCTCCTACTCCAGCAGGGATGGCACCTGCAGCACAGAAAATGGCGGCCGTTGCTTTGTTGATGGCAACCTGGTGGATGTGCGAATCCATTCCGATCCCGGCGACCAGTCTCTTGCCGATCGCGCTTTTCCCGCTGCTGGGAATCATGCATACCAAAGCGGCGACGGCTCCTTATGCCAGTCACCTGATCTTTCTCTTTATGGGCGGATTTATTATTGCTCTTTCCATGCAGCGCTGGAATCTGCACAGGCGCATTGCCATGAATATTGTCAAGGCCGTTGGCTTCTCTCCTGGCCGCCTGATCTTCGGTTTCATGGCTGCGACTGCGGTCTTGTCTGCGTTCGTTTCCAATACGGCGACGACGGTTATGATGATGCCGATCGGATTGGCCATCATCTCCCACGTTGTTGATGAGGGTAAAAAAGAAGGCCTTGATAAAACCATCGATTTTTCGCCTGAAAAATTTGCCTTTGGTCTGAACCTGATGCTTGGTATTGCTTATTCTGCTTCGATCGGTGGTATGGCCACTTTGATCGGTACCCCACCTAACACGGTCCTGGCCGGCTACCTGCAGAAAACCTACGGTTATGAAATTACTTTTGCGGCCTGGATGAAGGTTGGCGTGCCTCTGGTTCTTATCCTGCTGCCAATCTGCTGGATCTGGCTGACCAAGATTGCCAACCCCATGAAGCTGAAAAAAGTTCCGGGCGGCCGCGACCTGATCCACAAAGAGTTGCGCGAGATGGGACCGATGAATGCCGGCGAGCGCTGGACCTCCCTGGTCTTTGCTTTGACTGCGTTGGGCTGGATCTTTCGTAAGCAGCTCGGTTTTATGTTCAGCGACCCGACTTTGATCACTGATGCAACGATCGCCATGACCGGCGCTATCCTGCTCTTCCTGATTCCAATCAGTCTGAAGCGTAACAAGTTCGTGATGGATTGGCATTGGGCGACCAAGATGCCCTGGGGCGTCTTGATCCTTTTTGGTGGCGGTCTGGCGATGGCCGCTGGTTTCAAACAGACCAAGTTGGCCGACTGGATCGGTAGCCAGGTTGGCCTGCTCGATCAGGCTCCTGTTCTGGTGCTGATTATTGCCGTCGCCACTTTGATCATCTTCCTCACAGAATTGACATCAAATACGGCAACCTCGGCGATGGTTATGCCGATCCTGGCTGCCGTTGCCATCGGCCTTGGGCAAAATCCGCTGTTGCTGGTTGTTCCCGCTGCTATTGCAGCGTCCTGTGCTTTCATGCTGCCGGTGGCGACACCGCCCAATGCAATTGTTTTTGGTTCCGGCTATGTGACTATTCCGCAGATGGCCAAAAGTGGTTTTGGTCTGAATGTTATCGGTATCGTGGTGACCGTTGTTGTGACCTACTTGCTGGTGCTCCCGATGTTTGGTGTTGTAATCAACGAATTGCCGACCTGGGCGCAAAATATCCCAAAGTAATTCAAGCCTTGAAGAATATGATCTGCCCCGTTTCTACCTGTCGATAGAAACGGGGCATTTTTTGTTCAGTAATCAAAAATAATTTTAGTCGCAGGGAGGTTTGACGGCTTGAGTGACTTCCGAACCTCCAAAATAGGTTAGTCTTGAAGCAGGTCCTTGGGGGATACGTATGCGGAATTAATCTGTCTGCCTTTAATCAGGTGCTAAAAAAACCAACCCCCTTTGTGTGCCAGTTTGAGGCACACAAAGGGGGTTGGTTTTTAAGTCCCTATAAATAATAGGGCCACTTACGACTTGAATCCGCGTTATCAGTTAGGCTTGAAATCCTCAACTTTTTGTTGAGCTTCCGCAATCAAATAAGGATGGAGTTGCCCCTCTAACTTTTTGAGGTTTTCTCTGGCGAACTGTAAGCCTTGTTTTGCGGCCAAAGCGGTCCAATAGTAGGCTTCAAAGAGGTTTTTTTTGACCTGTTCTCCGCAACCTTTACTGTACATCATACCCAGGTGGCTCTGTGCAAGTGTATGTCCTTGCAGAGCGGCTTTCTCTGTCCATTTCAAGGCCTTGTCGCAATCTGGAGAGACTCCCGATCCTGTTTTGTACATCACTCCAAGGAAGTAGGCTGCATTTTCGTCACCTTGTGCAGCTTCATTCATGACTTGCGCAGTTTCCAGTCCCCACACCGACGGAGTCAAAACCGCCACACTCATAAAAACAAGCAATAAGTTTCTATATGACCCTATAAGGTGCTTCAGTGATTTTGGTTTTCTAGGCATCATCGCATTCATTGGTCCGGGATCTCTTTGCGTGATTCAATGACAAAATTAAAAATTGATTTCGATTTTATGAGTCTTTTTAGATAGATCTTACGGGGTGTCGCTTCCAGGCCCTCAATAACGGGCTGAAGTTTGTCGCATCTCTCCACGAGGGATTGAAGAGCCTCAGTTGAGAGGCCCATGGAGTTGACGGTCTTTGAGGTTATATCTGAAAATTCCGCTTTCCAGGCTTCGTTGGAGGGGATCTCTTCAGCGTGAAGGTTGAATGTCAGGCGACCGGCAAGACAGTCGAACGAAACGAAATGACTGGATAAAAGTATAAAAAAACAGGCATGGATAAAGATTCTGCGTTTGCTCATTTTAATAAGACCTCACCTTTGGATGACACCGGTTGCAGTCGTCGATGGGGAAGGCTACATTGAGATGACAGCCACCGCAGAACCTGCCCTTCAAAATCTCTCTCATGCTGAAATTCTCAGTTCCCTTTTTCTTGATGTTGAACACGTCCGGGTGGCACATGTCACAACCCATCCAGTCAAGATGAGATTTGTGGGAGAAGTATGCAGGGGGGATGCCGCCCATCTCGGCTACCAGCTCAATCGTCCTGTCAAAATCCATGACAGAGGGCTCCTCCTTTAAATATCGGCGGGGAGATATCAGCCCTCGTTGGAGCGACTGCGTCCAGTCAATACCATTTCCGTACTCGGTTGTAGGGAATGGTTTTTTCCCGAAGTAGACGTACTTTTCTTTGATGTAGGAATTGTCGTTATTATGACATTTGATGCAGTCCTGTTTATGACTGAAGGCGGTTGTGCCGTTATGGCACGCTCCACAATGGCGGTCATCCTTCATCTCTTCATGGCTTATCTCAGTATTATTGACCTTCATGCTGAACTCAAGCTCAGTATGGCACACTTCACAGGTGTACCTCAGCCGATGTGTCCAGTGAGAGAATGCCACCGGAAGCATTTTCTCTTGCTCTGAGGTCCGGTTAATGAGAATGTTCCCATACTCCTCGGGTGGCAACATTGGCAGGAGGGCATAAAACCCTCGTGACCAAACAGGTTGCGTCAGGAGAACCACACTTGCGCATAAAATGAAAAGAACAAGTTTTAAAGTTTTGTGTGACATCTTTTGCAATCTGATTGCGGGAACGCGACGGTGTCATGACAGGCGCCGCAATATTTTCCCTGGAAAAGGTCGATCATAGAGTAAGTCGTTGCCCCCTGACGTACGCCCATGAAGATGTCTGGATGGCAAACTTCACAGCCGTTCCAGACCGTGTGTTTGGCATGCGAGAAAATAATGTCAGGCATGCCCTCGATCTTTGATGTGATTGCGAAGTCGTCAATAATGGCAAGGTCCGTGCCTTCTACTGAAATCCCTTCGATGTAATCAAGCGGTGTGATATGGCCCTTGTTTTCAGCCTGTTCCCAGTTAATACCATTGCCTTGGCGCTCTTTGGGGAGTTTGGCCGAAAATTTATAAAACTTCTCTTCGAGGTCCGGTGTTTCACCATTGTTATGACAGCGTTGACATTCTTCGATTGTCAGGTTCGATGATTCCTCTGAGCAAGCGCGAAAAAGAGACTTGCCATCATACTGGACTTTCCCGTTATGGCAGGTGCCGCAGAAAAAACCACGGATGTTGTCAGAAGCAGTAATCTCTGTGTCATTTGCTTCCATAGCAAAACCGATGTCTACGTGACATAATCGACAGGTCGCATTGGCACGGTGCAGCCAATGGTCAAAAGCTACTGGCGCAAGCCCTATGTCGGAGGAATAATTGTCAATAATGACTCGACCATAGAGGTGTGGTCTGACCCGCTTTTTTTTGATCCCGTCTTTTGCCTGAACGAATCCCGTGAAAATGAGTGCCAACAAGAGAGCTAGAACGAGGGTACATATCTTTTTCATGGAGAACCCCTGTGTGAAAAGTTGACATTAAAAGAATTTACTAAAAGATGTGGTTACTCAACTATCTAATATGCAACTTTGAAACCAATGATCAACAATAGCTTAGATTCAATTATTAGCATACGTTTATTTTCAGCAAAGTATCTTGGATATCGAACACCAAACGAGGTATTGTTCAGCTGTTATCGAGTATGATTACTACGGATACCGATAGTTTCCTCGTTAGACAATAATGAAGTATCTGGAAGAACTAACTTGCAAAGACAAAAGATCGTCATCGAAGGAATCGTCCAGGGCGTTGGTTTCCGCCCGTTCATTTACCAACTGGCGGAGCGGTTTGCTCTGACAGGCTCTGTATGCAATGACTCTCGCGGTGTGACGATTGAAGTTGAGGGCGCGCCTGACGTCCTTGACCGTTTTGTTGCCGCAATCCAGAATGAAAAGCCACCTTTGGCAGTTATTCAAAGTCTTCATGCTGAAGCTGTTCCGCTCAAGGGCTGTGTCGGTTTCTCCATTTTGCAGAGTGCCGTAGATGAATCACGTCGCGCCCAGATCTCTCCGGATACTTTCGTTTGCAACGACTGCCTGCAAGAGCTCTTTGATGTTGAGAACCGCCGCTACCGCTATCCTCTTATCAATTGCACGAACTGCGGTCCGCGCTACACCATAGTGACCGGCATCCCCTATGATCGGCCTTTAACGACTATGGCCGATTTCCCCCTCTGTGCAGCCTGCCAAAGTGAATACGATGACCCGGCCTCGCGTCGCTTTCATGCGCAACCGAACGCTTGTCCTGATTGTGGTCCGCAGCTGCAACTGCTTGATGCAAACGGGCAACCTTTAAAAGCTCGAGATCCGCTCGAAGAGACCATCCGCCGCCTTAAAAATGGCCAGATTGTCGCTATCAAGGGTCTGGGTGGCTACCATCTCGCTGTGGACGCGACTAACCCTGGGGCCGTTCTGGAGCTTCGGCGACGCAAACAACGTGACGAAAAGCCCTTTGCTCTGATGGCTCGCAGTCTTGAAGTGGCTCAACGACTAGCTCTGATCGGTGATGACGAAGCCCGCTTGTTGCAGGGCGTAGAGCGACCGATTGTTTTGCTGCAGAAGAGGGCAGATCACAATCTCGCCGAAAATGTTGCCCCTGACAACCGTTGCTTCGGGGTCATGCTTCCTTACACGCCGTTACATTATCTCTTGTTGCAGGATGAGTTTGAGGTGTTGGTTATGACCAGCGCTAACCTCTCCGACGAACCGATTGCCTTTGAGGACCATGAAGCCTGTCGGCGCCTGAATAAAGTCGCTGATGCCTTCCTGGTCCATAACCGTCGCATCCAAACCCGCACCGATGATTCGATCGCTCGGGTGATGGCTGACAGACCGCTCCTTTTGCGCCGTTCGCGGGGCTTTGTCCCACGCGCAATCGCTCTACCCCATGAGGCGCCATCGATCCTTGCTGTCGGCGCAGAGTTGAAGAACACCCTCTGCCTGACTCGTGGTGACAGGGCTTTTTTGAGTCAGCACGTCGGGGATCTGAAGAATCTGGAGGTTTACCAATCCTTCAAGCAGACGATTGCTCATCTGCAGTCGATCCTTGAAGTTCAACCGGAAAAGATCGCCCATGATCTGCACCCTGATTATTATTCGACCCGTTATGCTCTAGAAGAGAGTGGTCTTGAGCCCGTTGCCGTTCAGCATCACCATGCTCATCTCGCCAGCTGTCTGGCTGAACATGGCGTCGAAGGGCCGGCTATCGGCATCATCTTTGATGGAATCGGCTACGGTGATGACGGTCATATCTGGGGGGGCGAATTCCTGGTTGGTGATCTCGGTGATTATGAGCGGGTCGGACATTTTCGCTACCAGCCTATGCCGGGAGGCGACCTGGCGACCCAAGAGCCCTGGCGAATGGCTTTGAGTTACCTGTTTTCAGCTTACGGTGAAATCCCTGAAGTTGTGAATTCTTTCGAAGGTATTTCCGACAATGAGTTACGCCTGGTAGGCCAGGCCACGCTGAAGGGGATCAATGCGCCGCTCACCTCGAGCTGCGGCCGGCTCTTCGACGCGGTCGCCGCATTGCTTGGGCTGAGACAGAAAGTCTCCTTTGAAGGACAGGCGGCTATGCAGTTGGAGATGATTGCCGACCCGTCCCAGTCAAAACCCTATCCCTACTTGTTGTCTGACGATGAAGGGCGAATCATCTTTGATCCCTTACCGATGATTGCTGCGATTTTGAAAGACTGTTCAGCGGGTAGACCTGTCGCTGAGATTGGCGGGCGCTTCCATGTTTCCCTTGCCTCAATGATTGAGGAGGTCTGCACACAGATTCGGCAGAAAACAGGCCTTGGGCAGGTTGTTCTTTCCGGAGGGGTTTTTCAGAATTGCCTGCTGGCCGAGATGACCCTGACTTGTCTGGCTCGATCCGGTTTTAAAGTTCTTACCCACTCGCTGGTTCCACCCAATGATGGCGGCCTTGCTTTAGGACAGGCTGCTGTGGTCGCACCCTAAATCCCCAAAGTAGCGGCCAGCTTGAGGAGCGTCGCATCAATTTTGCGTCGTCCCCCTACAATGACTTTTCCCAGATCAGTCTGGATAATCGCTCCGCAGCCAAGCCCCAGCATTATCCCTGATGTCCCTTGAAGAAGCGCCTCTACCGCAGTTACGCCGAAACGGGCGGCGAGCAGCCTGTCAAAAGAGGACGGCGAGCCGCCGCGCTGATAGTGGCCCAGCACCATGATGCGGGTTTCAAAGCCGATGCGGTTCTTGATCTGGTCGGCTATGTCCTGGGCTTTGCCGGCACCTTCCGCAACCATGATGATCGAGTTGTCGCGTCCTTCCTGGAAGCGTCGTAAGAGGTGCTTGCAGATCTCGTCGATGTCATAGGCTGATTCGGGGATCAGGGCATATTCGGCACCGCAGGCGATACCGGAGACGAGGGCGAGGTAGCCACAGTCGCGTCCCATAGTTTCAACGACAAAGGTGCGATCGTGGGATGAGGCAGTGTCTTTAAGGCAATCGACGGCGTGCAGGATATTATTCAGGGCCGTGTCGACACCGAGAGACATGTCGGTGAAGGGGATGTCGTTGTCAATGGAGGCCGGGATGGCAATGACCGGCACGCCGCGTTTTTGCAGTTCATAAGCGCCGCGATGAGAGCCGTCGCCGCCTATGACAACCAGCCCTTCAGCACCCATCTCCTGAAGGGTTTCTACCGCCCGTCTGCGCCCCGGTTCTTCGAGCATCTCCAGACAGCGGGCACTCTGTAAAAACGTTCCGCCGACCTGTAGTTTGCCACTCACCGACTTGGTTGTCAGAAGCTCATATTGTTGATCAATCAGCCCTTGATAACCTTTCTGAATACCGATCACTTCCAGGTTGTTGCTCAGCCCTGAACGGACCACGGCGCGAATCGTTGCGTTCATTCCTGAGCAATCGCCACCGCTGGTCAGTACTGCTATTCGTTTCATATTTTCTCCTTAGTATTATTACAGTTCAGACGTCTATGAAGTTAAACAGCAGAAAGAGCCTTTGTCAAAACCTCAACCCATAGATCGCTCTCTGCGAATTGTGGTTTTTTTCTGCCAAGATGTGATACATCTAAAAAACGTAATGTCTTGCTCGACCGGGCGAGACGACATGGTTATAGTGTACGATAACTTAATGAAATGATTTAGATAGGACATAATTATCATGAGACAGATCAATGGCTTAAAATGTTTGCTTCTTGGGATACTGTTGTTCGGCTATGCGAGTATCGCGTTGGCGAGCAGCTCCCTTGAGGAAAAGGTGGTTGAGCATCAACTTGCCAACGGCCTCAAACTACTGGTGGTCGAACGCCACGATACCCCGGTTGTTTCCGCCTATATTACCATCGGGGTCGGCTCGGTGCATGAAACCAGCGAGACCCGTGGTGTCGCTCATCTGCTGGAGCATATGTTGTTCAAGGGCACAAAAACTCTTGGCACCACTGACTATGAGAAAGAAAAACCTCTGCTTGAGAAAATAGAGGCTGTTGGCAGCAGACTCGATGCCCTGCGTCTGCAGACTGATGCCGATCAGGCCGCTGTTACGGCCCTTGAAGATGAGCTGGCAGGTCTGCAGGCAGAGCACAAGCAGTATGTAGTCAAAGATGTTTTCTCGAATATTTATTCTGAGAATGGTGGTGTCGGTTATAACGCTTTTACCAGCAAGGACCTGACGACCTACCTGATCTCCCTGCCGTCAAATAAACTGGAACTCTGGGCGCTGATCGAGTCGGATCGCATGAAGAACCCTGTCCTGCGTGAGTTTTACACCGAGCGGGACGTTATCCGCGAAGAGCGACGGCGTTCGTACGACACCAACCCGCAACGGCGCCACTATGAGACGCTGGTGACCAATGCCTTTACTGTGCACCCCTATCGTAACCCGATCATTGGCTGGCATTCCGATATCGCCAACCTTAGCCCGCAAAAGACCCGTGAGTTTCTGCAGAAATATTACGCTCCGGTCAATACCGTGATCGCGCTGGTCGGTGACGTCAAAGCTGACGATGCTATCGCCATGGTGGAACGCTACTTTGGTGACCTGCAGCCGGGCACCCCGATTCCCAACGTCTCCGCTGTTGAGCCGGAACAAAATGGTGAGAAGCGGGTTGTCGATATCTTTGATGCCGAACCGCGCCTCGCGATGGCCTGGCACAAACCGACCCTGCCGCATAAAGATGATTACGCCTTTGACCTGATCGACCAGCTCCTCGGCAACGGCCGGACCTCACGACTTTACAGGTCCCTGGTCGAAGAGAAAAAACTGGCGACCTCCGTCTCCGTTTATGGCGCGCCGGGTTCGCGTTATGCCAACTTGTTTGTAATCGATGCCGTCCCGCGTCATCCTCACACCACGGCTGAGCTTGAGGAGGCCGTGTACGCTGAACTGGATAAGCTTAAGCAGGAACTGGTAGAGGTTGTCGAGCTCGATAAAGTGCGTAACCGTCTGTTGACCGACCAGTTACGTCAGCTCAGAAGTAACTCAGGCCTTGCCCGACTGCTCACCAGCTATCAAACTCTTGCCGGAGACTGGCGCTATGTCTCTAATTATCAGCGTGAAATAGAACAGCTGACGGTCGAGGACATAAAGCATGTCGCAAACACTTATTTCACAGAGTCCAACCGCACGGTTGTCGTTCTGAAGCGGGAGGACGCGTTATGATGTATCTCTGCAAATTACGACTGTTACTGGTCGGTATGATCGCTGCCCTGATTTTCTCCGGGTGCGGCGCACCTCTACCAACCTCTTACCAGCAACTTGAATATCCCGATCTGACCTTCCAACTCCCTGAAGTGGAAACCCTGGTTCTGGACAACGGCATTCGCCTTTACCTCAAGGCTGATGATGAGCTTCCCCTGGTGCAAGTAACGGCCATGATCGGTTCTGGTGGCATCAGCTCTGCAGAGGAGAAGACGGGGTTCGCTGGTCTTTTTGGCAGCGTCTGGCGCAGTGGCGGTGCGGGTGACAGGACCCCCAAAGCCCTGGATGAATATCTTGATTTTCTGGCTGCTAATGTAAGCTCCAGTATGGGCACCTATTCGGCCCAGCTGGATCTGTCTTTACGGGCAGAAGATTTCTCCGCAGGATTAAGCATACTGGGAGATCTGCTGTTACGTCCGAGCTTTAACTCAGAAAGACTCGAGCTGGCTCGACTCCAGGCGCAGGAGCATCTGCGGCGCCAGAACGACAACCCCGGTTCCATCTCCCGACGTCTCCTGATGAAGGCTCTCTATCCGGATCATTATCTCGGCAGAACTGCAACCGAGCACAGCCTTGAGTCAATCGCCAGGCAAGATCTGGTTGATTTCCATGAAACTTATTTTGCACCGAACAACCTCTGGATTGCCGTGTCTGGTGACTTCGATCGAGACACTCTGCTGGAAGCCCTCAACAAGGAGTTGGGCGATTGGCCTCAAGGTCATGTCCCCGAACAGCAACTCCCTCCGGTTAAGGCCCCTGCTGCCGGTTTGATTCAGTTGGCCGCCAAGGACTTATCGCAGACCTCCATCCTTATTGGAGACCTGGGCTTGAGCAAGGAGAATCCCGATCAATACGCTGTCCGGGTGCTTAACTATATTCTCGGTGGCGGCGGTTTTAATTCTCGCATGATGCGTGAGATCCGTTCAAACCGCGGTCTGGCCTATTCAGCCTATTCCTATTTTCAAGTTGGCCGACGGTTACCCGGACCTTTTGTTGCAGGCACCGAGACTAAGAATGTTTCCGTCGTTCCGGCGATCAGTTTGATCCGAGAAATCATGCACGATTTGCGCGACAACCCGGTGACTGATGAAGAGTTGCAGCTTGCCAAAGAGAGTCAGATCAACTCCTTTGTCTTTGGTTTTGAAAATACCCATTCAGTGGTTAGTCAACAGATGTCTCTGGCCTTTTTCAACTATCCGGCCAACTATCTCGCTGACTATCGTGACAAGATTGCCGCCGTGACGGTCGCCGATGTGCAACGGGTGGCACGGGAATTTATTGATCCTTCCAGGCAGCAGATTGTTCTGGTGGGCAATCCTGAAGAATTTGGCGATGAGCTGAAGCAATTCGGCTTGCCCGTCATCGAAGTCGACCTGAATGAGACTCCCTGACGGATTATTGGCGAAGTGAGGTTCTTGTGAGTACATTGAAGACCTTGATTGCTTGGAGCCGGAACTTTCTGGAGCATGAGCTGTGGGAAATGGATGCCGCGGACCAGCGCTGGTGGCGACGTTTCCTTCTCAACCAGGGGCAGATCCTGGCACTGGTCGTGCGTGGTTTTATTTCTGATGGCTGTATGTTGCGGGCTTCGGCGCTGACCTTTACGACTCTCTTGTCACTTGTCCCTCTGCTGGCGTTGGTGTTTTCGGTCCTCAAGGGTTTTGGTGTGCAAAATGAGCTTGAGCCCCTTCTTCTCGAGCAACTGGCCGTTGGTGGTGGCGCCGCAGTCACAAAAATCGTTGAATACATCAACAATACCAATGTCGCCCGTTTGGGAACCTATGGTCTGGTTTTTCTGATTGCTACTGTTCTGACCCTCCTGTCTAATATTGAGAAATCCTTCAACAGCGTATGGGGTGTCAAAGAAACCCGTCCGATGTTGCGCCGCTTTACCGATTATTTCTCGGTTGTCACCATCGGTCCGCTTCTGGTGGTAGTTGCGATTTCCATGACCAGCACTTTAAAAAGCCAGCAGCTGGTTATAACCCTGACTGAACACGAATACGTTGGAGAGGTTTTGCTCTTCATGTTTGAGATCTTGCCGTTTGTGGTGATGTGGCTGGTGTTTGCCGGTCTTTATCTCTTCATGCCAAACGTCAAGGTCAGTCCTCGAGCCGCCCTGATTGGTGGTGTCTTCGGCGGTACACTCTGGCAACTGAGCCAGTGGGGTTATCTTAGTTTCCAGGTTGGTGTGGCCCGTTACAATGCCATTTATGGCACCATGGCGGCTCTGCCAATCCTCATGGTCTGGATTTATCTCTCCTGGATGATCGTCCTACTGGGTCTGGAGATGACCTACGCCACGCAGAACTTGAGTACTATTCGTCAGGACCTCAGGGGCAAGCGGATAAATTTCGCCAGTATCGAATTTATCGCTGTCACTGTATTGTTGTTTGTCTCACGTCGTTTCTACATGGGCAAGCCGCCTCTGGGACATGAAGAACTGGCCTCAAACCTTGATGTCCCGCCGCGCCTTTTGCGTACCATCCTTGAAGATTTGTCGCGACTTGGTTTTGTCGTTGCGACGACGCATGAGAACGATGTCGCCGGCTACCAACCGGCAAAAGCTTTAGAAAAAATCAGGATGCATGACGTGATTCGCGGTTTGGCCGTTGACGGCTCAGATTACAATCGTCTTCGCAACAGCTGTGAACGTAGAGTTGTTGCCGGCCTGGAAGAAACACTTCTGGTTGCTGAGCGTGAGGCTCTGGATGACATGACGCTCAGGGATCTGGTCCTGCGAGCGGAGGACGCTGACAGTCAGTCTGTTGAGGTGGTTGGTGACGCTGGGTAGGTCTTTAGAGTGAAGGTGTGGTTCTCGTAGACGGCATAGGAAAATTGAGTGATCCAGTCACCCAGGGCGATGTGCTCTCCATCGCCCAGTTTTTCCTGAAAAGGGTGATGGTAATGACCGGTGACAAGAGCCTGGTAACCCTCGGCGAGGATTGCTTCAGCGTAGGGGCGCAAGATTTCGCGAGCCGGCCAGCGACTGCGTTTTTCCCCGGAATTCTTCCGGCTTTTGTCGCTGCCCCGGGTCGCTATCGCCATGGTCAGGCTATTCGGCGCGAGACGGAGCAGGGTGCGTATCAGACCGCTGCGGAGAAAGGCGCGCAGACGGCGATAGCTTTTGTCTGCGGGGTTGGCGAGATCGCCGTGAGCGAGAAAGACTTTTTTGCCATCAAGCTCAATACTGCCGCCCTCAGGGAGGACCTGGCAAGCTAGCCGATCGATAAAAACCGGGCCGAGATGGAAGTCATGGTTGCCCTCCACGTAAACAAGCTTCGTCCCTTGCTGGTGCATCCGTTCGAGCACATCTATGATGGGCACGTAGGCTGCAACCACGCTTGCTTTGCCGATCCAGAATTCGAAGATGTCACCAAGCAGAACCAACATATCTGTTTTGCCGCACTGCTCCTCAAGGAAGGCCAGCATGGCTTGGTAGTTCGGATCGGAAGGCTTGCAAAGGTGCGCATCTGCTAGAAAAATTGCTCTCATGGCCGTCACTATAAGTCTGGGAAATCGATATGTCAACTACACTTAAGAGTGAGCAATATATGGAAATAACTGGGGAAGAACAGATACCACCAATCATGCAACGTGTCCGTTGTGGAGTGGTTGAAGGTTTTTCGACTGTTTTCAAAATGATCAAGTTTGTACTGCCGCTCTATATCGTTGTGGATATGTGCAAAGCTTATGGTCTGATCGATAGTCTCGGGACCTGGTGTGAGCCGTTCATGAGCCTGTTCGGTTTGCCTGGTGCGACCGCTTTTGCCTTTATTGCCGGTGCTCTGGTCAATCTTTACGCAGCCATTGCTGTCCTCGCTCCTCTGGATTTAACGCCCTGGCAGGTGACCCAATGTGGCGTTATGATGGGCATCGCCCACAACCTGGTTCTTGAGGGCGGCGTTCTCAGCAGTACCGGCGCCCGAGGAGGAGTCTTGACCTTGTTTCGCATTCTTCTGGCTGCTATCGCCGGCTGGCTGATGCTGGGGATGCAGGTGTTGGGGGTGGCGGGATGACGATCTTTCTGGAGGCTTGTCTCGGTGCCTTGATGCTTTGCGGGAAGCTGGTCCTCATCGTCGTGCCGCTGGTGGTGGTTTTTGAGGTGTTGCGCTACGCCAAGGTCTTTCGCACCCTGGGCTCACGAACCGAACCGGTTATGCGTGGCCTGGGTCTGGGACGTTCTGCCGTTCTGCCTCTTTTTACCGGGATCTTTCTTGGTATTGCTTACGGCGCCGGTATTATCATACGTTCTGCTGCGGCAGGACAGATGAGTCGACGTGAACTTTTCTTGACCGGGCTGTTTTTGGCCACCTGTCACGCTGTCATCGAAGACGTGCTGATCTTTGTTGTTCTCGGCGGTGATGCGGTGATGATGCTCGGCTTACGTCTCACTCTTGCAATCCTTCTGACCGCTCTGCTGGCAAGGCTCTGGAAACCCGGTGACGGGTCAATAAAAACTGAGGTTTGATTGTTGACGACGACTGCTGAAATCACGATCCCGATCTACGGTATGAGCTGCCAGAAATGCGTTGCCAAGGTAACGGCTTCTTTGCAGGCTGTTGATGGCGTGGTAGGCGTCAGTGTGTCTTTGGCCGAGAAGCAGGGCAGGGTGCAGGTCGTTTCCGGAGGTCCGGATCGTGAGCAGCTGCTGCAGATCGTCGTGGACAATGGCTTCGAGATTACCGAACCTATTGATAAGCATGACCCTGAAGCAGGGGAGAATCAGAGAATCTCAATCGCTCCAACCTTAGACTCGACCAACAGCGTTACTTTTGTCGTGCAGGGGATGACTTGCGCCAATTGTGCACAAACGATTGAAAAAGGCATCGCCAAACTTCCCGGAGTTCTCTCTGCCACGGTGAATTTTGCCGCAGAAAAACTCTCTGTCGTCTATGACCCCGAACAGTTGCAGACCAAGGACCTGACTGCCAAGGTTGATGATCTGGGTTACCGAGCAGAGACTGAAGATCAAGTTGATTCAAAAGAAGGCCACACGCAGCTTGTATGGCTGATCTTCTCAGCCGTCTTGTCTCTACCGATCATGCCGTTGATGTGGTTCACGCCTTTAGGCTCGGGTACCATCTATCTCATCTTTGCTTTGTCTACCATCATCCAGTTCAGTGCAGGTTTGACCTTTTATCGTAGTGCCTGGAAGTCGCTGAAAAACCTTTCCAGCAATATGGATGTGCTGGTCGCTATGGGGATCACCGCGGCCTATGGGTACTCGTTTCTGGCGCTCTTTAATGTTTTCGGTATCTCTGGAGACGTGTTCTTCGAAACCAGTGCCATGCTGATTACATTCATCAGATTCGGAAAATGGCTGGAAGCCCGCGCAAAAGGGAGGGCCAGTCAGGCGCTGAAGTCCTTGCTCAATTTGCAAGCGGATCGGGCTCTTCTTTTGCTGGGTGACAAAGAAGTGGAGGTGCCTGCCAGCCAAATCAAGGTCGGTGATCGGGTTGTCGTCCGGCCTGGCGAAAAACTTCCGGTTGACGGGATTGTCATTGAAGGCTCTTCGGCGGTTGACGAAGCTTTGGTTACCGGGGAGTCTCTCCCCGTTGAAAAAACTTCGGGAGATGAGGTCACCGGGGCGACCATCAATATCAATGGCAGGCTGATCGTTGAAGCCACCAGGGTTGGCAGTGAAACGGTGCTCTCGCAGATTGTGCGCATGGTCGAGGACGCCCAGGGCGATAAAGCGCCGATCCAGAGATTAGCCGATGCTGTGTCCAGCTGGTTTGTCCCTGTCGTTGTGTGTCTCTCTCTCATGACCTTTCTGGCCTGGTACGTTTTTACGGGTGCCGGCTTCCTGTTTGCCTTCAAAATGGCTATCGCTGTTCTGGTGATTGCCTGCCCCTGTGCCCTCGGGTTGGCGACGCCCACGGCAATTATGGTCGGCAGTTCCGTTGGCCTCTCTTCCGGGGTCCTCTTTAAAAAGGCTTCTGCACTGGAGAATGTTTCACGTTTGCAGGTGATTCTGCTTGATAAGACCGGGACTTTGACTAAAGGTGAATTCTCTGTGACTGATCTGCTGGCTGTTGATGGTGTCAGCGAAACAGAGTTGCTCCAGCTTGCTGCAGGCATTGAATCAGTGAGTAATCATCCCCTTGCCCGCGCGGTAGTTCAGTATGCCGAAGAACGTACCGTTACTTACCCCCCGGTTGATGATGTTGAAGAAGTGGCTGGGTATGGTCTTGTCTGTAAATTTGATAGTGCATTGCTTTTGGCTGGGAATCACCGCCTGATGGAACGTGAATCAATCCGCATTGCTCATTTCGATACACAGGTTAATGATTGGGCAGAAGGTGGAAAGTCGGTTATTTATGTCGCCAGGGGCGGTCGGTTGATGGGTGTTCTGGCTCTGGCTGACACGCTCAAGGAAGGGGCCGCAGAAACAATCTCCCGCTTGCGGCAGCTTGGCTTGGAAACGGTCATGATTACCGGTGATCGGCAGGCTGCAGCTGATGCCGTTGCTTCTCAGCTTGGCCTTGACCATGTTGAAGCCGAAGTCTTGCCCGCCGACAAGCTCGACGTAGTGAGGCGCTACCAGGAAAAGGGCAGAGTAACCGGTATGGTTGGAGACGGTATCAATGACGCTCCGGCCCTGGCTCAGGCTGATATCGGCATTGCTATCGGTAGTGGTACTGATGTCGCCAAGGAAACCGGTGACATCGTGTTAGTTAAAGGCGATATCCGCGATGTCGAGCGCAGCATTCGCCTTGGGCGTAAAACCCTCGCCAAAATCAAACAGAACCTGTTCTGGGCTTTTTTCTACAATATTATCGGTATCCCGATAGCCGCAGGTCTGCTCTACCCAACTTTCGGTATTGTTCTCAAACCGGAGTTCGCCGGGTTAGCTATGGCTTTTTCGAGTGTTTCTGTGGTGACAAATAGTTTGCTGCTGAAGAGGTACGCGAGAAAACTTTAAGAATGCAGGACACGCTGGAAGAATTCGGTGACAGCTACCTCAATTAACCTCTGTGTTGAGAAATGAGGTAACTGTCACCGTGTTTTTGTGTCCGAATTACTTGCTGCCGCTAATTGGCATGGAGCCGAGCAACGGCATCAGCTGCGCCAGGTCCAGGCCGCTCTCTTGAACAATACCGAGGAAAACAGGCAATAATTGCATCAGAAATGTTTTGTCCTCCATGGCCTCCTTCGCCAGACCGGGAAGGGTGTTAAGGATGAAGGCTTGTTTCTCTTCGAGTGATAGTGCCATTACGGCATCGGTGATCTCTTGCTGAGTCATACATTAGACCTTTCTTGTTTCGTTAAATAATTATCCGCAGCACTTTTTATATTTCTTGCCGCTGCCACAACTGCAAGGATCATTGCGCCCGATTTTGTTTGCGGTTATCGGCTGAGATTTGACCCTCTCACCTTCGGTGAACAACCATTTTTCCTTCTCGCGTTTGAATTGACCCCGCTCGTGATGGCTGCGCCGACCTTCTTTGTCCCGGAATTTGGCAATAAATTCCACTTCCCCTTGCTCATCTTCGGGGCCACCTTGGCTGGTGCTGACAATCTCCAGGCCATACCATTCGGATTCCTCGGCCCACTTGCGCGTTCCCTTGTGATCGTAGCCTTCCCGATGTTTGGGATGGGTGCTGTTGTAAATGAAGTCGATCTCGACTTTCACATGAGCTGAATAACGCGCCCGCATCGTTTGTTCTGCTGTTTCGGCCTTCTTTTTGCCGCTTATGATCGGTTCGCAGCAGGCAGTGTAATCATTACCACTTCCGCATGGACAGCTGTTCATAGGGTTCTTCTCCTTAATTGGTCATCAGACCGGCTTCAAAAGTCTGCCGAAGTCTATTCATCCGGGGGGCGGCTGTCAAGATAAGCATCATCTTATCGCTTGAGTTTTTTGTGCGAGGCACTGGTTCCTCGTTAATGACTATTTAAAGTTCTTTTGCAGTCTCTCAACAAACCTTTGAGCCGCGCTAAAAAAAATGTTCGTTGACTCTTTGTGACCAGACAGAATGGCTATTCTGTCCTAAAGTTGTTTGCTGACGCCTTAGCTAGGACTCAGTCGAGGAGATAAAAACCCCTGTTGTCAGTAAAACAGTGTACCCATTTCTGTTTTTTCTACTATAATCTACCGCATGCCCTTTAATGGTCACATTTTCTGTGGAGGTACTTGAAACATGATCCAGTCCAACACCAACGAATATTTCAGACTCTTTTTCGAAACGGCCCAGGCGATTCTCTCTGCGAGTAGTCTGCAGGAGACCCTTGATTCTCTGGTGCAGCGTACGGTTGCCGCCCTGGAGATTAAAGCGGGTGGCCTGCGACTGATTGATGAGGAAAGCCATAACCTGAAACAGGTTTCATCATTCGGCTTAAGTGAAACCTATTTGAATAAAGGCGCGCTTAACGCTGACCAGAGTATCCCTGAGGTGCTGGCCGGGTTGGTTGTTTATGTCAAGGACGCCTGTAGCGACCCTCGTATCCAGTACCCGGAGGCCATGCGCGCGGAAGGGATCGCTTCTGTTCTGTCGGTTCCTGTTATCGCCAGCGACAAAGTGATCGGCGTTTTGCGTCT
The DNA here is from genome assembly GCA_030005635.1 of Deltaproteobacteria bacterium IMCC39146. Classification (GTDB taxonomy): domain Bacteria; phylum Desulfobacterota; class Desulfuromonadia; order Desulfuromonadales; family BM103; genus M0040. Next base: position 90,035 of record JARUHP010000007.1, read on the forward strand.
CTATAGCGCGGAGCCTCATGCTTACAGTGATGAGGATATCGAGTTTGTCTCCGCTCTTGCTGAAATGGGTGGTATGGCGATTGTCAACGCACGTATTTATCAGGATAAGGATGAGCAGCTCGCGTCCCTGTTTGAAGAGATAGGGGTAGTCCTCCCGACGACGGTTGAAGCGGTAACGCAGGAGCTCGATATATCTCCCGTCCAAGATATTGATCCGAGTAAAAGCCTGGGCTATTTCCGCACGCTGCATGAAGTCACCAGTGCGGTTCTCTCCACTCTTGATTCCAAAGAGGTTGTTCAACTGATTGTTGATAAGGTGATCAGCATCATGCAGGTTAAAGCGAGCGCGTTGCGCTTGAGGAACGAAACGACCCATGAGCTTGAGTTGATCGCCACGTCTGGTCTGAGTGAGACGTTCCTGGCCAAAGGGCAACCTCACACGGATCAGAGCATCAGCGAAACCCTGGCCGGAAAGCCCGTTCTGATTGCTGATACAGCCAACGATCCGCGCCTGGAGTACCCTGTTGAAACCGTTGCCGAAGGGATTGCTTCGATTCTCTCCATGCCGATCATCGCCCATCAACGTGTGGTTGGCGTCCTCCGCCTTTACAGTGCGGAGAGGAGACGCTACAGCCAGGAGGAGATCACCTTCCTCTCTGCATTGGCTGAGATCGCGGGTATTGCCATCATGAATGCGAAAATCTACGAAAAAACCAACAATGATCTATCTTTCTGGACGGCGACTCTTGGCTATATGCAGGACTGATTGTTACAAACCAAATAGATCCACAGCAGGGCGGGGACACATAACTTATGTGTCCCCGCCTTTTTTCGGTTGATTGTTTTGTGCCTTGCAGATGAGTCTCAGCACAAGCGTAATTGACCATCCTCGTCAGTGTCGAACTCTGACTCTTCCCTGACCGGAACCGATTCCTGTTTGACCGGCGGTAAATCCTCGGCAACGGTCTCTTCGTCCGGCTCGGCCTTCTCGGCCAAACAGGTCTCTTCAGTCGCTCTGATATTGACTTCGACCGCACGCTTGGCCAGCTTGTCGCAACGTTCATTGAACGGGTGTCCTGAGTGCCCACGAACCCACTCCCAGGATGTCTCATGTTGTTGGGCGAGGGTTTCAAGCTGTTTCCAGAGATCCTGGTTGGCAAGTGCCCCCGGTTCTTCCAGTCGTCCGTTGCGGGTCCAGTTGTGAATCCACTTGCTCATACCCTGGACGAGATACTGGGAGTCGCTGAACACATGAACCTTGCTGCTGTTATTCAGGGCTTGCAGACCCTTGATCGCAGCGATCAGCTCCATACGTTGCGAGGTCGCCTCAGGCTCAAAACCACTCAACTCTTTTTCGTGGCCTGCATAGCGCAGTACGACACCATATCCACCTGGGCCTGAGTCCGTGCCAGAGCCGTCACTGTAGAGCTCAACCACACCCGGAGCCGGTGCTGTAAAAGCAATTTCCAACGCCTCGAATTCCAGCTCGCGCAACAAGGGCATTAAGGTCGTAAGGTTCGGCGCTTGTCTTGCAAAATGGTCAAGAGAAACGTCCAACTCAACATCGTAGCGGACTGTTGCCAGAGTTTTCGAGAGTCTGGCCTGGTCGGCATAGAGTTGCAGGTTCTCCTTTCGTTTTTTGCCACTCACCAGATGCTTCCATTTGAGGACATCTTCGAGTGATCCGAAACGTCGAACCAGTTCGGCCGCGGTCTTTTCACCCACTCCGGGAACACCCGGAATGTTGTCCGAGGTGTCACCGGCTAACCCCAGCACGTCTGGTACCATCTCGGCGGGTACACCGAAGCGCTCAAGAACCTCCTGGGGGCCGGAACGTTTATCCTTCATGGTGTCCAGCAGGGAGATCTTTTGGTCGACAATCTGCATCAAATCCTTGTCGCCGGTAACGACAGTCACCTGAAGCTCTTCGCTGGCATAGCGTCGCGCCAGCGTTGCAATCACATCATCAGCCTCAAAGCCGTCAATTTTCAGCGTCGCAATATTGAGTGCCTGCAGAGTTTTCCTGATGTACTGAATCTGGTCGGCCAGGTCTTCAGGCATGGCCTCCCGATTTGCTTTGTACTCAGGGTAGAGCTCTCTCCGAAAGGTCTCTTCTCTGGGCGGGTCGAAGATGATGGCCAGATAGTCGGGTTGGTTCTCCTGAAGAAGATTCAGGAGCATCTTTGTGAAACCGAAGACGGCATTGGTTGGCATGCCGGCCGCGGTCGCAAGATCTCTGTAGCCGTAGTAGGCCCGATAAATATAGCTCGATCCATCGAGCAGGTAGAGTTCTCGAGGCGTCTCTGCTGGCTCTGATGACATGGGGCTCTCCGCGGATTGATTTATTGTCTTCATGATGGTTTTAGAATCGCATATTCCGGGTGTTCATCAAACAGTTTTGTTTTGCTGCTGCGTTGCTGCTTTGTGGCCGTTCCAATGGTGCAGGTCGGTGAAGCCACTGCGCATCAACGCCTTGTCAGGCTTCTTACTATGTCCACTTCTCTCTGTCGGCCAAGCGCTCTTAGCGTTTCAATCGTACTCTCGCTGTGCTCTTTTGCTTCTCCGGTGAGGTACGCAAACAGAAAGGATGCCAGCGTGGCCTGTGCGGTCGCGTGCTTTTCCTTCAAGGTTGTCCGCTTCCCGGCATCGAGCCACAGTTCACCGGAACGCTTCTGGTGAAATGCAATGGCCTCACTCGTGATCGCCAGTTGGTTCTCCAAGGTTTGATCTTCGTCGTATTTAAAGGCTTCCACAATTTTTTCGGGGAAGCCCTCCTGGATATAATCAGCAAGTTGTCTAAGTTTATTTCTCACGATAATCCCTGTCGCTTGTGAACTCTGGTGATTTGCCAAATTGATTTAATGCAGAAAGTTATAATAAGCTCTTCTCTGGCTAACGGCCAGATTTGTTTTTGTCTGCAGCCATGATTATACTGAGCCTACGAACACTGACCTGTTCCTTCTTTCTGTTGTCCTGTTTTGCGTTTTTTTTTTTTTTGGGGTTTAATGCTTTTTCGTGTCTAAACGCCTGCGTATATTTTAGAGACCCTCATGAACATTCGCTGTAAAATGATTATTGGTGTTATCGGCGCCTCGCAACCTTCGCCAGAGGGTCTGGTTATGGCAGCAGCTGTCGGTCGTGAGATTGCCTCACGGGGAGCTGTTCTTGTCTGTGGCGGTCTCGGTGGTGTTATGGAAGCGGCTGCGAAGGGCGCAAACGAAGTTGGAGGCGAAGTGCTTGGAATCCTTCCCGACTCTGATAAGACACATGTAAACCCTTTCGTGACAATTGCGGTGCCGACGAATATGGGACATGCTCGCAATGTGATTATTGCCCATACGGCTGATGCTTTGATCGCTGTCGAGGGGGAGTACGGCACCCTCTCCGAGGCGGCGATTGCATGTAAACTCTGCAAGCCGGTCTTTGTCTTGCCCGGCGGGCCACAACTTACTGGGACTGTCGCGGTGAACTCTCCGCAGGAAGCGGTGAATCTAGCTTTTGAAAGTATGAAACTATGACCTCAAAAAATGACTGTAACAAATCTCACTCTGAAAAGTTCTCTACGGAGATTATAGAAGGACTCCGTGGCAAGGGGTCAGTCCTGATTGTTACCCACGATCATCCTGATCCCGATGCCCTTGCTGCTGCGGTGGCTTTAAAACACTTGATTCTGGTTAAAACCGGTCAGGATGCAACGATCGCTTTCGGTGGCGTTATTGGCCGTCGAGAGAACCTGGTGATGGTCAAAGAATTGGAGATCAAGTCAACATCGATCCACGATCTTGATCTGGATACCTTTAACGCGGTCTGCATGGTCGACACTCAGCCGGGAACCGGCAACAACTCTTACCCGGTGGATCGGCGCGTAGACCTGGTGATTGATCATCATCAGGTGAAAGAGCATACACACGCTTGTCGTTGGGTCGATGTACGCCCTGAATATGGGGCTTCGGCCAGTATCCTCTTCGAATACCTGCAGTCTCAGGAGGTCAAGATCGCCACCAAGTTGGCAACAATCCTCTTTTATGCGATCAAGTCAGAGACAGAAGACCTTGGTCGAGACTGGACCAAGTCGGACCGCGATGCCTACTTGAAGCTGATGCCCCTTTGCAATAATCGCATCCTGCATGAAATCACCCATCCAAAATCATCTCGGGTTTATTTTAAGTATTTTGATACAGGTTTAAAGAATGCGAAGATTTATGGAAATGCATTGATTTTCAACCTTTATTTGATTGATCACCCTGAAATTGTCGCGGAAATTGCGGATTTCCTGATGCGGGTCGACGGCATAGAGATCGTCCTCGGGCTAGGTTGTTATCACGAGGAAGGTGTTCTTTCGATGCGTACCAGTCATCAGGAGATCCATGCCGGGGTCTTGATGCAGAAGGTTGTCGAGGACATTGGAACCGGCGGCGGCCACAGCATGACAGCCGGTGGGCAGGTTCGCCCCTTACCGGCAGCGAACAAGAGCCTCGGGGCCCTGGAATATGAGCTGACAGGGCGTCTTCTGGCGGCCCTCGGACTTGAGCACACTGAACCGGAAAGTCTGGTTGCCAGCTAATACCGGAATAGCATTGTCTGCGTTGACACCCCCACGCATCTGGAGTATAAAACGCGCCATGTCTTGTCTTCTCTTACAATCCTTCTCGCTGCTTGTTTTCCTTCTGGCGACCGCTCTTCCAGCCAGCGCGCTCGTTGAAATTGGTCGTCCTGGTGAAGATCCCCTGGTGATTGAGGATGTCTACCTGCGTGAGGGGACGGCCTTTGTTTCCATAGACGACGTTATGGCGGCCCTGGCTTTGGAGGGGACATGGAATTCTGTAGCCCATGTTTATGTCATCAAAACTCCGCATGGTAGCGCCATTATCTCCCCCGGGAGTCAGTATCTGAAGTTGGGTGACAACTTCATCCCGATCTCTCATCGTCCACGCTTTATCGATGGCAAGCTGCAAGTTTCAGAAGTCTTTCTGCTGCGGCAGTTGGCACCTCTGCTTACAGAGCCTATTCACTATCGCAACCATAACCCGCCTGCAGCAACCAAGAGTGAGGATCCCCTCGATCGTCTCTTTGCCTTCCTGTTGCGCAAGAAAGAGCCGGTCGCTGATGTCAGTAAGTGGATTGTTTCTATTGATCCCGGACATGGTGGAGAGGATAGCGGAGCGCTGGGTTTGAACGGTAGTAAAGAGAAGGCTGTGACGCTCGCTGTTGGCCAGCGACTGGAAAAGCTTCTGAAGATGCATCAGGATGCGCCGGTTGTTTTGACGCGTGACGGAGATTACGCTCTCAACATGGACCGTCGTCTTGAAGTTGTCGCAAAGGGCCAGTCTGATGTGCTGATCTCCTTGCATGCCCAGGCGTTTTTCTCTGAAGAGGCTTCAGGTGTCAATCTTTACGTCCAGCCGCAAACGGAGCGCGATGTTCCCGATGGTCTGGTTGTGGAAAACTCCAGCCTGAAGCTCGCTGAAAGGTTGCGTGAAAAGCTGCAGAAAAACGGCTTTGTCGTTAACGCTATTAAAGAGCTGCCGATTTATCCCCTTGGACGAGGTGACTTGCCTCGCGTACTGGTAGAGATGGGCAGCTTGACCAACTCTATCGATTTAACCACCTTGCAGGATCCGATTCGTCAACAGGATTTTGCCCGCGCCCTCTTTGATGGTTTGCAGGCGTTTTTCGATAGCTTCTCAGGAGTTAGTCAATGAGTTCTACTCTACCCGTCCGTCACGATGATCGTCAGGTCAATCAGCTTCGCCAGGTTAAGATCGAGCGTGGCTTTACTCGCTATGCGGAAGGCTCCGTGCTGATCTGTTTCGGAGAAACGCGGGTCCTCTGTAATGCTTCTGTTGAAGAAAAGGTACCATCATTCATGCGCGGCCAGGGTCGCGGATGGGTGACTGCCGAATACAGCATGCTGCCGCGGGCGACGCAAACCCGCTCCGGACGTGAAGCCGCTCGCGGCAAACTGGGTGGACGGACCATGGAAATTCAGCGGCTGATCGGTCGCGCTTTACGCGCCATTGTCGATTTCGAGTTGCTTGGAGAGCGTACCATCGTGATTGATTGTGATGTCCTGCAGGCTGACGGTGGAACCCGTACGGCGTCAATTACCGGGGCCTGGATTGCTCTTGCCGACGCAGTAGACACACTTCTTGAGAAGGGGCTGATCAAAAAGTCGCCATTAAAAGACAGTGTCGCCGCGATCAGTTCGGGGATTGTTAAGGGCCAGCCAGTCCTGGACCTCGATTACGTAGAAGACGCCGGCGCCGATGTTGATATGAACTTTGTGATGACCGGTGATGGCCGGTTTGTCGAAGTGCAAGGTACGGCAGAAGAGGAGCCTTTCACAGCCGACCAACTGGACGCATTGCGAGAGTTGGCCAATCATGGTTGTCGTGAGTTGACGAAACTGCAGTTGGATGCGCGCAAGTAAACCGTTATGGAACTCGTTGTCGCAACTCGAAATGCAGGTAAGCTCAAAGAGATTCGTCGGCTCCTCGAAGCCCAAGGTATTATTGTCCTCGGCTTGGACCAGTTCCCTGAGCTTCCGGAAGTTGAAGAAGATGGTGACACCTTTGCGGTCAACGCAACCAAGAAGGCAGAGGAGGTTGCCCGTGCTACGGGGCTACCCTGCCTGGCCGATGACTCCGGCTTGACTGTTGCTGCTCTTGATGGACGCCCGGGGGTTTATTCTGCGCGTTTCTCCGGTGAGGAGGCTACTGACAGCAGTAATAACCGCAAGCTGCTTGTGGAGATGGCTTCGGTCACTGAGAGTGAGCGCAAGGCTGCTTTTTGTTGTGTGATGGCTCTCTGTTTGCCTGGTCAACCAACACGACTGTTCGAAGGTCGTGTAGAAGGTCATATCCTGAAACAGCTACAGGGGGATGGCGGCTTTGGTTATGACCCTCTCTTCTGGTTGTCTGAGTTCAACTGTACCATGGCGGAGTTGCCTCTCGATGTTAAAAATCGTATCAGCCATCGTGGGCAGTCGTTACGACAGATTGTTGAGTTCCTCACTTAGTTCTTCGCTGCAAATCCACCTCCATTCTGTCGTGTAGTTGTGTTCACCTGGAGTCTTGTAAAGGGGACTATTCCTGTAAGGTTTTGAGGGAGGCCGATAAAGCCATTTTCTTTAAATTTTTACTTTATTTTTTTTCAAACGGTGTTTAGTATACGGAAGTCTTGTATACAGTATGCAATTATATGTGCGGCGAATCAGAAGAGAGAGAGAAGTACCGCTGGTCGTTGCAGAGTGACAAGGGATATCAATAAGGGGTTGTCAAGTCGTTGGCGAGGACCTCCTCGGTAGACGTGGCAAGACATCTTGTCTTGTTTTGTCTTTTGAACTGGTTTAACCGGTTCTCGAGTGGGTCTTTATTCGGGTTTCATCCATCAACACACTGAGTAAGGGATCAAAATCATGCAACTGACGCAAAGTTCTGTGGGCAGAAAGATCATCATGGCCGTTACTGGCATCGTGTTGGTCGGCTTTGTTTGTGTGCACCTCCTGGGCAATTCGTCCATGTTTGTCGGTGCAGACGCAATCAACGCTTATGCGCAGAAGCTGCACAGTCTCGGACCATTCGTCTGGGTCTTCCGGCTGGTTATGCTGGTAGCTTTTGCTTTACACATCGTTTTTGGGATCCAGTTAACACTGGAGAACAAGGCTGCAACCCCCGAGGCGAATGTGCAGGTTAAACGTCTGAAGACTGGTTTCGGTGCCGAAACTATGATCGTTTCGGGCCTGGTGATGCTGGCATTTGTCATTTATCACCTGCTTCACTTCACCGTACAGGTGCCCGGTATGGGCGTCTACGAGATGAACGAAGCCACCAACATGGTCAATGTTTACACCATGGTGGTTGCAGGCTTCAAGAGTGTCCTGACGGTTATCATCTATCTCGCCGGTATGTTCTTCTTGTTCCTGCACGTCAGTCACGGCTTCCAAAGCTTGTTCCAGACCCTGGGACTGAGCAATGACAAGTCTCTTCCGGTCACGGGAATGGTCAGCAAATTGGTTGGTTTTGTCCTCCTTCTGGGGTACATCGCCATTCCTTTGTCGATCGTTTTCGGCTGCATTAAGCTTTAGGAGGTCGATTTAAATGATACTCGACGGCAAGTGTCCAACTGGACCAATTGAAACTTCATGGGATCGTCATCGCTTCGAATCGAAGCTGGTTAATCCTTCGAATAAGCGTAAATACAAAGTTCTCTGTGTCGGAACCGGCCTCGCCGGTGGTGCCGCAGCTGCTTCTCTTGGCGAGCTTGGCTACCAGGTTGAAGCCTTCTGCTATCAGGACAGCGCCCGCCGCGCTCACTCCATCGCAGCCCAGGGCGGCATCAATGCTGCCAAGAACTATCCTAACGACGGTGACTCTGTTTACCGCCTCTTCTACGATACCATTAAGGGCGGTGACTTCCGCGCCCGTGAGGCAGACGTCTGGCGTCTGGCTCAGGTATCGAACAACATCATCGACCAGTGTGTTGCCCAGGGCGTACCTTTTGCCCGTGACTACGCTGGCTACCTGGACAACCGCTCTTTCGGCGGTGCTCAGGTTTCCCGTACTTTCTATGCCCGCGGCCAAACCGGTCAGCAGCTGTTGCTCGGTGCTTACTCGGCACTCTCTCGCCAGGTAAAAGCCGGCACGGTTAAACTTCACGAACGCCGTGAGATGCTTGACCTGGTCGTGGTTGATGGTGTTGCCAAGGGTATTACCTGCCGTAACATGGTCAATGGTGATATTGAGTCTCATTGGGGTGACGCAGTCATCCTGGCCACCGGTGGTTACGTCAACGTTTTCTACCTTTCCACTAACGCCATGGGTTGCAGCGTAACCGCCGCCTGGAAGGCTGCCAGAAAAGGCGCCTACATGGCTAACCCTTGTTACACCCAGATCCATCCGACCTGCATTCCGCAGCATGGTGACCAGCAGTCGAAACTGACTCTGATGTCCGAGTCGCTACGTAACGATGGTCGTTGCTGGGTACCGAAAAAGACGGAAGATTGTGAGAAGCCAGCAGGTGAAATCGCTGATGATGATCGTGATTACTATCTGGAGCGCAAATATCCTTCCTTCGGTAACCTCGCTCCGCGTGATATCGCTTCCCGTGCTGCTAAAGAGCAGTGTGATGATGAGCGCGGCGTCGGACCTGGCAAGCGTGGTGTTTATCTCGACTTTGCTGATTCCATCAAGCGCCTCAGCGAAGACACTATTCGCGAGCGTTACGGTAACCTCTTCGAAATGTATGAGAAGATCACCGACGAGAACGCCTACAAGCAACCGATGCGTATTTATCCAGCGCCTCACTACTCCATGGGCGGTCTCTGGGTCGATTACAACTGTATGAGCAATGTTCCCGGCCTGTTCGTTCTCGGTGAAGCTAACTTCTCCGTACACGGCGCCAACCGACTCGGTGCTTCTGCACTGATGCAGGGTCTGGCCGATGGTTACTTTGTTATTCCTTACACCATTGCCAACTACCTGGTGACAGTGAAGCCGGGTGAAGTAAAAGCCGATCACGAAGCGTTTAAAGCGTCTGCCGATGCAGTTAAAGCTGACATCGACAAGCTGCTTTCGATCAATGGCACCAAGACTCCTTCAGAGTTTCATCGTGAACTTGGCAAGATCATGTGGGAGAAGGTCGGTATGGCCCGTAGTGATGAAAGCCTCAAGGAAGCTCTCAAACTGATCCCTGCGCTTCGCGACGAGTTCTGGAAGAACGTCAAAGTGGTCGGCACCAATGAGCAGTTCAACCAGGAGCTCGAAAATGCCGGTCGTCTGGCCGACTTCTTCGAATTCGCTGAAATCCTCGCCAAGGATGCTCTGAACCGCGAAGAGTCTTGCGGTGGTCACTTCCGCACCGAGCATCAGACCAATGATGGCGAAGCAATGCGTAACGATGAAGACTTCTGTTACGTTGCTGCCTGGGAATTCAAAGGCGCGGGTGTTGAGCCCGAGTTGCACAAAGAGCCTTTGAAATTTGATAATGTCAAGCTTGCTGTAAGGAGTTACAAATAATGAAACTCAAACTGCACGTATGGCGCCAGAACGGGCCTAATGATCAAGGAAAGCTGGAGACTATCGATGCTCCCAGCGTAAGCCCTGACCAGTCCTTCCTCGAGATGCTGGACGATGTCAATCAAACTTTGGCTCTTGAAGGTAAAGACGTTATTGCTTTTGATCACGATTGTCGTGAAGGTATCTGCGGGATGTGTTCACAGGTCATCAATGGCGTCCCTCACGGCGGCCAGGACCGGACCACGGTCTGCCAGCTGCATATGAGGAAGTTCAAAGACGGTGATGAAATCTTCATCGAACCTTGGAAGGCACGTGCCTTCCCGGTGATCAAAGACCTGGTTGTTGACCGTAACGGCCTGGAAAAGATCATGCAGGCCGGTGGTTACACCTCTTGTCATACCGGTGGTGTTGCTGATGGTAACGCTCTGCCAATTGGCAAGCCGGTAGCCGACTACTCCATGGACGCTGCTGAGTGCATCGGTTGTGGTGCATGTGTTGCTTCTTGTCCTAACAGCTCAGCGATGCTCTACACCGGCGCCAAGGTTGCACAGCTGGCTGTTTTGCCTCAGGGTAAGATAGAAGCCGCTAAGCGTGTTATGGCTATGACCGAAGCTGCCAAGGAAAATGGCTTTGGTAACTGCTCTAACCATTACGAGTGCCAGGCCTCTTGCCCGAAAGGCGTTGATGTCAAGTTCATCTCCAAGCTCAACCGGGAGTACATGAAAGCACTGGTCAAGTAAATCAATATCATCTTATGAATGAGTTAAGGGCGAACCGAATGGTTCGCCCTTTTTTTCGGAATTATAACCCAAACAGAGACTGTAGGGATTTAACGGCGCGAAGGGGTAGAGAAAGCCCGCAAAGAAAACCACTTCAAAAAGCGAGAAAAGGCACCCTTTGCGTCTTTCTTGGCTTTTCTGGGCGACTTTTCATTAATAAATGATTTGTTTGAATCGTTTCTGTTTATCTGGTTATCCATTTAACTCAACTTAAACCCTGATTTGTTGATTGCATTTTTTTTAACACAGACAAACACCAACTACTCATAGATAAAAGTAAAACCTGTCTCACGCCCGATCGCTATGCTCACTCGAGACACAGAGATTGCAGAGAAAGTCAAAAGCTGGAAAGCCATGGTATGACTAGCCTTCCTCAGCGTCTTAGCGCCTTTGCGTTAATAAATGGTTTGGTTTGAACTGTTTTTGTTTAAAGGGTTTACCGGATAGGTCCGCTGCTTTTTGAGGTGTATGGCTGCAACTAGCCTTTCTTGATCATCAAGGTGGTGCTGAATTCCTCAAGCATATGATTGGAGACAACCTCGCAGCCCACTCGTTCATAGGCCTGCCGCACATCAAAGTTGTATTCCCACAAGATGCCAGACAGTAAGAGCGACCCGCCTGGTTTTACTTTTGTCGTCAATGCTTCTGCAAGGTCGAGCAGGATGTCGCCATAGATGTTGGCAAGTATGAAGTCGAAATTGCTTTCGACAACCGCATCAAGAGTGCCTGTGATGTGGGTCACCTGGTGGTTGATTTGATTGAGCCGGCAGTTGACACGTGCCGATTCAACGGCATCCTGTTCGATGTCAACACACACAGCATGACTTGCGCCGAGTTTCAGTGCGGCTATAGCCAGAATTCCTGTGCCGCTTCCCAGATCAAGAACGCGCGCACCTTTCACTCCCGACCTCTGCCCAAGAATTTTCAGGCAACTCTCTGTGGTCTCGTGTTCACCGGAACCAAAGGCTCCCCGCTGCATGACAAGATCAATACAGCTGTCTGTGTCGGCAGGGTTGTTCGGAGGTGTGATACGAAACTGAGATCCAATCTTGAACGGTTTGTACATGCTGACTCCAGAGAGTATCGACGCGGAAGCACTGAGGTAAAGCCGCGCGGCTCGTCACGATCGACTGGCTGTTAAATTCCCTGGGTGCGTAAAATTAACAGGGCAACTGTGTAGGTGACCGCCGAGAGAAGTGTAGAGAGCATAACGATCGTTCCGGCTAGTTCTGCATCGCCCTTAAGCTGATCCGCCATAATATAGTTGGCTGTTGCCGCGGGTGTTCCGGCGATCAGAACTCCAATCCCCAGATCCATGCCTTCGACTCCCATACTTATCAAAAGAACTGCAGCGAGGATCGGCAGCCAGATGGTCTTTATACCACTCGCCAGAGCCGCCTTGACCAGGTCTCCCCGCAGGCGTTCAACAGAGAATCCCCCACCTATAGCCAGCAGGGCCAGAGGCAGGGTCATGCCGGTCGCTATCTTCAGACTGCGTTCAAAAACCAGAGGTGTCGGCAAATCCAGAAAGCTCCAGATGATGCCAAGGAACGAAGCAATGATCAGAGGGTTGAGGATGATTTGACGAAGCCAGAAGCTGGCTCCACGTTGTTCGCCGTCGCCACGATGAGGCCAGAGCAGGGCGAAGATTGCGTAAAGGTTTAGAAATGGAACCAGGAAGCCCATGAGAATGCCGGCCTTGGTCAGGCCGGTTTCGCCATAAGCGTTGAGGGTGATCGCCAGGCCCATGTAGGCAAGGTTTCCTCTGAATGCCCCTTGAGCAAAAACGCCGCGAGCGTTGTTCGGGTAATCGCGGAAAACTGAGTAAACGTAAGAGGCGATAAAGGTGATGGTAATTGCAATGATTGAACCGAAAATGAGACGGCCATTGAAGTTTGCAAAGAAGTCTGCCGAACCAATCTTGTAGAAGAGCAGCAAAGGTAAACAGACATAGTAAACCAGCCTGTTTGTCTGCTTTAGGAAGGCGCTGTCAATCAATCCAATACGACGCAGTAGCCAGCCGAGAGCGATGACAGAGAAAACTGGCAGAACGATATTAATAATGTCGGCAAAAAGGTGCATTAAGAAACTTTCAATTCAGTGGTGACAGAATACAAAATTCAATCCGCTGAATATACATAAAAAACAATCTGGCCCACTATTTGTACATGTAAGGGGGCCGATTCTTTTATGCGAAGGCGATGAACTGCCCCTGTTGGAAGATGTAGCGCGGGTGTTGGTTGTGAACGATTAATTTCATAGGACTTTCCTTTTTGGCCTATTGTGTAATATTCTACAAGTAGTTAAACATTCACTTCTTTATTGGCGCCATCACTAAAGGTCTTGTATGCCAAATATTATAAAAGCAAATCGTTTACGACTTTCCATCATCTCTGGCTTGTTATTAGCGGTGACTGCCATGCATTACCTGACAACAACACAGTTGGTTAATGCCCATGACGTTTATCGGCGCCTGTACTATGTACCGATTGTCCTCGGGGGAGTCTGGTTTGCCCTGCGCGGAGGGATCGTTACTTCGATTCTTGCCTCTTTGCTCTATATGCCGCATGTTCTTTTCCATTGGCAACATTACCCAAATATTGCTCTCGAACAATACCTGGAAATCGTCTTGTACAACGTAATCGGTTGCCTTACCGGTTTTCTGGCGGAAAGGGAACGAGAGCAGAAATTGCGTTATCAGAAAACGGCTGAGACGTTGGAGGAGAGTTATCGCAAGCTACGAGATCAGGCAGACCAGATCATAGAAATTGAAGGCCAGTTGAGACGCGCGGACCGACTCTCAGCTCTCGGTGAGCTTTCTGCAGGTATGGCCCACGAAATACGCAATCCGCTGGGCTCCATCAAGGGGACTGCAGAAATTTTACGGGACGGCGTGGCACCTGATGATCCCAAATTGGAGTTTGCCGATATTCTGATCAAGGAAGTCGATCGTCTCAACAAGGTCCTGGAAGACTTCTTGCGTTTTGCTCGACCTGAACCTGTAGAGCATGGTCGTTTCTCACCCAATAAAGCTATTGAAGAAGTTCTTGAGTTGACCCGGCAGCAGGCTCTCCGCAATCGTGTTGAAGTCGAGGTCGTTCTTGCTGAAGATATTGAAATCCCCGGGCGGGGAGAGCAGATCCAGCAGGCTCTGCTTAACCTTGTCTTGAATGCCCTGCAGGTGATGCCCGATGGCGGGCAGCTTAAGGTGTCATCGACGGTTCATGGCAATGAAGTCGGGATTCATGTCAGCGATAGCGGCCCGGGGATTGCCATGGAAGACCGGGACAGAATCTTTAACCCCTTTGTTACGACCCGTGACAGCGGCACTGGCCTCGGCCTGGCCATTACCCAGAGGATACTCCAGAGCCACGACGGTCATATCCATCTTGAGAGTACGCTTGGTCATGGCTCAAGTTTTACCCTCTGCCTGCCTATTTCGATGAGAGAAATGGAGACTGAGAAATCATGAGTGTACAAAAGCCTCATACGCCCGCCCGTAAGGTTTTGTTGATCGATGATGATGCCTCGCTCCGACGTGTAACAGAGTATTCTCTCCATTCTGCCGGGTTCCAGGTCTTAAGCGCGGTCGATGGCAAACAGGGGTTGGCGTCTTTCCAGGCGGACCATCCCCAGGTGGTTATCACTGACATTCAGATGCCTGGCATGTCAGGGTACGAAGTCCTGCAACAAATCAAGGCGGCCCGACCGGAAACAGTTGTCATTGTTATTACCGCTTACAGCTCTGTAGAAAAAGCTGTGGAAGCTATGAAGCAGGGCGCCTATGACTATCTGGCCAAACCCTTCAGCCGTGATGAGCTGGTCATGGTCGTGGAAAAGGCCTTCAACCTGCTGGGCTTGCAGGAGGAAAACCAGAGGCTGCGGGATCAACTGGAACACCATGTCGATTTTAGCCACATGGTTGGTAGCTCAGACGCTATGCAGCAGGTCTTTGATGTCGTCAGAAGGGTCGCACCAACGGAGGCCGGTGTCTTAATCACTGGTGAGAGTGGCACGGGTAAGGAATTGATTGCCAAGGCCATTCATCAGGGAGGGGGGCGCAGTAAAGAGCCTTTCGTTGTGATCAACTGTGCGGCTATTCCTGCCAATCTCCTGGAGAGTGAACTCTTCGGCCATGTACGTGGGGCCTTTACCGATGCGGTACGTGATCGTACCGGGAAATTCGAGCAGGCTGATGGCGGCACCCTCTTTCTCGACGAAATCGGTGAGATGCCCCTGGAGCTGCAGCCGAAGTTGTTACGTGTTCTACAGGAGATGGAAGTCGAGCCGATAGGTGGAAAAGTCCGTTCTGTTGATGTCCGGATCATTGCAGCAACCAATCAGGATGTGGAACTCGCGATTGAGGAAGGACGTTTCCGTGAAGACCTTTACTATCGCTTGGCTATTATCCCGATTGAACTGCCGCCCTTGCGTGAGCGTCCAGACGATATCCAACTTTTGATTGAATGTTTCCTCAAACGCTTCAGCCCTGAGGCTCCAATTTCTGTCAGCCCAGCTGCCTTTGAATGTTTAAAAGCCTATCCCTGGCCGGGAAATGTCAGAGAGCTGCAAAATGCTATTGAACGACTGGTGGTATTAAGCCACGGTGATCTGATTGAACCGGAACACCTTCCTGCCAAGCTTTGCGCGGCACCCACCGCAAAGAGGAGCCGTGTCGTGGAGCTCCCCCCGGAAGGCTATTCTCTTGAAGCGCTGGAGCGAGAGGTAGTTGTCCAGGCTCTGCAGCGCAATGACTGGAATCAGACCCGGGCTGCAGACTTTCTGCAGATTCCGAGACATACCTTGATTTACCGGATGGAAAAGTATGATATCAAGAAAAGCTGAGGCTTGTGGCGCGTGGTGCGTGGTGCGGGGAGCTTGTAAACTCTTGTTGGTGACGGCACTTGTCACGCTTTTTGCTTTGCCATCGTTGGCCTATGAACGGCGTTCTGCCGTGGTCGATACGGTTGCCAAGGCAGGGCCGGCGGTTGTCAATATTCGTACTGAGCAGATTGTGCAGCGGCGCAGTTCGCCTTTCTTCGGTTTCGGCGATTCCTTCTTCGATGACTTCTTCCGTCAGTTTTCACAGACGCGCAGTTATCGGACGCAGGCGCTCGGCTCGGGAGCGATTATCGACAGCCGCGGCTACCTGGTAACAAACGCTCACGTTGTGGAAAAAGCCTCGAAGATTTATGTTGCTCTGCCGGGAGAACGCAAGGAGCGAGAGGCTTCTTTGGTTGGTCTGGACCCGGCGACGGACCTGGCCGTAATCAGGGTGATCACAGAGCAAAGCCTGCCAAGTCTTACTTTTGCCGATGATGACGATCTGTTGCTCGGAGAAACGGTTATTGCAATCGGGAACCCCCTCGGTTTGGAGAATTCGGTAACGACCGGTGTTGTCAGCGCGCCAAAACGCAGACTGCCGGACGGTGAGGGTGGCGTGGCTGCTTTTATCCAGACCGACGCCCTGATTAACCCCGGCAACTCCGGTGGCCCCCTTCTGGATATCAATGGCCGGCTGATCGGGATCAATACGGCTATTGCCCAACAGGCTCAGGGAATAGGCTTCGCTATCCCTGTTAAGGTCGTTCGTCGGGTGGTTAACGATCTGGTTGTACATGGTCGCTTACGTTCAGCTTATGCGGGAATTCTTCCCGGCGAGATCAGCAGAACCATGGTGAAATCACGAGGCGCCGGTGGTGCTCTGGTGACTGAGGTCGACTATGGTTCTCCTGCAGCAAAAGCAGGCATTCGTGTCGCTGATGTTGTTCTGGAACTCGATGGCGTGCAAACCGATTCAGCCTCGGAATACCTGGCTTTGTTACGTACGTACCCTCCGGGGGCAAAGATCACGTTGACGTTGTTGCGCGGCGAAGAGGTGCTAAGTGAAACGATCAACCTTGAGGAGCTCCCTCCGGGCTACGCACTACATTATTTAGAGCGGATCTTTGGCCTTTTGGTAGAAGAAGACCGGCAGGGGATTGTTATCACAAAAGTTCTCTCAAAATCACCAGCGGCGCAGATAGAATTAAGGCCAGGTGATCGGATCACAGAGCTTGCAGGCGTTCGTGTGGATAACCTGGACGCTTTTGTTGCACGAGTTGAAGAGACCCTCGGCCATCTGCCGTTGCGCTTCACGCTCTTCAGAGGGCAACGTGGCTACCTGGCCGAGATGCCATAGAAAACTGTGGGTTTGTTATAAAAGGGACCTTCAATGAGGTTTTATTCTTTTCAAGGCAGCTGGCAGCCTGTAGCATAATCAGGGCTGAAGCGAAATTTTGGGTGTTTGAGAACAGCTTTTGGCTCTTTTGAGAGTAATAGCCGTAGCTATTGGTCGAAAAGGAGCAGAAATACGGGCCAAACAAGTGAATTTGTAGCCAGTTCATTGATAGTCCGATAGACTGTTAGAAAAAATGACTTTACATTGGCCGAAATGGCAACCAATCTGGTTGACATCTCCCCCCCCCCTGTAAGGTTACATGGTGGACAAATACTGTTTTTCCTGTATGTCTTTAAAGTGAAGCCAAACTTAAGGATATTTGACTCAAAAAAAGGGCTCTTTCATGCGTCGTCTCGCTTTAATCGTTGTTGTTATTCTCCTGGTTTGTGGATCTCTTTACCTCGGCACTGCTAGCAGTTCAAGACCCTCTTATGAACCGGCTAAAATTGTTGATATGGGCGACCAGGCTCCAGATTTCCTGCTCCAGGATACCGCCGGAAACGAGGTCTCTCTGGCGTCATTACGAGGCAAGGTTGTGCTGGTTAATTTCTGGGCGACCTGGTGTCCGCCGTGCCGCGCGGAAATGCCCTCAATGGAGAAACTTAATGAGGCCATGGCTGGTGAAGATTTCGTGATGTTGGCAATCAATGTTGAAGAAAATGGCCGGAGTGTTGTCCCTGAATTTCTGAACAAGTCGCCACATAAGTTCTCTGTCCTTTACGATGAGCAGGGCGTTGCCCAGAATCTTTACGGAGTCTACAGGTTCCCGGAGTCTTTTGTGATTCGAAAAGATGGTGTCGTAGATGATAAAATCATTGGTGCTATAGACTGGGCGCACCCTACGACGATTGAGTATTTCAAGGAGTTGGCAAAAGGATAACTCGCTTGCAAGAAGCCGCTAACATAACTTACTGGATTGCTTTTACAGCTGGGATTCTATCCTTCGCTTCCCCATGTGTGCTGCCTCTTATCCCCTCATACCTGACCTATATCACCGGGCTCTCGTTCAGCCAACTCGAAGATGCACACCCCAATGCCAAAGTGCGGATAACGGTTCTTCTGCATTCGATTTGTTTTATCCTCGGCTTCACTGTCGTATTTGTCCTGCTGGGAGCCATCGCCGGAGTTGCTTCAAGTAAGTTTCAGCTCTATTTGCGCGAGGGATTGGAATGGGTTGAAAAGATTGGCGGCTTATTTATTTTCCTCTTTGGCGTTCATATGACAGGTCTCTTTCATTTTGGTGTGTTGCTTGGTGAGAAGAGGGTTCATCTGCACAAGAAACCCAGCGGTTACATCGGTACCTTCGTGGTTGGTGTTGCCTTTGCCGCGGGTTGGACTCCCTGTATCGGTCCAATCCTGGCTTCCATTCTGATGGTTGCTGCGTCGTCTGGGCAGATTGGTGAGGGTATTGGGCTGCTCGCTGTTTATTCTCTTGGGCTCGGCGTCCCCTTCCTGCTCGCCGGCCTTCTGTTTCACCAATTCCTGGTTGCCTTCAATCGGTTCAGGAAATATATCCGTTTCGTTGAAATCTTCACCGGAGCCATGCTCATGGCCGTTGGCATCATGCTCATGTTCAACCTGATGGGCAAACTCACCATGTATCTTTACCAGATTTTTCCTGTTCAGGGTTAGTCTGCAAGGGGGGCGTTCCTGCTTCCGCAATTCGCTTGACAGTTCCTCTTCCCTCGTTTAAGTTGAAATCCGTTTTCATTTGGGCGGGGTCTATGGGAAGCACTGAAAGCAAAAATAAATTCAAAGATTTCCTCCTCTCTCAAGGTTTGAAATCAACCAACCAACGTGAGCTTATTCTCGAAGAGTTTCTTCGTGCCGGATCGCATCTTTCGACGGAAGAGCTCTACATACGTTTGCGCAAGAAACACCCTCGTATCGGTTATGCAACCGTTCATCGCAGCTTGAAACTGTTTGCACAGTGCGGCATTGCCGAGCAACGTCATTTTGGAGATGGTCAGGCACGTTATGAGGCCAGTGACCATGACGAGCATCACGATCATCTGATCTGTGTCTCCTGCGGGAAAATTGTCGAATTCGAGGATCCTCGTATCGAGGCCCTCCAGGTGGAAGTCGCCGGCGAGCATGGCTTTTCGATTGAGCGCCATCGTCTTGAGCTTTACGGTTCTTGTGCTGACTGTTCCTCCATAACGTAAGACAAGTCTCTTTTTTTCGTTTTATAACCTAAACAGAGGGGATACGTCTTTACACCAAAGCAGTAAAAGCTAAGGATCAAAAGACCAACGCAAAGTCTAGAAAAGCAAGAAAGAAGCAAAGGGTGACTGTTTTTCGCTTTTTGAAGTGTTTTTCTTTGCGGACTTTCTCTACCCCTTTCGCGCCTTTGCGTTAAGTACTTACAACCTTTGTTTGGGTTATAAGTTAGCTTTTTTGTGTTATTCTGAAAATGATTATCAATAACAACATGGAAGGCTCTCCGTACGTCTATGCAAAGCCAAGTGCAAACTGAAAAGAAAATTATCCTGGTTGGTAACCCGAATGTCGGTAAAAGTGTGGTGTTCAACACCATGACCGGCAGCTACACGACAGTTTCCAACTACCCCGGCACCTCTGTCGAGGTCTCACGGGGACAATGCGAGATCTCTGGCGAAAATTATCAGGTCCTCGATACTCCCGGGATGTACTCTTTGCTTCCCATTACAGAGGAAGAGCGGGTGGCCCGACGGATTCTCCTTGAGGAGTCGCCGCATGTGGTGGTGCACGTCATCGATGCACGCAATCTTGAGAGAATGCTGCCGATGACGCTTCAACTCATTGAAGCAGGGTTGCCGGTTGTTCTTCTGATCAACATTATGGATGAAGCGGAGCGGGTGGGTATGCATGTCGATATCGCTCTGCTGCAGGAGAAATTGCAAATTCCTGTTGTTGGCGGTGCGATGGGGCGTGCCAAGCGAGGCCTGTGGGAACTGCGAGATGCGATACGTGATTTTAAAGTCAGTAAAGCAACCTTTAACTATGCAACAGATCTTGAAAAAGACATCCATGGCATTAGCAGTTTGATGCAAGGGGAGTACACTCTCAACAGGCGTAGTTTGACCCTTATGCTGTTACAACGCGATGAGGAGATTGCTGAGAGAGTTAAGGACAGGGAAGGTGATCGCTACGAAAGTGTCGAAAAGGCCGTTAACGACACCGTCTTTGACCGACGTGTGGACCTTCACCTGCGTATCAGCCTTGAGCGTAAACGGATCTGTAAAGGCCTCCTGGATGGTGTCATAACTCAGAAAGAAGGGAACCAGCAGACCTTCGCCGATCGATTCTCCAACTTGACAATGAATCCCTGGACCGGCGTTCCTTTGCTGCTGATCGTTCTCTATTTGGGGTTGTACCAGTTTGTTGGCGGCTTCGGTGCCGGAACCATTGTCGATTTTCTCGAGGGAACCCTCTTTGAAGAGTTTCTCAACCCCTGGGTGATCGGTCTGTGTGAGACGTATATCCCCTGGTATTGGCTCAATGAACTTATCGTTGGTGAATACGGATTGTTCACGCTGGGTGTACGTTATGCTGTCGCAATTATCCTGCCCATCGTAGGAACTTTCTTTATCGCCTTTGCTGTCATCGAAGACAGTGGTTATTTTCCCCGACTGGCAATGTTGGTTGACAGGCTCTTTAAAAAAATTGGCTTGAACGGACGTGCGGTTATCCCCATGGTTCTCGGCTTCGGCTGCGATACCATGGCTACGGTTGTCACCCGGACCCTGGAGTCGACCCGTGAACGGATCATTGCGACCCTTCTGCTTGCTCTGGCCATTCCATGCAGTGCGCAGATGGGTGTTATTCTTGGTCTTCTCTCCGGCGTGCCTGGAGCCCTGATGGTCTGGATGGCGAGCATGATCGGTGTGTTCCTGCTGGTTGGCTTGCTGGCTGCGCAAGTCGTACCCGGTGAGCGGCCGATGTTCTACATGGAAATCCCGCCTATGCGTCTGCCTCAGGTGCAGAACGTTATGATCAAGACCCTCACCCGCATGCAGTGGTATTTCATGGAGATCTTCCCACTCTTCATGATTGCTTCTGTCCTGCTTTGGGCTGGCAAACTTTCCGGAGCTCTGCAATGGCTGGTTGGTGCCTTCAACCCGGTGATGCGTCTTCTCGGCTTACCGAATGAGGCTTCGGCGGCCTTTATCTTCGGTTTCTTCCGCCGTGATTTTGGTGCGGCGGGTCTTTATGACCTGCAGAACGATGGCTTGCTTGATCCGGTACAACTAACGGTTGCCGCAGTCACCTTGACTTTGTTTGTCCCATGCGTTGCACAGTTTCTGGTGATGCAGAAGGAGCGTGGCTGGAAAACCTCTCTAACCATCTTCTTCCTGGTGACCGGTCTGGCTTTTGCCGTGGGCTGGTCACTTAATAAATTCTTATTGATGACGGGGCTTCTTGCGTGAAGTGCACTTTTTGCGATAATGAGCTGACTCCCGAAATGCTGCGCGAAAAAGGTTGTGGTGGTTGCATGGGCGGCTGTCGCAAGATCCATTGTCCTTACTGCGGGCAGGAAAACCCTGTGGTCCCGGAATTTCTGGAAAAGATTGTACAGAAGGCACAACCTAAAGATTGACGAACTTTTATCGAAACATAAGGACTTGCCACAGAGGCACAGAGTTCACAGAGAACACCAAACAGACCTTAGCCTCTGTGCCTCTGTGGCGTAAAATTGTTTTGGCTTGTCTCTAACTTTAAATTTACTGGTTATGATTGTCTGAGAAAGGATGTTGTTATATGAACGTTTCGGCAAAGGCTGAAGAAATTCTCGAGTCCCTCTGGATTGCGACTGAAGAAAAAGGCGAAGATGCGGCTCATTTTGAGAGACTCGGCATTGCTCAGGAAGACGAAGGCCTGGCTGAACTGGTTGGGCTGGCTTTTGTTGAGGTAAACGGTGAGTGGGTTCGTTTGCGCAAGGAAGGTCGCGAAGAAGCACGAATGACCGTCCGCCGGCATCGTCTCGCTGAGCGTCTGATGATGGATATCCTTGATATCAAAGGGGTGACTGGTGATGAGCGAGCCTGTGAGTTCGAGCATCTGTTGCATCATGGCGTGGACACCAAGATTTGCACCCTCCTCAATCATCCAACGACGTGCCCTCACGGCAAGCCGATTCCTCCGGGGAGTTGCTGTGAACAAGCGCGTCAGGAAGGTGAGGTTGGTGTTGTCGCCCTGACCGAACTTAAAGCCGGAGAGAAGGGCGAAATTGCCTACCTTGCCGCAACGGATGCCAGTAAAATGAAGAAGTTGATGAGTATGGGTGTTTTGCCGGGTAGCGACCTTGTGGTCACCAGGACCTTCCCGTCGTATATCTTTAAGGTGGGGTATTCGGAGTTCGCAGTGGACGCTGAACTCGCCAGGGAGATTTTTGTGCGCAAAGTTTAGTTGTTCTCTGGTTATTCAAGGGCCCTTTATCTCTTGCAACCATCTTTGTGATTACCTATAGTTAATCGGGTCTATAATCCAAACAAAGGCAATAGGTCTTTACACCAAAACAGTATGAGCCAAATCAAAAGACTAACGCAAAGACGCAAAGAAAAGCCAAGAAAGACGCAAAGGGTGGCTATTCTCGCTTTTTTGAAGTGGTTTTCTTTGCGGGTCTTCTTTACCCCTTTGCGTCTTTGCGTTAAATCCTTACAACCTTTGTTTGGGTTATAAGTCCGCAGTTAATAAACTTTTATGCCATCCTTCGGGTGGTCGATGATTATGGGCGGGGACTCCCTGAAGTAGGAGGAATGAGTGGAAACTCTGGGAATTGATATCGGCTTCGGTTTTACGAAGGCGACAGATGGCAAGCGTGACCTGGTTTTTAAATCGGTCCTGGGTGAGTCGACGGATATCCAGTTTCGCGATGAGATGATTGCTGCACCGGGTGAAGATGAAAAACACCTGCAGGTCGAGGTCGACGGCAAATCTTATTTTGTCGGTGAGCTCGCTGAGAGGCAAAGCAATGTGCGTTTCTTTACTCTCGACCAGGCCCAGTTTATAGCGAAGTTTGCCAAGGTTTTTGCCCTGGCGGCTACGGCTCAAATGGTTAAAGGCTTTGTCCCCGTTAACCTGGTGACCGGTTTGCCGATCGGCTATTACCGGCAATACAAGGATGAATTGGCAAAGCTCCTCGTTGGCGAACACAAAGTGACCTTGGTCGATGCCAACGGCAAGCAGGAAGAAAAATCTATCAGCATCAACAAGGTTCGCGTTGTACCGCAACCCTTTGGTTCTCTTTTCAACATGATGCTCAATGACCTAGGTGAAATGGGTGACAAGCGCCTGATCAAGGATAAAATCGGTATTATCGATGTCGGTTTCCGCACCTCCGATTACACCATCTCTGACAAGATGCGCTATTCCGAGCGGGGCAGCCGCACCACGGATTCTGGCATTGCCAGGGCTTTCAATGTAATTGCGACCAAGTTGCGCGAGAACAGCGGTATCAATGTTGAACTCTACCGCCTTTATGAAGCGATTGATGAAGGCAGTATCAAGATCAGAGGCAAGGTCTACGATCTTAAAAGTTTGACAGATCAGGTTTTCAGCCAACTGGCAACGTCGATCGCCAATGAAGTCGATCGCCTCTGGGTTGATGACTGGGATATCGATGCCATGGTTATTACCGGTGGCGGTGGCGCAGTCCTGGCAAAATACCTCAAGCCACTTCTCAACGGCGAGATCATGGAGACCGACCCTGACCTGGATATGCGACTTTACAACGTGCATGGCTATCGCAAGTTTGGGCAACACCTCTGGGCCCGCGGCAACACCCCTCCTCAGTCACCGGCAGCGCCTACAACTTAAATGATTTCGATGCGCCCCCATATTTTGGGGGCGTTTTTGCTGTGTATCATTGGTTGAAGATTCCTTAGAACTGACAACATTAAGAAAAGCTTCGCCTCAGAGACACAGAGTTCACAGAGAAAGGACTCTTATTGGTGTTTTTAAGGGGGGCGCGCTTAAAAGCCAAACAAATGTTTAACGCAGAGTCGCAAAGAACGCAGAGGATAATCTCTTCATATTGCAAAAAGGGTTTCATTCTAATAAGTCTTCTCCGCGACTTAGCGCCTTTGCGTTAAAAATAGTTTGAGGTTGGCTTGCCTTTGTTTGGTCTATAGATAAGCTTTTCAAAATGTTCTCTGTTGCTAATACTTTGTCTGCGTTTGTAGCTTTAGCTTTTGCAGGTCGTCAAGTGATGGGGAATGAACCACATTATTAATGTTTCGACATAGGTAAAAGGCGAAATGGATTTCAACGATATCCTCGAATTATTGCAGCAACGCGCCAATCGTCCTCTGAGCCTCAAAGAGCTCCAGGAGATGCTTGATCTAAACGCAGGGGAGCGCAAGATGCTCGGCAAGACCCTGAAAGACATGGTTCGGGACGGCTCCCTGGTGCAACTGAAAGGCGGACGGTTTGCTTTGCCGCATAAGGTTAACCTGGTCGTTGGTACGATCTCCGTGCATCGAGACGGTTATGGTTTTGTCTCCCCCGCTGATGAGAAGGCCCAGGATGTTTTTATTCCCGCTCGCCATGTTCGTCCAGCAATGCATGGCGACATGGTGGTTGTGCGCCTGGAGCGATCTGCACGTACCGGCAAGCCCGAAGGTCGTGTAATTCGTGTTGAGAAGAGGGCCCATAGAACTCTCGTGGGTCGATATCAGCTGGAGCATGGCGTCGGTTATGTTGCTCCTGTTGATTCCCGTCTGCAGGATGACATCCTGATCCCTCCCGGCGCCTCCGGTAGCGCTCGTCAAGGGCAGATGGTTCTGGTCGATATTGAAAACTATCCGGGTCGCTCGCGTGGTGCTGTTGGCCGCATCACTGAAGTTATTGGTGACGCTACCGATCCTGAAGTTGAGATCAAAATTGCGGCCATCCAGTTCAGCCTGCCTTATGAGTTTTCTGCTGAAGCGCTCTCTGCGGCTGGCAGAGTTCCCCTGGAGGTTTCCAACGAGGACCTTTCCGCACGCGAAGATCTGCGTCATGTGAATTTCGTGACGATTGATGGTGAAACCGCGAAAGATTTTGATGACGCGGTTGCTATTGCACTTAGCGCTGATGGTTACCGTCTCTGGGTTGCGATTGCTGATGTTGCTCATTACGTTGCCGTTGGCAGTGCGATCGACAAGGAGGCTCTTGAACGTGGCACCAGCGTCTACTTCCCCGGTGCTTGTCTGCCGATGCTTCCCGAGGCTCTGAGTAACGGCATCTGTTCTCTGAATCCACAGGTCGATCGACTGGTGATGGTTGCTGAGCTTGATTTCGATGCGAGTGGCAAGCGTGTTGGAATGCGCTTTTGTCAGGCGGTTATGCATAGCCGGGCTCGTTTGACCTACACTACGGTGGCTGCGATCCTTGTTGAGGAAGACCCGGTCGCTCGTATTCAGCATGAAGCTCTGGTTGCCGATCTTGAACTCATGCATGAGCTTGCCGAGCTGCGTATCGCCTGTCGTCATCAGCGTGGTAGTCTGGACTTTGACCTCCCGGAAGCTCAGATCGTTCTGGACCTGCAGGGGCGTCCGGAAAATATTATCCGCACCGAACGCAACCTGGCGCATCGACTGATCGAGGAATTCATGTTAGCAGCCAATGAGGCTGTCGCTCTTTGGCTGGTGCAACAGCGGGAGCCGATGATCTTCCGGGTTCATGAGTCTCCAAGTGAAGGCAAAATGGCCGCCTTTCAGGAGTTTATTGCCTACTTCAATCAGGGGATTTCTCTACCGGTGGAAGGTGTTAAGCCGAAGCTCCTGCAGGAATTTCTTGAACGGGTGGCTGGGCAGCCGGAAGAGCAGGTTATCAATCATGTCCTGTTGCGGAGTTTGCCGCAGGCTTACTACTCAGTGAACAACCTGGGTCATTTCGGTTTGGCCGCTGACAACTACTGTCATTTTACCTCCCCCATTCGACGCTACCCCGATCTTATGGTTCATCGCGTTTTGAAGAAAAAACTGGAGAAGGCAACGTCGGCAGGACAACTGAGTGAGTTGCCTTTGGCGGAAATTGCGCAAATTGCTTCGGTTGCGGAGCGACGCGCAATGGAGGCAGAACGGGACATTGTTAAGCTGAAAAAATGTCAATTTGTTACAGATAAAGTAGGCGAAAAGTTTTCTGGCATGGTAACCTCGGTGCACGCTTTCGGCTTCTTTGTTGAACTGTATGAAATCTACGTTGAAGGGCTGGTTCATGTCTCCAGCCTTGAAGATGATTTCTATCAGTACGAAGAGGATCGACATCGCTTGATCGGTATGAATCGTCGGCGTGAGTTCAGTATCGGTTCCACGGTTGAGGTATCTGTTCATAAGGTTGATCTTGACCGCCGTGAAATCGATTTCCGTCTGGTTGAAGAAAAACACCTGGTACGAGGAACGCGGCGCGAGGGACGCAGAAAAAGCAAACGCCAGTGACGTTTTGACTGGTGATCAGGGACTGTCCCGAATGGCGCTAGTTTTAGTAGCCTTGGCAAAAGAACCTCTACGCCTGAGCCAGCGGTTAAATCCAACATAAAGGCAATCTAGGCTTCAAGACTACCTCACGATTCCCCTGATTTAGGGGTCAAAATCTGTGTAATCTTGAGACAAAAGAGATTGTTGAGTTTTTGCGGTCAGTAAGCCCTTAGTTGGAAAGTAAAAATCTTCGTATCAGAGTGGACGTTATGCTGAAACCTCTTAAGCTTAATGCCCTTTGGGACTGTTCCCTTTAAACAATAGGTGTCAGGAAGGGACAATCCCCACGCGGGGACAACCCCAATATCGAAATGCAGGTAGTAAGAGATCTCAATGAATTGACGGAAAGACCTTGCCGGACGGTTCTGACGATCGGCAATTTCGACGGTGTCCACCTTGGTCATCGAGAAATCTTTCGGCGCGTCGTCGACAGAGCGCGCGAGTTGAAGGGGACGGCTGCTGTCGTGACCTTTGAGCCGCATCCGCTGCATATGCTTTCGCCTGAGACGGCCCCGCTACGTTTGAACACCCCTGAAGAAAAGGTTCGTCTTCTTACCGCTTCCTGTATCGATCTGCTGGTTGTCCTCAACTTTAATAAGCAACTTGCCGAAATGTCAGCCGAAGCTTTTATTCGTGATCTGCTCGTAAACAAGTTGGGCGTCAAACACCTGATTATTGGTTATGACTACGCTTTTGGTCGCAACCGTGAGGGCAATGCGTCTTTTCTTGAGGAGAAGAGCCGGGAGTATGGCTTTACGCTGGAAGTTCTGGAGCCGGTTCAGCTCTCTCAGCAGGTGCATAGCTCTACGGCCATCCGGGAAATTCTCAAGGATGGCAGGGTTGCCGACGCGGTTAAGGTCCTCGGTCGTAACTATACTCTCGATGGTGTGGTTGTTCATGGTGACGGGCGGGGGCGTAAACTCGGCTTCCCGACCGCAAACCTCTCCACAGAAAAAGAGCTACTGCCTAGCGACGGCGTCTATGTCGTCAAGGTAAAGTGGTGTGATCGTTATTACGATGGTGTTATCAATATCGGCCATCGACCAACTTTTTCCGGAGATAAAACTACTTTGGAGATTCATCTCCTCGATTTTCAGGGTGATCTTTATGCGGAACGATTGAGGATTTACTTTGTTGATCGCTTGCGCGGCGAGCAGAAGTTTGCCTCGGTTGAGGCTTTGCAGGAAGCGGTCCTCATGGATATCGACCGGGCCCGTGGAAAATTGGCAAACGCACAGGTTGTTGAATATCGAGAATACCTCGATTGTGGTGATAACTTCAGGCCCAATGGAGTGCAGTGATATGCAGGTGAGCGGCAAGACAGTTGTGGTTGGTATCTTTGGTGATCCGGTAGCACATTCCCTTTCACCACGTATGCAGAACGCCGCGATTCAGGCCAGTGGCCTGGACGCGGTTTACGTGCCATTTCACGTCACCGCGGCACAGTTATGTGACGCTGTTAAATCGATTCGTGCCATGTCGATTCGGGGGGTCAACCTGACCATCCCGCACAAAGAAGCATCCTGCGACCTGGTCGATGAACTTGACGCCTCTGCGCAAATGATCGGTGCGATCAACACGATCGTTAACGATAACGGCCGCCTCAAGGGCTACAATACCGATAGCCTTGGTCTGTTGAAGGCGCTGAAACAGGAACTCGGCTGCGATGTTGCTGGTAAGAGGGTTCTGTTGCTTGGGGCCGGAGGCGCATGTCGTGCTGCGTTGGTTGCCCTCTGTCAGGCAAAGGTTGCCTGGGTCGGGATTGCCAATAGAACCCGTAATCGGTCGCAACAGCTGATCGAAGAATTCTCTGCAAAGTTTTCAGGCACGGCTTTTGCTGAGTATGAACTGGGCTCATCCTTGTTGAGCTCATGTTACGAACCGGTTGATTTGCTGGTTAACACAACCTCGGTCGGCCTCAAGGGCGAAGACTTCGGCTTTCTGGTTGTAGATTGTCTCAAGCCCGGTGGCGCTGTGTTTGACATGGTCTATACTCCTGAACCGACGATGTTGCTTAATCAGGCGAGGAAGCGCGGCCTGGCCACTGCCGATGGTTTGGGGATGCTCGCAGCACAGGGTGAGGCCGCATTTGCTCTCTGGTTTGGTCAATCTCCTGAGCCGCTTGTCATGCGCCGGGCACTGAATCTGTCGGATGAAATTTGAGTTTTGATTCCAGCGGGTTACATGGTATCACGCTTGACAGGTCTCTTGCGCATTCGTTAGAATGCCAAGATTGATTTTATTCTGAGGCTGTCTGGTTTGACAGCCAGTATCGAGGGATGGGGTGCCGGTGTCAGATAACGGGTAAAGTTATAGCCCTTTATCGGACCCGACAGGCTTCCGGGGGAAGATGATTTTTTATGGCTGCTAATCGTCTCGGCGAACTGCTGGTTCGCAACAAATTGATTGACGAGCAACAACTTGCCAAGGCTCTTGAAGAACAGAAAGCCTCTGGTGGCCGTCTTGGTGCCAGCATGGTTAAACTTGGTTTTCTGAAAGAGGAAGACCTCGCGGCTTTTCTGTCACGTCAATATGGCGTCCCATCGATTAACCTCAGCGAGTTTGAAATCGATGAAAGCGTCATCAAGTTAGTTCCTGCAGAGGTCGTGCAGAAGTATCAACTGATTCCGGTCAACCGCGCAGGCTCGACGCTGATCGTTGCAATGGCCGACCCTTCCAATATCTTCGCCATCGACGACCTCAAGTTCATGACCGGCTATAACGTCGAAGTCGTTGTCTCTGCCGAAAACAGCATCAAGACTGCTATCGATAAATATTACGACCAGAGCGCGTCTTTTGACGATGTTATGGGCGATCTCGATGATATTGATCTTGAGGTTGTTGACGACGATGATGAAATAGATACCAGCGAGCTTGAAAGATCCACTGAGGATGCTCCGGTTGTCAAGCTTGTCAACCTGATCCTCACCGATGCGATCAAAAAGGGCGCCTCTGATATTCACGTCGAGCCCTACGAAAAATCCTTCCGGGTTCGTTACCGCATCGACGGTGTTCTTCACGAAGTCATGAAGCCACCTTTGAAGCTCAAGAATGCTTTGACCTCACGTATAAAGATCATGTCGGAGATGGATATCTCTGAGCGGCGTTTGCCGCAGGACGGTCGTATCAAGATCAAACTTCCCGGCGGCAAAGACATGGACTACCGTGTTAGCTGCCTGCCGACCCTGTTTGGCGAAAAGATCGTTTTGCGTCTGCTTGATAAGTCGAACCTGCAGCTCGACATGACCAAGCTCGGTTACGAAGAGCAGTCGCTGAAATGGTTCAAGGAACAAATCCACAAGCCCTTCGGTATGGTTCTGGTTACAGGGCCAACCGGTTCCGGTAAAACAGTTTCCCTCTATTCCGCCCTGGGTGAATTGAATACGCCCACGGAAAACATCTCAACCGCTGAAGACCCTGTGGAATTCAACTTCGCCGGCATCAACCAGTGCCAGATGCACGAGGAGATTGGTCTAAACTTCGCGGCTGCACTGCGTTCCTTTTTGCGTCAGGACCCGGATATCATCATGATCGGTGAGATCCGTGACTTTGAGACAGCTGAGATCGGGGTAAAGGCTGCATTGACCGGTCACCTGGTGCTCTCGACGCTGCACACCAATGACTGCCCGAGTACCGTCAACCGTCTGCTCAATATGGGTATCGAGCCCTTCCTGGTGGCTTCCGCGGTTAACCTGATTACCGGGCAGCGCCTCGGTCGTCGCCTTTGTAAGGAGTGTCAGGTCCCGGAAGATATCCCCAAAGAAACCCTTCTCCAAGCAGGCGTCACAGAAGACAAGATCGACACCTTCCAAAGCTTCAAGGGGGAGGGTTGCGCAAAATGTAATGACACCGGTTACAAGGGCCGGGTTGGCTTCTACCAGGTCATGCCGATGTTCGAGGAGTTGCGCGAGCTGATTCTGGCCGGAGCCAACACTGCTGAGCTGAAGCGGGAGTCGATGAGGCTTGGAGTCAAGACCATGCGTCAGGCCGCTCTAACGAAGATGGACGAGAGAATTACCTCGTTTGAAGAAACCCTGCGTTGTACGATTGCAGACGATTAATCTCCATTGGCGCGTGTCGGGTTGCGCTCGGCGAGAAAAACTGGCTGAAGATAAGGTGAGAACTTCACCTCACTGATTCGGTAGAATATTTCAAGCACGGGGATAACCCCCAAAGATATCCGCGCCACGCGTAACA
This sequence comes from Deltaproteobacteria bacterium IMCC39146, assembly GCA_030005635.1. GTDB lineage: Bacteria > Desulfobacterota > Desulfuromonadia > Desulfuromonadales > BM103 > M0040. The sequence continues at coordinate 120,687 of JARUHP010000007.1, forward strand.
CGCTACGCGCCACACTGTCCCAGGTGAATTATGTCAGACTTTTCGATTCAACAAATGCTTAAGACGATGGTGGAGCATGGAGCGTCTGATCTTCATATCACCACGGGAACTCCTCCGCAGATTCGTGTTAATGGCAAGATGACGCCGATGAAGATGCGCTCCCTGCTGCCTGCTGACACCAAGAACATCTGTTACAGCATTCTCACCGAAACCCAGAAACGACAATTTGAGGAGATCAACGAGCTCGACTTCTCCTTTGGCGTTAAGGGGTTGGCTCGTTTTCGTGGCAATATTTTCGTGCAACGTGGCGCCCTCGCAGGTGTTTTTCGTCTCATCCCTTATAAATTCCTTTCTTTTGATGAACTCGGCTTGCCGCAGGTCATCCGAACGATCTCGAACAAATCGAATGGCCTGATCTTGGTTACCGGGCCCACCGGTTCCGGTAAGTCCACCACCCTGGCCTCGATGATCGACAGGATCAATTCAGAACGTGAAGAACATATCGTCACGATTGAAGACCCGATTGAGTATCTGCACCCGCACAAAAAATGTGTCGTCAATCAAAGAGAAGTCGGCTCAGATACCCTCTCGTTTAAAAATGCACTGAAGTACATCCTTCGTCAGGACCCAGACATCGTCCTGCTTGGCGAGTTGCGTGACCTGGAAACGATCGAAGCCGCACTGACAATCGCAGAGACCGGTCATCTTTGTTTTGCCACGTTGCATACCAATGGTGCGGTCCAGACGATCAACCGTATTGTTGATGTTTTCCCCACAAATCAACAGCAACAGGTACGCACCCAGCTCGCTTTTGTTTTGGAAGGTGTTCTTTCGCAAACGCTGATACCGCGTGCCGATGGTAAGGGCAGGGCACTGGCTCTGGAGATTATGGTGCCGAACACAGCAATTCGTGCCCTTATTCGCGATGACAAGGTTCACCAACTTTATTCACAAATGCAGATGGGCCAGGAAAAATACGGCATGCAGACCATGAACCAGTGTCTCTTCTCCCTGATTCACAGTAAGAAGATTTCCGTCGCTGACGCCATGGCCCGCTCATCGGATATTGAGGAACTCAAGGAGATGTTGGCCAATCCTAACGCGGCGCTTAAGCGTGGAGTTAAGTCGGGCTCTGGTGCGAAAAGGTAGAGACGGGTTCGTTAGTAGTGCGTGGCGTGTAGTGCGTGGCGCGGAAAAGCTTTAAAGCAATTGCCTCTAGGCTGTCACCTGATACCGGGGCTTTAATTAAGTTGTAATTCACTGTATATGAATGTTCGCGCCGCGCGCCGCGCGTCACGTTAAACAGCGAGGTTGATCATGGGTAAGTTTTCTTGGGAAGGTACGACAAAGTCCGGTCAATCCATGAAAGGGGATATGGAAGCCCCCAATCAAGGAGCCGTTGAGGCGCAACTTCGGCGTCAAGGGATATCTCCTGGGAAAATAAAGGAGCGTGGCAAGGGCCTTGATATAGAAATCAAGATGTTCGCGCCGAAGGTCACCACAAAAGACATCGTCATCTTTACGCGTCAATTTGCGACAATGATCGACGCGGGCTTGCCATTGGTTCAATGCCTGGATATTTTGAGCAAGCAGCAGGATAATGCCACCTTTAAAAAGATCCTGACGCAAGTTAAGGAAGACGTAGAGTCTGGTTCTACCTTTGCAGATGCGTTAAAAAAACATCCCAATGCCTTCGATACACTTTATGTCAATCTTGTCGCCGCAGGTGAAATCGGTGGTATCCTCGATACGATCCTTAATCGCTTGGCCGCCTACATAGAAAAAGCGATGAAGTTGAAGAAGCAGGTTAAGAGTGCTATGACCTATCCGATGACGATTGTCGGTATCGCTGTACTTGTTATTGCCGTTATCCTGGTTTTTGTTATCCCACAATTTCAGTCGATGTTTGAATCTTTTGGAAGTCAGTTGCCGCTGCCGACCAGGATTGTTATCTGGATTAGCGACGCTATCCAGAAGTACATCTTTCTTATCATCGGTGGATCTTATGCGATTCTGTGGATACTTAAAAGGATCTACAAAACACCTAAGGGGTGTCTTTTCTTTGATGCCCTTTTCCTTAAACTCCCGGTTATGGGGGTTCTTGTCCGTAAGGTTGCTGTCGCTAAATTCACCAGAACTCTGGGTACCATGATCTCCAGTGGCGTACCGATTCTGGATGGCCTGGATATTGTCGCCAAAACGGCGGGTAATAAGATTGTCGAGAATGCCATTTATAAGGTGGCGCAGAGCATCAGTGAGGGGAAAACGATTGCCGAGCCATTGGAACAGTCTGGTGTTTTTCCGCCCATGGTCTGTCAAATGATTGCTATCGGTGAACAGTCTGGTTCAATTGATACTATGCTCAATAAAATCGCTGACTTTTATGATGATGAAGTCGATGATGCAGTCGGTAATCTGACAGCGATGATGGAGCCCCTGCTGATGGTTTTCCTCGGCACTGCTGTTGGTGGCCTGGTTATCGCCATGTATCTGCCTATTTTTGCAATGGGCGATGCAATCGGCTAAATTTAACTTTTTGTTGTAGCCTGAACCCATCACACTAACGGCAAAGAACGCTTGGCATTAAGCTGCCTGAGTCTCTCAAAATCACCGCTGCACCCATTGGGTCAGCGGTGATTTGATAAATACTCAAAAAAGCCAAACGCTAGCAGCTTGTCGGATTATCTGGGCTGAAGCGAAAAGTTGACTGTTTGAGAGCAGATTTTGGCTCGTTTGAGAGTAATAGCCGTAGCTATTGGTCCCAAAGGAGCTGAAATATGAACCAACCAGGCGGATTTGTAGCCAGTTCATGGTTAGTCCTACAGGTTGCTAGCCTTCTGCATACGCCACTTTTGGCTATAGGTCTCTATGGTTGTAACGCCTGTCCAAATGTCCTCTCATAGTGCTCCACGCCGATTGTTATCGTGGTATCTAGCCGTTCGCTTGACTGTCGTCTGTCTCTTTCTAGGCGGCACAATCCTTTATCAACTGCAACAGGGCTCATGGGCTTCTTCTCCTGCTGCACGTTACCTGACATACCTCACTCTCTTTGCCGTTTTTCAGACGATTTTTTCAGGCTTTGTCCTGAAACAGATCAAGCGCTATCGTGGTTTCATCAACGCGCAAATCAGTTGGGATCTCCTTTTTGTCGTTTCAATCTTATACCTGACCGGCGGCGTCGAAAGCCTCTACTCTTTTCTTTTTATCCTGGTCATCATTGCTTCGAGTGTTTTCTGTCCGCGACCGCAGTTACTGGTGGTCGCTTCCGCTGCGTCTATTCTGTACGGGAGTCTCCTGGATCTCCAATATTACGGTTATCTGCCTGTTCTTCCAGGTCATTCAATATCCAAAGACCTGCAACATACTGATGTTTTTTATGCCGTATTTCTACATTTAGGCGCATTCTTCCTGACGGCGCTATTGAGCGGTGCCTTGGCTGAACGGTTGCGTCGAAGTGAAGAGGCCAGAGAAAAAAGAGAGATCGATTACGAAGAACTTGCGCGACTGAATCAATCTATGTTGACAAATATCAACAGCGGCTTGATGGTCATTAATGCTGCTGGCCGAATTCGTTCTTTCAACAGCGCTGCCAGCAAAATCACCGGTTATAGTCTGGAAGAAGTTTATAATAGGCCCATAGAGGCGATCCTTCCTGAGTTTGGTCCATTTGATTCGGAAAGCATGGTTGACATTGAGCGTGGAGAAACGAATTACTTTAAAAATGAAAAAGAAATTCTCACCTTAGGGTATTCAGCCAGTCGAGTCGTGGATAATAATAATGAATCTTTGGGGCTACTGATCGCCTTTCAAAATTTGACTGAATACAAGGCTCTCGAAGATCAACTCAAACGCGCTGACCGACTGGCTGCTGTTGGTCGTTTGGCGTCTGGCTTGGCTCACGAAATCCGCAACCCTCTGGCATCGATCAGCGGTTCGGTGCAACTCCTTCTTGAAGATGAAAAAGTTAACGAGGAAGATAGGCACCTGATGAACATTGTCATCAAGGAGGCCGATCGTCTAAGCGTTCTTCTCAGCGACTTTCTTGATTTTGCTCGCCCATCGGCAGTGCAGTTGGAATTGATTGATATAGCCTCATTGGTCGATGAGTTGATCGCGCTTGTGAATGCAAGCGGGCAGTTTCAAGATGTGGTTATCGAGAAAAACTATAGTGGACCAATTTCGATGAATATTGACCCTCAGAAGATGTACCAGGTTTTGTGGGACCTACTCATTAACGCTGGTGAAGCTGCAAGACCTGAAGGCAAGATAAGGATTGATATCAATGCCGCTCAAGGTGAGATCGTTATTGAGGATACCGGCGCTGGAATTGCTGATGAGGATCTAGATAGATTGTTTGAACCCTTTTATACAACGAAAGATAAGGGGACAGGCCTGGGTCTGGCCAATGTTTACGCGAATGTTGAAGCGCATCAGGGGCGGATTTACGTTGAGCCTGGAAGCCTCGGTGGTGCGAGGTTTATTATTGAACTTCCGGAACAATGTCGGATTAATCCAGCTGTAAGCTGTAAGCTGTAAGCTGTAAGCTGTAAGCTGTAAGTTTCAAACTGCAAACTGCAAACTGCAAACTGCAAACTCTAATGATTCGTTTGAAGGAGCCGTTTCCATATGAGTGCTGAACCAATCAAACATCGCATTCTGATCGTCGATGACGAAGAAAGTATGCGTGATTTCTTAAGTATTATGCTGCATCGTGAGGGTTACCATGTCGACACGGCAGTCGACGGCGCCCAAGCGGTCACTCATCTGCGTGATCATAGCTATGATCTGGTTATCTCCGACATGAAAATGCCGCGCATGACCGGTATGGAACTCCTTGCGCATATCAAGGATCGCACACCAGAAACCGTGGTCCTGATGGTCACCGCGTTTTCATCGACAGATGAAGCGGTCGAAGCCATGAAACAGGGCGCATACGATTACATTACTAAGCCATTCAGAAACGAAGAAATTCGTCTCATCGTTAAAAATGCCCTTGAGCGTCGTGAGTTGCGCCAGGAAAATCTGGCTCTTAAGGAAGAACTCGGCAAGCGCTTCTCCTTCGAGGGCTTGATCGGTAAGTCGAAGGCGATGCAGGATGTCTTCACCATGGTCAAGAAAGTTGCGTCCAGCCCGGTAAAAGTTCTGGTGACAGGTGAATCAGGAACAGGCAAGGAGTTGGTGGCACGAGCGATTCACTACAACAGCGACCGTCGTGATGGGCCCTTCGTGCCAATCAACTGTGGGGCCATCCCTGAGAATCTTCTTGAGAGCGAACTCTTTGGGCATGAAAAAGGTTCCTTTACTGGAGCGATCAAACTAAAGCAGGGATTGTTTGAAACTGCCGCTGGCGGCACAATTTTTCTAGACGAAATTGGCGAGTTGCCGGCAATGATGCAGGTTAAGCTGTTGCGTGTTCTGCAGGAGGATGAGTTCCGTCGGGTGGGTGGCATAAAAGATATCAAAACCGATGTGCGTGTGCTAGCAGCGACCAATCGTCATCTTGAGGACGCTGTTAGCGAAGGTTCTTTTCGTGAGGACCTGTATTACCGCTTTAACGTTATCCGTGTCGATTTGCCGCCTTTGCGACAGCGACGCGAAGATATTCCAGTGATGATTGATTTCTTCTGGGAGAGGTTTACCGGAGAAACAGGAGTCAAGGTGACCGAGGATGCCATGCGTCGTTTGATCGACTACCATTGGCCGGGCAACGTACGGGAGTTGGAAAATGTCATTGAACGTGCCACTGTTCTGGGTAGGGAGAATGAGATAACTCTCGACTGTCTTCCACCAAACCTGGTGACTGGGATGTCCTCATCTGTGACTCCCCTGACCGATATTCCTGATTCAGGAATGGACCTTGATGCCTACTTGGGTGAGATAGAGAAAGAAATTCTGCTCAAAGCTCTCGTTCGTACCGATGGCGTACGAAAATCAGCAGCTGGGCTCCTCGGTATTACCTTCCGGTCGATCCGCTATCGACTCTCCAAGTTTGGTTTGGGTGATGATAACGAGGAATAAACTCATCACATCGTCGAACTATAAACTTCACCACAGAGGCTCAGGGGACACTGACAAAAGCCTTTTGTCCGGTCTCCTGGTTCGTCCGTACTCGCTAAAAGCTTATTGACGAATCTCCCGTCACCGGCTAACTTCAGTGTATACTGGCTGACAGGCATGAATGGCGACTCAGAAAAGAGAGGATCACGATGACAACAGGTCAATCTCAACCCTCTTCACAACAGGTCGATGAACAAATCAGAGGCGCCCTGAAAGGTTTTCTCCTGGTGTCTATTGCGATCCCGTAATATTGCTGTTCACAACTACGAAAGGATCAACTGGGAAATCGTCTACAGTATCGCTACACTTCATCTGAATGATTTTTCCGATTTTGCCAGGGTCGTCTTGTTGGCGCAGGAAGCATAACTTCGCAGTGCAAGATAAGGGAAATATTGAGCCTGGTTCTTGTTTGTGCTCAAGGTTTTAACCATAGACTTTGATAGATTTTCATCGCGGCTAAAAAACAGGCTTTTGATTTAAGATTGATCAGCGTTAATCAGGTTTGATCAGCGTCCATTTTGTTTGGTCTTCTTTCACGAGAATCGTAATGGGACGCAGATTAACGCAGAAAGGAATGATTGACCTTTACCCAAAGCGTTTGAGGTTCTTGGGCTTTTATAGAAAAACCTATGTTTAGCCGCGATCAGAATCTATAAAAGCTAAAACAATATTCACAGGGATGAAGGGGGTTAAGGGGATAGACCAATCAAAACCAATATCTTTCTTTGGGCTCAAACAAAAACCTTTGCCTTAGGTTTTTATCCCTTTCGTCCCTTTCATCCCTGAGAATAAAAAGGTATTCAGGGTTTATCTTGATCAGCGTTAATCAGATTTGATCAGCGTCTAATTTGTTTGGTCTTCTTTCTCGAGAATCGTAATGGGATGCAGATTAACGCAGAAAGGAATGATTGACCTTTACGCAAAGCAATTCACAGGGATAAAGGGGATGCAAGGGATGAAAACAAAAACCAAGGGTCTTTAAGTTTAACCCATAAAAGCTTTTGACTTTGACAGGTTTTATCCCCTTAAGCCCCTTATATCTGTAAATTAAAAACCTTGGTTCCTGATTTTTCTGTAGTGTGCATCCGTTGCTAAAGATTGACTTGCCCACCTATGGTCGATAAAATCTGGATTATGTAACTAAACTTTACCGGGTAGGATGAAACTTTTCGTTAAAACAGTTACTTACAGGCCGAGATAATCCAACAGCCTTATAGCTGATTGTTCCCTTTGTGTGAGGAGAACCCCGTGAAACCATCGACAGCTCTTAAACGGCATCAGGACGAGGTAAGAAAGGCAGCTCTTGCCAGAAGGGCCTGCAACGTCCGAGTCTTTGGTTCTGTCCTCTATGGCACAGACACGGTCGGCAGTGATCTTGATCTGTTGGTTGACACTTTGCCAGGCGCAACTCTTTTCGACCTTGGAGGACTTCAGGTTGACCTTGAGGAGATTCTTGGTGTTTCTGTTGATTTACTGACCCCTGGGGACCTCCCCGCAAGCTTTCGGGACAAAATTCTTCGCGAGGCGAGGGGAATATGAACGCGAAACGACGACACCTTACGGTCGTAGACTATCTTGGACACATTGAAGAAGCCGCTATGTTGGCAAGTGGCTATGTTCAAGGTATGACCAAGGAAGCTTTTCTTGAAGACAAGAAAACGCAGCAGGCGATCATTTATAACATCATGTGACCAGTTACCTCGCCGCATTAAGCAGCCAGATTGATGCGGTCAAGATGGCGAATCTGCCATGATTTAAAAGATCGAGCCGCATCATTTCTACTGTAAGTCCAGTTGCTACGTTTTTACCCAAAACCAAGACCTCTGCTTTGCTTTGGATTGATCAGCGTCAATCAGGTTTTATCCGCGGCCAACATGCCCTTGTCTTAGACCCAAGCCTTTTGTCCTGCTTTGACTTGTTCAACCGGCATCCATGCAAAAGTTTTGTAGCGATTTGATAGCGTATCGTTTGGGTGACGATGACACAGAAGAGTGACACGGGATGCCCAAATTTGTCACTGCAACTGTCACACTCTGTCCCCTTGGTAGCGAGCCATTTATTGCCAATGGCCTTATCCTCTCACTGAAAGCCCCGTTTTGGTGCTCTTCGCAGTTTTTGCCGTTGTTGGCATGTTGATTGCTTTCTTATCTAGCGTACTTTAAAGAATACGAGTCGTTCTATACACGGACATGGTGTCCACATACCAAAAAGGAGAAAATCATGCTTAGTAAATTTCGTTTTCGTAAGGGACAAAAAGGTTTCACCCTGATCGAGTTGCTGATCGTTGTTGCGATCATCGGCATTCTCGCTGCTATTGCCATCCCCCAGTTCGCATCCTATCGTGAGAAGGCCTATAACGCTGCTGCCAACTCCGATCTGAAGAACTTTAAGACCGGTATGGAAGCCTACAATGCTGACTACCAACTCTATCCGCAAGCTCTGGATGCACGTTAATCCCTGATTAGTCTATAAGGAGAATGATAATGAAAAAGATAATTGTGATAACTTTTGTGTTGATGTTTTGTGCGTCCTCGGCTTTTGCCGCGACGATGGCTTCAAATACCGTTTCTGCTGCAGGTTTAGGTATTTATGGCGGTACTAGCACTGCTAATGCTGAAGCTGCAGTAAATCCTCTGGTTAAATGCTCCTCGGGGGTTAGTGCTATAGTCGTTTTTGACGCTGCTGGTGGTGCTTATGCCTTGGGCACTAAGCACCTTAAAGGGTCCAAGATCTTCGCAACGGCGAACGATTCGACCACTCTTTATTGGAGCCAAGGTGAGTCGGGTACTGCGCTGGCCGTAGGTGCTATCGGTACCTCCTCTGCAGATGCTGATTTAAAAGATGTAGCAGGTATGACAGCTTATTAATCCTTTTATTTAATGGATATGAGGCGAGCGGACAGTGTCTGCTCGCCTTTTTTGTATGAGACTTATAAGAAACATACGTCTTCCCTTTCAGATCCTACTGCTTGCTGCCGTCGTCCTCTGTGTATATTATCCGGCGCTTTTCGCGCCGCTTAATTCGGTCGATGACACAGGCATGTATACGTCCTTACTCAATGCAGGGCCTCTTTCGCTGCGCGAACTTTTCCTGTCTGGCGGTTCTGGCACTTATTACCGGCCAATCCTGTGGTTGTCATTTCTCTTCGACAAGTACGTGTGGGGGCTTGAAGAAAGCTTTATGCACCTGGGTAATGTCCTGCTGCATTTAATCAATACTTTCTTTGTCTTTGCCATAACCCGACGTGCCAGCGCTCTTTTAGATTTACATGCACCCTTTGCTCCACTTGCCGCCGCAGCTTTCTTTGCAGTTCACCCTCTCAACAGCGAAGCCGTGAACTGGATCTCCGGTCGGACTGATCCTTTGGCTGCGGTCTTCGTTCTGTTGTCTTGCTGGCTTTTGCTGCGTCGCCCCTTTGCGTTTCTCTGGGGGGGGGCTGCTGCGCTGGCGTTGCTGCTCGCTTGTCTTGCCAAGGAAACGGCGGTTTTTTTTCTCCCCGCGGCGCTTTTGTTGCCTTTTTTTCAGCCTAACCTTGGAGCGATCAGTGAGTCGCATTTCACTGTTGCTCGCCGCTCGCTGCCTCAGTGGTTTGTCTTTCTGCTCGCTGTTTCGGGTTATTTTCTGTTGCGCGACCAGGCGCTGGCGAGGGGGGATCGATTAGTCAGTTCGGCGGTTACTGGTGCTGCAGAGACCTCTGCTGATAGCCTGTTTGCGATCTTAGCAACAATATTAAAAACGACTGGCCTGTACGCTAAGAAACTGGTGGCCCCTTTTCCTCTCAACTTCGCAATCACTAAAGCCAGTGATGCCTATATTCTCCTTGGCCTGTTGGTCGTCATCCTTCTTGTCTGGGGGCTACGGAAGCGAACCTTTACCGGTTTCTTTTTTCTTACTACGGCCCTGGTTGGCTCTTCCGCTCTTCTGGTTCCCCTATTACACGTCACCTGGACCCCGGTCGCGGAACGCTATATGTACATCCCCGGTGCTTTTTTTGTGATCGGTTGCTCGCTTGCGTTTTCACAAAGTGTGATTTTTATTCGCTATCAAAAGGTTGCTGTATTCCTTCTTCTTGCTTGGTTGGGAAGCTCCTTCGTGGGTACAATAGACCGCAATTATCTCTGGCAGGATAATCAGGCTCTTTTTGAAGACACCCTTCGAAAGTCTCCTGGCTCCATAGTGGCCCGCGAGCATTTGGCGATCGCATTAAGCCAGAAGGGGCAATATGTACAGGCTCTTCAGTTGTATGAAACTATCGATACCACCTTGCTCTCGAAGGGGTATCCGGTAACAATGATCAATATGGCTGGTGCCCTGGCCAGCTCGGGCCAATATTCCAAGGCGCGCAAGGTTTTATTTGACGTGCTTGAAAAACACAACAGCCACGAGCTGCGGATTCTGCAGAAACTTCTGGAGATAAATAGACTTGAAACAATTGAGACAGGAAAGACATCGTCAGATTTTTACAGTGATAATGTGCGCCGGCTGGCACGTTTATATGAAATTGCCGGTGACCCATTTTACGCTTACCGTCTCGGCATGATTCATCTGCATGAAAAAATGCATCGAAGTGCTCTGCAATCCTTCCAGGAAGTCTGTCGGACGGCACCGCTGAACGCATATTATCTTGCGCCGTCAGAAAAGCTGGTCGCAACATTGAGTAAAGAGCTGGATTTGGTTAAGGAAATCGAGAAAGGAAAGGCGAAGCAATGACATCCATGATCAGCGTGACCTTGAAGGGGATTTTTCGCGACCGGGTTTTTCAGGGAATCCTGATGACAGCACTGATTTTTCTGCTCATCCCGACCGTCAGCCTGCTCTCCATGCGTCAGGTGACAGAGCTCTCCATCACTCTGGCTCTGTCCCTCAACTCGCTCATCTTCCTTTTGCTTTCGGTTTTTCTCGGTGGAACCATGCTCTGGAAGGATATTGAACGTCGCTACTCTTATGGTGTCCTCGGCCTGCCGATGACCAGAAGCAGCTACCTGGCCGGGAAGTTTGCCGGGGTCGCTCTCTTTTTCCTTCTGACAGCCATTGTGCTCGGTGCCGCAACCTTTGTGGTGGTTTTCTTCGCCTCCTCCCTCTATCCCCCCGAAAGACCGGTTCAATGGGAGATCATTGCTCTCTGCCTTTTTTTTGATGTGATGAAATATGTTCTGCTCGTCGCGATTGCTTTTCTCTTCTCGACGCTTAGCACCTCCTTCTTCCTGCCGGTCTTTGGCACCATCGCCATCTTTCTGGCGGGGGGAGCAACCCAGCAGGTCTACGACTATATTCATTCAACTGCCGGGGATACTCTAACGCCACTGGTCAAGCAGGCAGCCTCGGGGCTGTACTACCTGCTCCCCAATTTCAGTGCCTTTGATCTGAAAGTAAACGCAATTTACGGCCTCTCTACTTCCTTCTCCGGGCTCTTACTCACAATCGGTTATTTTCTGCTCTATACGACCTTTATCCTCTCTCTTGCCGCCCTTATCTTCTCGCGACGGGAAATGAGGTAGCCGGATGAGAACCCCGTTGTTGCTGACAACTTCTTCTCTCCTGTTTTACCTGCTTCTGATCGGGCCTTTTGCCGGTTATCTGCAGAATAGACCCTTTATAGAAAGGATCGGCTACGTCCCCAGCTTCAAGGTTCTGAAGCTTGTGGCGGCTGATCACAAAGAAGTGACAGCGTCATTCTTGGTTATGAAGGTGCTCATGTATTTCGGTGGCTTGATTGAACTCACCCAGAACGAGGTGGCCGTTGCTCCTGACTACCCCGCCATGTCCCGCCTGATTCATAATGCGGTAGAGCTGGATCCGTACAATATGGACGCTTACTATTTCGCTCAGGCGATTTTGAGCTGGGATGTGGGGCGGGTGGATCTGGCCAACAAGCTCCTCGACCACGGTATGCAGTATCGAACCTGGGATTGGCAGTTGCCTTATTTTGCCGGTTTCAATCACGCTTATTTCCTTAAAGACTATGCGACTGCGTCCAGATACTATCAGCGAGCCGGGGAGCTTTCCGGTTTTGACCTGTACAAGAACCTTGCTGGCAGGTACATGCAGGAGGCTGGTCGCACAGAGCTGGCAATCCGTTATCTTTCTACTCTGGAACAGGGGGAGAAGAATCTTGCGATCAAAAAGAGTTACCAGCTCCGGTTGATTGCGTTTCAGGAAGTGCAACGGATTGAAGTCGCTCGCGATGAGTACCAGAAAAAGTTTGGCCGTCTGCCTGCCTCAATAGATCAGCTTGTTCAGGAGGGCTTGTTAACTCCCCCTGTCGATCCTTATGGCGGGAACTTTTATCTGCAGCCGGACGGCAAGGTTGCAACTACGAGCAAGTTTGCATTTGCTACGAAAGAGGGCAGCGAACCAGCTCAAAAGTAGCCATCAACTTTTTTCCAGATCAGCCGATAAAACGGTTACAACGGAGTCTCAATATGTCCGCAATCTCAATCGAGAACCTGACAAAAACTTACAGAGGCAAGCGAGGCGCAAAAGTGGATGCCCTCAAAGAGCTTACCCTTGAGATAGAAGCAGGCGAGGTCTTTGGTTTCCTTGGCCCGAACGGCGCGGGTAAAAGTACCGCCATCAAGACGTTGATGGGCTTGATCAGCCCCACGTCCGGCAGCGCGACTATTCTGGGCAAGGATATTACGACCCCAGATGCACGTCGCTCGGTCGGCTTTCTGCCTGAGAATCCATCTTTCTACGATTATCTCTCGGCAGAGGAATATCTGGTTTTTGTCGGTAAAACCTTTGCCATGAGTGGCCCTGAATTAAAGGAGAAAACCGCAAGCGTCCTTAATCGCCTTGATTTATGGGAGGCGCGTAAACGTCCCATGCGCAGTTACAGCAAGGGGATGGTGCAACGTGTAGGGATTGCGCAGGTGCTTGTCCACGACCCGGATGTTTACATCCTCGATGAGCCGATGAGTGGCCTTGACCCCTTGGGTCGGACGCTTGTGAAGGAAATTATCAAGGAACTGAGAGAGCGTGGTAAAACAGTCTTTTTCAGCACGCACATCACCGCCGATGTTGAATTGATCTGCGACCGGGTCGGGATTCTGGTCGCAGGTGCTCTGCAAACGGTAAGGCCGGTTCAGGAGATTCTTGCTGCAGGGGTGGTCGGTTATCAGGTAAAGGCCAAGGATATCCCCCAGGAGCTATTTAGCTATTATAATGCGGATTCTCAGGCTGAGTGGCTCAGCGTCCCCAAGGCCGATCTGGGCCCAGTGATGGCCCGTTTGCAGGCGGCTGGTTCAACCGTGGAGTTGGTCGAGCCGCAGCGTAAGGATCTCGAAGCCTTTTTCCTCGACATTGTCGCTCATAGTCAGGCTTGAACCGCAGAAAGGTAGCGATGAAATATCTTTATCTGTTCCGCCCACAGCAGTGGTTAAAAAATCTGATCCTCTTCTTCCCTCCCTTTTTGGGCGGTATCCTGTTTGATGGTGGGATGCTGTTGAAGGGCCTTTTGCCTTTTGTTGCCTTCTGTCTTGTGTCCAGTGCCACCTACGTATTTAACGATATTATTGATCGCGATAATGATCGCCGACACCCGAAGAAGTGTTTAAGACCAATCGCCAGTGGGGCTGTCAGTCCAATAATTGCCGCTGTTTTGGCAGTCGTTTTGCTCTTGGTTTCTCTGATGATCTCATCGCAGTTGCCTTTACCATTTTTGTACTGGCTCGTCGCTTACCTTGGCCTTTCTTTTGCTTACTCTCTCTTTTTGAAGAATCTGCCGGTCTTTGATATTTTCTGCATTGCCTCCGGCTTTGTCTTTCGTTTGTTTGCCGGGGGTGCCGCATTTGGAGTCGAGGTTTCGGACTGGTTGTTTTTAAGTGTTCTTCTCCTGGCGATTTTCCTGAGTGCAGGTAAGCGTCTAGGTGAAAAATCAATTCTGGGTGAATCCTCTGGTAAGCACCGCAAGTCACTAGCGGCTTATCCTGAGGGGGTTCTGGATGGATTTATGTTCATGTCCGGGGCTGCGGTGTTGGTCACATACACCATTTATGTAATCACCATGCATAGATTGGTGTTTACTGTGCCGCTCTGTTGTTTTGGGCTCTTCCGGTATGCTTTGTTGGTTAAGGGTGAAGAAAGTGGTGATCCAACTGACTCTTTGGTCAAAGACCCGGTGATGTTTATGGTTGGATTGAGTTGGGTAGTGATGGTCGGTTTTTCAACTTATTTTAAGGTTTGACAGTCTAGTAACGATAAAGAGGATTGATTTTTTGAGACAAACAATCTTGCCATGGCTTTATAGGGTGTTTCCTTTTGATCTAAAGGGGGACTGCCAGAGTTTTGCACCTCGCTCAGAACAGATCAAGATTTCGTGCGTCATTAACTTCTATGGCCGCCTTGATCTACTCTCAGGGATATTGCATTCACTTGCGAGGCAAGAGTTCCCGAGGGAGTCCTTTGAAGTTGTTTTGGTCGAAGACCAGGCTGGGACAGATGCCGGTCGTGGGATGTGCGAGTCTTTCTCTGACAAACTGCAGGTTGTTTATCGGCCCTTGGATAAAAACTTTGGTAAGATGGGCTACTCACGCAATTTCGGGCTGGCGCAGACAACAGGAGCGATTGTTCTCTTTTTGGATGATGACACTGTTCTGCTTCAGTCGAATTTTCTTGGTCAGTTGGCAGCGGAGTTTGAAGGTCGTCCTCAAGTCGACGCAATTATTCCCCATGGTTTTGCTAGCTTTGCTTTGGTCGAAGATCGTTACGATTTTCACGATCCGTATTTCATGACAAGTCGCTGTATGGCTTACCGACGAGATGTTCTGGAAGAACTGGGTGGCTTTATGTCGCACTTTGTCGGCCAGGAAGACGTAGAGTTTGTTGTGCGGTTTAACATGGCCAACAAAGAAGCTGAACAATGTTCCGCTTTAGAGTATTACCACCCTCCGCTGCTGGTCCCGAACTCTAACAAGTCCAAAGCTGTTGGGGCTTCCTTCTATCAGTTGAAAGGTCGTTACCCGTTATTGATATGGATCTTGTTGCTTGTCAACTGTAGTCGTCATGCTTCTCTTATATTCTTGCCTGCCCGTCATCAGAAGGAGATGGGGCGTTTTGGTTTAGGGGTTATGAAGGGTGTATGGGCGTGTATGACTGGTAAGAAGGATTTTAAATACTCATGATCAAACAATCACGAGGACAAATCTTTTGAACGAGGAAGATTTTGATCTGATTATAGAGCCTACCAAGGGCTTCAAGAACTACTGGCGTGATCTCTGGCGTTACCGCGAGTTGTTTGTCTTTATGGCCTGGCGGGATATCTTGGTGCGTTACAAACAAACTGTACTCGGGCTCGCGTGGAGTGTCCTGCGTCCCGTCCTCATCTTGATTGTCTTTACTGTGTTGTTCGGTAAGTTAGCTAAATTCCCCACTGAGGGGAACGCCCCATACCCGATTCTCGTGTTGGCTGCACTGCTTCCATGGCAACTGTTTGCCAATGCTCTTTCGGAAAGCAGTAATTCGCTCATTACTAACGCCAACATGATCTCCAAGATCTACTTCCCAAGAATTATCATTCCTTCCAGCGCTGTTATTGTGAGTTGTGTTGATTTTCTGATCACACTCGCCTTGATGGCCGGAGTGATGGCTTGGTACCAGTACCTTCCTGATGCCCGTATCCTGACGTTGCCGATTTTTGTCGTACTTGCCATTCTGACAGCATTGGGTGGTGGCTTCTGGATGTCTGCCTTGAACGTGAAATATAGAGATTTTCGCTACATCGTTCCATTTATGGTGCAGTTCGGTCTCTACGTTTCTCCCGTTGGCTTCAGTAGCACTGTTGTCCCTGATAGTTGGCGCTTATTGTATTCGCTGAATCCTATGGTTGGTGTAATTGACGGCTTTCGCTGGGCGCTACTTGGTGGAGATGTAGATTTATACTGGCCTGGGTTTTTTCTGTCGGTTCTGATCGGGCTAGCTTTCTTTTGTTCAGGATTGGTTTACTTCCGCAGAGAAGAACGTTCTTTTGCAGATGTGATTTGAGGTGTGTCGTTGAGTACAGTCATCAAGGTTGAAAACCTTTCTAAACGTTACTACCTGAGTCATCAACAAAAGGAAAATTTCCCGACGTTGCGTGATGCAATTACTCGTACAGCATCGAATCTGGGAAGACGGTTACTTCACCCATTGAGGGCATCATCAGGTCAACCTCTTGAGGGGCTTGACTCAACAGAAGAGTTTTGGGCGCTGGATGATGTTTCATTTGAGGTAAAGCAGGGTGACCGTGTTGGAATAATTGGGAGGAATGGCGCGGGGAAATCAACTCTCCTCAAAATCCTCAGTCGGATTACTGAACCCACCAAGGGGCGTGTTTCGATTAAGGGCAGAGTCGCGAGTTTGTTGGAAGTGGGGACGGGGTTTCATCCGGAGTTGACCGGTCGGGAGAATATTTTCCTAAATGGTGCCATCCTGGGAATGACTAGAGTCGAGATCAAACGTAAATTTGACGAAATAGTTGATTTTGCCGAGATTGAGAAGTTTTTGGATACACCTGTGAAACGCTACTCTTCAGGGATGTATGTGCGTTTGGCTTTTGCGGTGGCGGCGCATTTGGAACCAGAGATATTGATTGTCGATGAGGTGTTGGCGGTGGGGGATGCTCAGTTTCAGAAGAAGTGCTTGGGTAAGATGGAGGAGGTGGGTAAAGAAGGGCGTACAGTCTTGTTTGTCAGTCACAACCTTTCTGCCGTGAGAAGGCTTTGTGCACGTAGCCTGTGGATTGATCGCGGTCAGGTCAGTTTCTTAGGTGATACTGAAAAGACAATCCAATCATATCTCTCGTCATCCATTCCCATGAAGGAAGGGATCGTTAAGTTTAAAGAACAACAGGACAAACCTGCATACATATCTTCTGTTGAATTACTTGATGAAGGTAACAACGCGCAATCAAGTTTTCTCGTTAACCAACTTGTAAAGGTGAAGGTGACGTTTGTCGCTAACAGAAGGTTTACGCTTTGGCGAGTGTATGTCGACCTCAAAAATCCTGACGGTACAATAATATTCTCCACAACAACACAAGACAATAGAGATGTTTGTCCCATAGAAAGAGGCATTTATTCTGCTTCCTTGATTATCCCGAGTCAACTCTTGTTAGAAGGGCCTTATCTTTTAAGTGTTGCTTTTGGTGAGCCACCAACGAAAAGACACGATTACCATGAAAATGCTATTGTTCTTAACTTGTGTGGAACAAGCTTTGTTTTTGATAGGAAAATAGGGTTTTTGTCGTTTCCGTTTGAGTGGGAACTGGAAGATGAGCTTGACGATAAAGAGAGGTGTTAACATTGCTGCCGAACTTCATAGTGTTAGGGGCCCCTCGTTGTGGTACTCGTTGGTTATCCCAATGTCTTGCTGAACATCCTCAAATAGCAGTTCCTTCTGAAGAAGTGTACTTTTTTACTCAACGTAGGGTCGTCCATTCCTTTTATGAAAAAGGCTTAGATTGGTACTCTGCTAAGTTTGAAGATATATCTATTCCGGGTATAACCACCTTTGGTGATATTACGCCTGTATATTTGTTTGACGAGGATACCCCTGGATTAATTAGTGAGCATATACCTGATGTTAAACTGATTTGTTGCGTACGCGATCAAACGGACAGAGCTTATTCTTGGTATCGATTCTTCTTGAAGATTAATAATGATTTGGTTCATACAAACTACTCATTTAGGAAATTTCTAACTTATAGTAATGAAGTATATGGTCGTGAGGGCTTTTATCTAGAGCATATAAATAGATACTTAAGTTATTTTCCTAGAAATTCGATTCATGTCATGAATTATGACGATGTTATATCTGCCCCACAAAAAACAATTGAAGATGTTTATGCATTCCTTGATGTTGATAAGAGTTATATTCCGAATTCTTTGACTAAGAAAGTTAATATTGTAAACCCAAAACTTGTTCGTAGCGATCACTTAAATAGATTTGTTGGATATCTGGGAAAATATAAATCGTTAAAGCTAGTCTCTGCACTTATTGATAACCTGAATATTTTACAGTTTAACCCCGAGAAATTACCTGTTAGGCATCAATGCGACCCCGAGATGAGACAGAGGATGTCCCAACTTTATAGGGGCCACAATGAAGAGTTGGGTGCTTTCCTTGGGCAAAATTTAAGCCACTGGAATCGTTGTGATTAACCTGATCTTTTGACGCGTGGAGTTTTTTTGTGAAAGTATATTGGTTTGATAAAGACGATCTGTTCCCTGCGGTTATTAACTGTTTAGAAGAATCTGATGTCGTTCTTGATATTGGTTGTGGCATCGTCCCCCAAAGCCTTCTCCGGCCATCTGTTCATATTTGCTGTGAACCTTTTGTTCAGTACATTGACCACTTGCAGGAAAAAATCAGAACAGAATATGACCGTACTTATGTGATTCTTAATGCAACTTGGGCAGAAGTTGTTGATCTTTTTCCACATCAGTCGGTGGATACTGTTTTTTTGGTTGATGTAGTCGAGCATTTGAAGAAAGAGGAGGCTCTAGACCTATTAAAGAAAACAGAAAGCCTAGCGAGGAAGCAGATTGCTATTTTTACCCCACTCGGGTTTCTTCCACAAAAACATTCTGATGGCAAGGATGCTTGGGGTTTAGACGGTGCCCATTGGCAGGAACACAAGTCGGGTTGGCAGCCAGAAGACTTTGATGAATCGTGGGAGATATATGCTACAAAAACTTTTCATACAACAGACAATATGGGGAAGTCTTTTGATACTGCTTATGGCGCGATGTGGGCGATTAAAACGTTTAAAGTAGCTTCTGAAAAGAATAATATTAATTTAGATAAAAAATTAAATATACGTAAAGTCCATAATCTTGCAATTGACATTAAAGGTAATGGTTTTTTGTCTTTATTCATTTTCTTTATGAGGCTTACACTAAAATGTATAAATACTAATTTTTATAATATATTATACGGATATGTTTTAAAAAAAACTAATGCCATAAAAAGGGTATGGCCTCTGTAGTCAATTTATTGAGCGCTACTCTTTGCCTATATTGTCTTGGTATTTTACCTCCGATTATAAGTCTCTTGATATGTTATACAAAAAAAAAGTAACAGTAGTTATACCTACATATAATAGAAAGGAATATTTGCTAGAGGCCATCAATAGTGTCTTGTGCCAAAATTATGTTAATTACGAAATTGTAATTGTTGATGATGGTTCTGACGATGATACGAAGGGTGCTGTAGATAGCATAATCTCAGACAAAATAATATATATATATCAAGAAAATAGAGGGCGGTCTGCGGCTAGAAACAGAGGGATAATTGAGGCCCAAGGAGAGTATATAGCCTTTCTTGATTCAGACGATCTTTTTTTGCCCACCAAATTATACTGTCAAGTTGAGGCTCTGGATAAGAATCCAAATATTGGTCTTGTGTATTCAAGAGCATTAGTAATGGATGACGGCGGTCACATTAAAAAGAGGGAGTGGAAGGGGAATGCTTCGGGGTATATTTATCCTGACATGCTTTTCATTAAGGAGAGTTTCATTACGACCCCTACTGTTATGGTTCGAGCAAGTGTTTTTCATGAAGTTGGTTTTTTTGATGAGACTATGGACATTTGCGAGGATCTTGATCTTTGGAGACGTATCGCTCGTAAATATCCTGTACGACATATCCTGAAGCCTTTGGCAAAGATAAGGGAAAGAGATTGTGAATTAGATATTTTGGGTTCTGTTGAAGCCAGGTCAGTTTATTATGAGAAGGCTTTTAAAGAGGATCCATCCTTAAATAACAATCTGAGCATAAAGTTATATGCAGAAATGTATTTGTTCTATTCATTACTAGCTTTATCTTACAATGATTTAAAGCTGGCTATGAGTCTTGTGAATAAATGTATTGAGTCTGATCTGAAAAGTAAGTACGTAAATTATGCCAAGTATCTAGTAAGATATTTTAAGCTTGAATTGCACGGCTATTTGTTACTTTTGTTTCGCGACAAGAAAGAAATTAAAAAAAAACGTGATATTAAGGTTCTTATTGTTTCGCATATCCTTCCGCCTTCTAAATCTGGACAGGCTATAGTTCTATCTAGGCTATTTAATAATGATTCTTATATCTATGTTTTTGCGTCGATTAAAGATTATGATGTCCTCAATAATGATGAAATGGTTTGTGAAAAAAACGATTCTCACTATTATAAGATTTTTTCTGTCAAAAACAGGTCTTTGCCAAATGTAAACTTAATTAGATTTTCAATTTCAGTTTTCAACTTTTTGTTTCAAGTTTTATTCAGATTGTTTCAGCTGTTTCAGATAATAAAAAAAGAAAAGCCTGACATTATCATCTCTTGTACAGGCGACCTATGTGATATACCCTCCGCCTTTTTTGCAGCTAAACTAACCAAGAAATTATTTATTCCTTATGCTTTTGATTACTATTCACATCAATGGATTGGAAATGATAGGAAGATAGCAAGTTTTTTTGAACCAATAGTTTTGAGAAATTCTGACAAGATTATTGTTCCTAACGAATACCTGAAAATAGAATACAAAGATCGTTATGGTGTTGATTGTGAAGTGGTCCATAACCCTGCATACATTCTAGAACTTTCATACCCTGATAAAAATATAACTAATAAAATTGATGAGGTTCGCATTGTGTACACTGGTGACATTTATCATGCGCATTTCGATTCTTTTTGTAACTTGTTGGGTGCGTTGGAGTTCCTCGATAATCACAAATTAAAGCTTCATGTTTATACCTCTCAAGATAGAAAGGTTCTTAACACTCATGGTATTGGCGGTAATTTTATTGAGTTTCATAAACATCTTCCGGTAAATCTCATGTGTCACATACAACAAGAAGCTGATATTCTATTCCTTCCCTTGGCCTTTGAGTCTCCGATTAGGGAAGTTATAAACACGTCATCACCTGGAAAAATGGGAGAGTATCTTGCTGCAGGAAGGCCAATCCTTGCTCATCTACCTGAGGGGACTTTTGTTGGTGATTACCTGTCAACCAATGAATGTGGTGTTGTCGTTGATAAAAATGATTACAAGTATTTAGCTAAAGCTTTAAAAATGATGGTAGAGGATACAGAGTTATGTCAATTGTTGGGTGCAAGAGCCTATGAATTGGCAAAAAGAGATTTTGATGTAAATGTCGTTAGAAACAAAGTTGATCAAATCTTGATGAATCTTCTTGAAGTGTAGTTAGGGGTAGCGCAATGAAGGTGTTAAATGTTTTGTTCAGAGACTATGTAGGCGGTACTGCAACTACTCACATGTAAAGGGTCGATACTTGAATTTAGGCTCACGACACGCTGATGCATTAAGAATGCTGGGTTGGACATCACGGTTGCGGTAAGAAGTCTTGATATGTGAATGATCAGGGAGATGATCTGGGGTTTTGCTGAGATGGCTTCGGATTGCTCCGGGAGCATGTGTAAATGAGTGTATTAATACTAGGTGCGACCGGTATGCTGGGAAGTTCACTGCTGAGGTTCTTTGCTCACAAGGGAATAGAGACCCATGCAACGGCACGCAGTCGTGACGGGCTTGAACGTTGGTTTCCACCGAAACTTAAGAAGCGGTTTCACACGCCGGTCGATGCCAATGATCTTGGTTCGGTGTTTCGGGTGTTAAATGATTTGCGGCCCGATATTGTCATAAATTGTATTGGTGTCATTAAGCAGCTTGGAGCCGCCAAAGACCCCTTGCAGTGTATTTCGGTCAATGCGCTCTTTCCACATCGACTAGCGAAGGAGTGTGAACGAGTCAGTGCACGTCTGATCCATATTAGTACCGATTGTGTCTTCTCCGGTAAACAAGGGATGTACACGGAAGATAATTTTCCTGATTGCGATGATCTATATGGTAGGAGTAAACTTCTGGGCGAGGTCAATTGTCCCGGTACGGTGACGTTGCGTACTTCAATCATTGGCCATGAATTAAATACCAGTTTCAGCTTGATTAGCTGGTTTTTACAGCAGGATGGGAGTGTACATGGCTATTCCAATGCGATCTTTTCCGGCTTTCCCGCAATTGAAATTGCACGGATAATTGCTGAGTTGGTGATTCCGAATCTAGAATTGACTGGTCTGTATCATTTGTCATCTGAGCCAATTTCAAAATATAACCTTCTGCGATTGGTTGCAAAAGAGTATGAAAAAGTGATTAAGATTGTGCCTTATGACGAGTTTGTCTGTGACCGCTCTCTTGATTCCAGTCGCTTTCGCCAGGCAACGGGCTATTCTTCCCCCTCCTGGCCGGAGTTGGTGGCGATGATGCATGCTGAGTGGGTCGGGCGGTATGATGGTTGAATTGTTTAAGAGATAACGATTGTTTCTGATTGATGGAGTGACCATGTTTAAAGAGAAAATCCTGTTGATTACCGGCGGTACTGGCTCCTTCGGTAACGCAGTTCTGAGGCGTTTCCTGCACACCGATGTTAAAGAGATTCGTATTTTTAGTCGCGACGAGAAGAAACAGGAGGACATGCGAATCGCCCTGCAAAGCGACAAGGTGAAATTCTATATCGGTGACGTGCGGAATTTCGACAGCATCGACTTTGCACTGAAAGGTGTCGATTATGTTTTTCATGCTGCGGCCCTCAAGCAGGTCCCCTCGTGTGAGTTTTACCCGATGGAAGCGGTGCGAACCAATATCCTTGGTGCTGAGAATGTTTTGAATGCGGCGATTGCCAACCAAGTCAAGAAGATGATTGTGCTGAGCACCGACAAGGCGGTCTACCCGATCAATGCTATGGGGCTCTCCAAGGCAATGATGGAAAAGCTGATGGTGGCCAAGTCACGCACCAGTGATGTTACTGGCACGATCTTCTGTGCAACCCGCTACGGCAATGTGATGGCCTCGCGTGGTTCGGTGATTCCTCTGTTCGTCAAACAGATCAAGGAAGGCAACCCGATCACCATCACCGATCCGAATATGACGCGATTTTTGATGTCGCTGGAAGATTCGGTTGAACTGGTCTTGCATGCCTATAAAAATGCCAACTCGGGTGATATCTTCATTCAGAAGGCGCCAGCTTCGACGATTATGAACCTGGCAATTTCCTTGAAGGAGATTTTCAAGGCAAATAACGAAATTAAGATTATTGGCACGCGGCATGGTGAGAAACTCTATGAGTCACTGGTCAATCGTGAAGAGATGGCGAGAGCAGATGACCTGGGGAATTACTACCGGATCCCCTCGGATACCCGCGATTTGAACTACAATAAGTATTTCATCGAAGGCGAACAGAAGGTCTCAGAATTCGAGGATTATACGTCGCATAATACTCAACGACTCGATGTCCCCGAGGTCATTGACCTGCTCCTTAAACTGGACTTTATTCAGGAGGCGCTCAATGCTTAAGGTCATGACCCTCGTTGGCACGCGGCCCGAAATCATCAAGTTGAGCCGTGCCATCGCCGAACTCGACCGGCATGTGGAGCATGTCCTTGTACATACAGGGCAGAATTACGATTACGAACTCAACGAGGTTTTCTTCGAGGAGCTTGGGGTGAGGAAACCGGATTATTTCCTCAATGCCGCAGGTAAAACTGCTGCAGAGACGATCGGCAATGTCATTGTAAAAGCAGACGAAGTGATGACGAAAGAATGTCCAGATGCGGTTCTAATACTCGGCGACACTAATAGCTGCCTTGCCGTGATTGCCGCCAAACGTCGCAAAATCCCGGTTTTCCACATGGAGGCTGGTAATCGTTGTTTTGACCAGCGAGTGCCGGAAGAAATCAATCGTAAGATTGTCGACCATACCAGCGACATCAACCTGGTCTTTTCTGAACATGCCCGCAGTTATCTGCTTGCTGAAGGAGTTCGCCCGGAAACCGTAATCAAAACCGGGTCTCCAATGAAGGAGGTCCTGGATTATTATCTCCCGAAAATCGACAAATCAGACGCGCTGGATAGGCTTGATTTGAAGCCTGGGAAGTTTTTTCTTGTCAGTGCCCACAGGGAAGAGAATATCGACAGCGAAGTAAATTTCTCTGATTTTCTTGATTCGCTCAACGCAATGGCTCGGCAATATCGTTTGCCGGTAATCGTATCGACCCATCCACGTACCCGACAGCGGCTTGAAGCAAATGAGGCTACTGGATTGGATGCCTTAATTCGTTTCCAAAAACCTCTTGGTTTTCTTGATTACGTCAAACTCCAAAAAAATGCCTACTGTGTGGTGTCTGATAGCGGCACGATCACGGAAGAGTCATCAATCCTCAACTTTCCTGCGATCACTATTCGTCAGGCGCATGAGCGTCCAGAAGGGATGGATGAAGGCACTCTTATAATGTCAGGGTTAAAGCCGGAATCGGTACTAGAGGCGATAAAAGTCGTGGTCGATCAATATGCCGAGCATGAAAGACCTTTTCGGATTCTGCAGGATTATGATGTGAATAATGTTTCTCTTAAAGTGGTTCGTATCATTCTGAGTTATACCGATTACGTTAATCGGACCGTTTGGTTTCAATAAAATAGTTGCAGAGACCTATGAAAGATTGCCAACCGAAAGTTTCAATAGTTGTCCCCGTTTATAACGGTGCTAATTATTTGCGCGAGGCGATTGATAGTGCTTTAGCTCAAACTTATAAAAATATAGAAGTAATAGTAGTCAATGATGGTTCTGATGATTTTGAAGAGACCGACAAAATTGCAAAATCATACGGTGATAAAATACGATATTTCAAAAAAGAAAACGGTGGAGTTGCTACGGCACTCAATCTTGGGATTAGTGTTATGGAGGGTGAATATTTCTCCTGGCTTAGTCATGATGATGTCTATTTCCCCGAGAAGATTGAAGTCCAAATTATTTTATTGCGACAGTTGAACCGAGATGTAATCCTCTATAGCGATTATCAGTTTATTGACCTGAAATCCCAATATGTAAGAACCCGTAAACTGCCTAGCGTCCCTCCTGAAAGTTTTAAACTTGCACTTATCTCTTCTCAGCCTCTTCATGGATGCTCTCTATTAATACCAAAATCATTTTTCGGGGAGGTTGGGGCCTTTAACGAAACTTTACCTACAACTCAAGACTATGATTTGTGGGTAAAAATGGCAGAACGATTTGAATTTATACATATACCAAGAGTTCTAATTAGTTCGAGGCTTCACCCCAGTCAAGGCTCAAAGAGCCAGAGCTCTCTATGGCTAAGTGAGTGCAATGAGTTTTATATGAAGCATCTGAATGAGATCATTACGGCATGGGACTCAAAAACGACCGCTGTGCCGTTGGCCGTTTTTGCACTTAAGACTTCTATTAAAATGGAAAGAATGGGCCTTGAAGAACCGCTTCAACTGACAACTGAGCTACTCAAAAAAAACTGGGTTAGTGAGTTGTTACGATTTAATGGAGAATTCTATTATTGGCTCAGTTACTACATCCTTTTCCGAGTTAAATGGTTTTTTCTGAAGTTGATATATTAATTGAAGCTTTAATGGTCGGTGATAGATGAGTGTTGATAATGAAATCGATTTTGTTGTCCTCTGGGTGAATGGCGACGATCCTGAATGGCTTGCACAATATGACCTTTATGCAGCTAGTGAAGAGAGGGGTAAACTAAAAAGGCGATATAGAAATTGGGATAATCTGCAATACATGTTCCGCGCCTTTGAAAAATGCTCTCCATGGGTTCGCAAGGTTCACTTTGTAACATGTGGCCACATTCCTGATTGGCTGAATCCAGAGTGTGAAAAGCTGAATATCGTTAAGCATTCAGATTATTTGGATCCTGAGCATTTGCCAGTTTTTAGCAGCCATCCTATAGAAATAAACTTGCACCGAATCGTTGGATTGGCGGAACAGTTTGTCTACTTTAATGATGATACGTTCCTGTTGAAACCTATTCCCGAAAAGTATTTTTTTGAAAATGACATGCCTCGTGATATGTGTGTTTTTAATGCGATTTTTTTAGACAGCATTTCACATGTCCGCCTTAACGATATCGAGGCGGTTAATAAACGTTTTCCCAAGCGTGATGTTATAAAAAAGAATTTTTTTAAAATTTTCAACTTAAAGTACGGTCTACATCAGTTGAGAACCCTTTTTCTTTTACCCTGGCCGCAAATGACGGGCTTTTATGATCCGCATCAGCCCCAACCTTTTTTGAAAAAAACATTTGAAGAGGTATGGTCTTGCAATAATGACATTTTGACGAAGACTTCGGCATCGCGTTTTAGAAGTAGAGAGGATGTCAACCAGTACCTTTTCAGGTATTGGCAGCTTTTGGAAGGCAAGTTTTCCCCAAGGTCTTTTTCGGATACAAAAGGAATTCCTGTACACGGCTCCAAGGATATAGATGCTGTAGTAGAAGCAATACTGGCGAATAAATATTCTATGCTGTGCATCAATGATGAGTTGGAAGATGTAGAAAGTAATCTCTTTGATACATATAAAGAAACTATCAACCAAACTTTTGACACTGTATTCCCTGACAAGTCTTCATTCGAGTTATAACGGAGCATGATTAGTGTTCATTCCTGTTTGTCTCATTATCGGTTCTGGCCCCTGCGGCCTTGGTGCAGCACATCGTCTCAATCAATTTGGCCATACTGATTGGCAGCTTTTTGAGCGCAACTCTTATACCGGTGGGCTTTCTGCTTCCTTTGTGGACGATGCTGGCTTCACCTGGGATGTCGGTGGTCACGTCCTTTTCTCTCATTATGATTATTTCGACAAAGTTGTGGAGGCTTCTCTCGACGGGCAATATTACGAACACATGCGTGAGAGTTGGGTGCGCATGCTTGGCGACTGGGTTCCTTACCCCTTCCAGAACAATGTCCGATATCTTCCGGGTGACGCTCGTGATCTTTGCGTGAATGGGCTTAAGAAATTAGCGGCCGATCCTACAACTGCTGCTAACTTCAAGGAATGGATGGATGCGGTCTTTGGCGAAGGTATTGTTAAGTATTTTATGGATCCATATAACCGGAAGGTCTGGGCCACTCCTCCTGAGCTCATGAGTAAAGATTGGATCGCAGAACGCGTTAGCGTGGTCGACCTTGCGCGCATCGAGAAGAACATCGCTGAAGCCAAAGACGATATCGCCTGGGGGCCGAACAATATGTTCAAGTTCCCCAAGCAGGGGGGTACTGGTGCTATCTACAACGGAATCGCAAAGAGCTTCTCTTCAAATATCAGCTTAGATCACGATCTGGCCGAAGTGGAGTTAGAAAAGAAAGCAGTCTTGTTTGCCAATGGTGCGCGGCACTCCTACGATCAACTCATCAGCACAATCCCGGTTGATCAACTTGTTGCCAAATGTACCAATGCTCCTGATGAGGTGCGCGCCGCGGCCACACAGCTCGTACATAACAGCGCTTATGTAGTCGGTATCGGTTTGAAAGGAAAACGGGAAGACACAAAATGCTGGATGTATTTCCCCGAAGACAATTGTCCTTTTTATCGCGTTACCAATTTCCACAACTATTCGCCCTATAACGTTCCTGGTGGCGATGTTGATAATTACTATGCACTGATGTGTGAGACGAGTTACTCATCACATAAGCTGGTGTCAAAAGACGATATTGTTGAAGAGACTATTCAGGGGCTGATCAATAGCGGGATGATTAAAGAAAGCGACCGAGCCCATATTGTCAGCCGATACTTGATTGATGTGCCTTATGCCTATCCTGTGCCGACGACAGGGCGGGATGATGCCTTGTCAGTTATCCAACCGTTCCTTGAGTCTCATGACGTGTATTCTCGAGGCAGGTTCGGAGCCTGGAAGTATGAAGTAGGCAATATGGACCACTCCTTCATGCAGGGGGTGGAGGTTGTCGATAGCATCCTCACTGGTGCTGAAGAAAAAACTTTTAACGGTTGATTACAACCCATAGCGCGTTAGCGTTTTCAATT
Source organism: Deltaproteobacteria bacterium IMCC39146 (assembly GCA_030005635.1). GTDB lineage: Bacteria > Desulfobacterota > Desulfuromonadia > Desulfuromonadales > BM103 > M0040. The sequence goes on from JARUHP010000007.1 coordinate 148,569, forward strand.
ATGTAAGATCTTTTCTATGGACAGAATAAAAATTCTGAAGCAACTGGATGCTTTTCTTGGGAAAGCTCTTATATGCCTTTTGCCTACTGCTAAGGCAGGGGGAGAGGTTGCACTTCAGAAAATATTGTTGATCCGCCCTGGGGGGATTGGTGATGCTGTGCTTGTAGCTCCAGTTCTTAGTGCGCTCAGAGAAAAACACCCCGATGCAACCATAGATGTCCTGGCAGAAAAACGTAACGCAGCGAACTTCAGCATGTGTCCGTCCGTTGACAATGTCATACTCTATGATCAGGGCGGGTTGCTACCGACCATTCGTTCCAAGTATGACGTAGTCATTGATACTGAACAGTGGCATCGACTATCAGCCGTGGTTGCTCGTTTGATAAAATCCCGAATGAAAATAGGCTATGGAACCAATGAACGTAAAAAGCTCTTTACCCATGTTGTCAATTACAGCCATGAGCAGTATGAATTAAATAGTTTTTTTGATTTGTTGCAGCCCTTGGGAATTGAAGACCCTGAGAATCATCCTGATTCCTTCTTGACGATACCCCCATCAATACAAAAGTCTGCCTGTCAGCTTTTGGAGCCTCTTGGAGGGCGCCCTTATGTTGTGCTGTTCCCCGGCGCAAGCATAGCCGAGAGACGTTGGGGGAGCGAGAAATTCCACCTTCTGGCGTCTCGGTTGAATCAATATGGCTACCCGGTTGTTGTCGTTGGCGGACAAGAGGATCAGAGTGCCGGTGAGATAATTGTTTCTGGTGTTGATGGGATGAACTTGGCTGGGAAGACTTCCTTGATTGGGTCCTCTGCCGTTGTTGAGAATGCTGCTTTACTTGTTAGCGGTGATTCCGGCATGTTGCATATTGGTGTTGGATTGGGGAAACCCACGGTATCATTGTTCGGCTCTGGAATTGCTGCCAAGTGGGCACCAAAGGGCAGTAGGCATGTGGTCCTTAATAAGAATTTGCCCTGCTCTCCCTGCACCAGGTTTGGTTATACACCGCCATGTCCTATCAACACGAAATGCCTGGCTGATATTACGGTCGATGATGTTTATAACGGGGTGGTGTCGCTCCTTAGAGATCCGAATGGATAAAGACCTCTGCCAGTGAATAAGTTACTTCAAAAAAACTATAAAACTGACGAAGTGGTCAGCTGCCCTGCTTGTTCCCAACAGGTAACCCAGGTTCACTATCTCTATCAGCAAAAGGACTTCCAGACGGAGGTCCTCAAGTGTGAAGAATGTAGCTTCATGTTTGCACGACCTGTTTTTATCGAGGATCTCACTGAACGTCAGATGGATGGTGTCGTTGACGCCGAAATGTTCGGCAGCCCAACCATGAAGTCGATTTACATCAAATGGTTTCTGCAGAAAGAGTTGCGAGAAGTCAGGAGGAAGGTCAAGGCCGAAAATCCTTTACTGCTTGATGTTGGCTGTGGGACCGGCTGGACAACCTCTTTCTGGAAGAATAATGGTTTTGCTGTGCACGGGTTGGAGCCGTCTGTGGCTCGGTCACAGATGGCCAAGGAAAAATACGGACTCGATGTTATTAATGATTATCTTGAGAACCACGTCCCGGAAAAACGTTACGATGTTATCCTCATGCGACACTCTCTGGAGCATTTTGAGAATCCATTAGATGTTCTAGCCAAGATCAACGAACTGTTGAATGACGATGGCGTTGTTCTTCTGGTCGTGCCGAATATTGACTGCCTGGGTAGATATCTGTTCGGTACTGACTGGGAATGGGTTCTGCCTTGGCACTGCAATTTCTTTAACCCGAAGTCGATCAAGCGAATCCTGAGTTCTGCTGGATTTGAAGATATGAAATTGTACCAGACCCCGTCGCCGCTCTATTTTTTTGACAGCCTGGGGCGGAAACTGAACACTCGACTCTTCACTAAATTACGTGACAAGTGGAATTCTGCTCTGCTTCTGGCTTCAGCTCCCTTCGCGTTATTAGGAGCAGTGCTGGGTCTAGGTGACAACATCACTGTTATTGCCCGCAAAGAACATTCTCCGGCAACTAAAACCTCTGATTAAAGAGCGCTATCTGATGCCATTTGAATACTATCTCTCCCACAGGGTCACCACTGGGTGTGGACCAGGTCTTTCTTGTTGACCGTGACCGCTGGGGCCGTTGGGGTCGGACCGAAAGCGCCGGTAAAAGCCGGTAGAGTGTGTAAGGGGTCAAATCTTTACTGTTGACATACCCATGGGTTCCAAGATGGAAGGCAGTGGGCAGGTGTTTACCTTTAACTAAAGAGACAAATCAATTGGACGCTGATCAAATCTTTACTGTTGATATCAAGCCAGCGTTTTTGTAGAAGAGGGTATGGCTAGCAGCCTGTCGGACTATCTGGGCTGAAGCGAAAATTTGACCGTTTGAGAACAGATTTTGGCTCTTTTGAGAGTAATAGCCGTAGCTATTGGTCGAAAAGGAGCTGAAATATGGGCCAAACAGGCGGATTTGCAGCCAGTTCATGGTTAGTCCGACAGGCTGCTAGACCGTTACGTATTCAATATCCAAGTGCTGTTTATCACATCATGTGCCGCGGCAACGATCGAAGGGGCCTTTCCGGAGTGACATTCTCCAACGTCAAAATAGATGCCGCTCCAGAAACTCATGACAGTCATTTTTCTCTGAAATGGGCAGTTCTTATATACCCTGCCGCTGACACACTGTCTTCATAAACCCAAGTGTTGGTCAATTCCTCTGTTAAAAACCATTCAAAAGGAAATCAATAGCGTCAAGTATCTCTCTGCGAGAATCTTTGAGAGAGGCCACTTTATTCCGTAGATCTCTGGTTGGATAACCAGCCATTTCAGGTGTGGACATAACAACATCACTTCCCTCGATATCAAATCGTGGGCAAAGTTTTGCCGCTGCTTGTTTTGCAGAGATTATCGAGACCAGAGGAACTACCGTGCGAGTGGACAGGCTGTCGTGTAGGTCATTTTGAACGTCTAGAAGGAAGGGGATTGCATCCTTTGAGTCTGGCTCCTCATTCTCGTAAACATCGAATTGAGCCATTAGAACCTCCGCTTGTTAGCGCCAAAAACGCCATCTCTCTCTATTCGTGCATTGTAAGATTCTATGGCTTCTTTGTTTTCTGCGAGCCACTGTCCTTCCAAACTTGTCCGCACCCTTTCAAGTACAGCCTCTTCAAACGTTTGGGATAGATTGATGCCAGCTTTCTTGGCGATCCGCAGAAGATCAGCATTTGCAGTAAGGTTTACCGGTCTCTTCGGAGCCTCTTGATCATAAACATTCTGTGCTTTCATTCAACTCTCCTTGCACGCATGGTGTGTGCGCATAAGGTATCATTTCGTTGCGTTGGGTGCAAGTGGTTCTAGGTGGTCAAATCTTTACTGTTGACTGCTGGGGCCGGACCAGGCTAACTATTTGATATTGTTGCTATAAGTGTAAGGTTTTAGCCTTGAAAGTGGCCGTAGCGGCCTGTTTTTAAGGTTGAAATGTGTTTTAATGCAATCGGGTTGGTTTCATCGGACCACTCGGCCGTGTTTCGTTCCGGCTGATCGCGAGATTGTTTGACTATTAATCGGACCTCTGCTGCTGCTATATTTGTCCACGGTGGATGCGATTAGTAGAAACGCAGTGATTGTTAGGTCCTCTCTAGCTTGTCCACTCAAAGTTTTCCTGCAGTTATTCCCCCTGGCTCCGCATCGGCTGATCCTTCCTTGTTGTTCTGATTTGAATTGTGTAGAATATGGTCACGATTGTTGAGCGGATAATCAAGGAATTGCAAACCTTTTGAGGGGACGTTTTTATGGTGGATCAGAATCTTCTTTGGGTGCAACGACTGTCAAACTATGGTATGGCTTTGCAGCAATGCTGTTGAACTGGCTGCGCAGCGCCCACTATCCGATCTGGAAAAACAGGGCCTGATCCAAGTTTTTAAGTTTACCCATGAACTGGCCTGGAATGTCATGAAGGACTATTTTTTGTTTCAGGGCAACCCGGCGATCAAAGGCTCTCGTGATGCGGTGAGGGAATCGTTCAATAAGGCCCTTGTCGAGGATGGCGAGGGTTGGATGGAGATGATCAAAAGCCGCAATCAGAGTTTCCACACATACAATCAAAGCGTAGCTGACGAGATTGTAGAGAAAACTATAAGCCATTATCACTCTCTATTCCTTGCATTTTTGCATCATATGCAGGGTTTGAAGGATTCATGATGTGCGGCGGCTTGCCTGAATCTGCTGTTGCAAAACTTCGTGCAACCTTTAGCGATTATCCGGAAATTGATCGGGTCGTTCTTTACGGTTCGCGAGCTTTGGGTTCCTATCGCACCGGTTCGGATATCGATTTGACCATCGAAGCCGAAGCTATGGACTTGTCCAAATTGCTGACGATCGGAAATCGAATTGATGATCTGCTGCTCCCCTGGAAAGTTGATCTTTCGTTGCGACACTAGATCGACAACCCTGATTTACTGGCGCATATAGATCGTGTCGGCGTGACATTTTACCCCTTGCAGTCTTGACCATCCGGTTGACTCTGAGAAGTAGAAGGCGTTTTGATGGCGTTTGAATATTATTTCCCCCTGTTTGCAACCTTCATCCTGGGAGCCATCATAGGCTCCTTCCTGAACGTCTGCATATACCGTATCCCCGCAGGCCTCTCGATCGTCAAACCTCGTTCACGCTGCCCGCATTGCGAAACGCCAATTCATTGGTATCACAATATTCCGATCCTGAGTTGGTTGTTGCTCAAAGGCAAGTGCGCTTACTGCGCCGCAGAAGTCTCCGTGCGTTATCTTTGGGTAGAAGCCCTCACTGGGTGCCTGTTTGCTTTGTTCTTCTATCGGTTCGGCTTCCACTCGATGACGCTGGTCGTTCTTCTCCTGGTTGCCGCCTTGGTCGTGATTACTTTTATTGACCTGGATCACCAGATTATTCCGGATGTGATTAGCCTGCCGGGAATCCCGATCGGCTTTCTGTGTTCGTTCTTAATCCCCTGGGTCTCCTGGCAAGCCTCATTGCTGGGCATCTTGTTGGGAGGAGGGTCTCTTCTCGCCATAGCTCTGGGTTATGAACTCCTGACGGGCAAAGAGGGCATGGGCTTTGGTGATGTCAAGCTGCTTGCAATGCTCGGCGCTCTCTTGGGGTGGACGTCTGTCTTCCCGATAATCTTTATAGGTTCAACTTTGGGCACTCTGGTTGGCGTGCCACTGATGTTGTTTAAAAAAGCCGACAGCAAGTTGGCTATCCCTTTCGGCCCCTTTCTTGCGGCCGGTGCATTACTCCATCTGTATTTCATTCAACACACCGATCCATTGATGCGCTGGTATGCCTCAATGTTGAAACAATTATGGCTCTCTTTCTGGTGATATGCCGTAGTCTTTGCTGAAAACCTTCAATAATTTCAAATATTTTCAGAAATAATTAACACTTTATCTTGTGGCTAGTTGGTTTGTCGCCCCTTGATCTTGTGTTTCTTGGTGACGTTTGTGATAAATGTCACCACTATATGGTCTTCATCTAGATACAACTTGTTGACAATTGTTTTAATTTACCTATAATTAGCCCTAATTTCGTATAATTTAAGTCCACTATAACTAATGGTTGCCTATGAAAAGCCAAGTCAAAGAAATCCGTGAAGCCCAATTGATGAGCAAGGCAGAACTCGCTCGCAAGGCTGGTGTTTCGCCCGTGACTATCGATCGTATTGAGCGTGGCGAAGAGTGCCGGATGTCGACAAGGCGTAAGATAATCTTGGCGCTTGGACTCAAGCTTACAGATCGTAATGACGTTTTTCCTGGTGATGCGTGACGGTTGGTACGTTGTTTGCTCAGGATAACCTTAGTTCTGTCTGTAGATTCATTTTGAGCTGCTTTCGTTAGTGGCGGTTTAACCAGGGGCGCACATGTTATTCCAAAAGAAAAAAGACGTGATAGGCATCGATATCGGCTCCAGTTCGGTAAAGATGGTCCACCTTAAGGAGGTTAAGGGGAGTTACCATTTAGCTGGCCTTGGTTTGGCCACTCTACCCTCTGAGGCAATTGTCGATAATGCGATTATGGACTCAAGCTCCATCGTTGATGTTGTCAAAGGTCTGGTGGAAAGCCAGAAGCTCAAGACAAAAAATGTCGCTACTTCGATTTCCGGGCACGCGGTCATCATTCGCAAGATACAGTTACCGATTATGACCGAAGAGGAGATGGAAGCCTCGATTCAGTGGGAAGCAGAACAGTACATCCCTTTCGAGATCTCCGAAGTTAACCTGGATTTTCAGATTCTTGGGCCTGATGCAAATGACGCCTCTCTAATGAACGTCATATTGGTTGCAGCCAAGAAAGATTTCGTTAGTGACTATGTCGCACTTTTTAAGGAGTGTGGTTTGAACCCGCAAGTTGTGGATATCGACTGCTTTGCCGTCGAGAACGTCTACGACGTTAATTATGGGTCGAATGAAGATGAAATCGTTGCCCTGATCGATATGGGTGCCAGCTCCATGAACGTAAATGTTCTGCGTGGCGGCATGTCGGTCTTTACCCGCGATATCCAAGTGGGTGGCAGCGCATACAACGAAGAGATCCAGAAACGTCTTGGTTTAAACAACGAAGATGCAGAAATCGTCAAGCTGGGCGGTGAAGTCGCTGACGTAACCGCTGAGTCAGTTGCCGAAGTTATGGAAGATGCAACTGAGATTCTGACGCAGGAAGTACAACGTTCGATAGATTTTTTCTCGGCAACTTCTTCTGATGAGAAGGTGCAGAAAGTCTTTATTACTGGCGGCGTTTCAAAGGTCCCGTCGGTCAAGGCTTCTTTGGAGAGCCGGCTTGGTGTTAGCGTCCATGTTGTTGATCCCTGGAGACAGATTCCTTTCAGTGAAAAAGATTTTGACCCTGAGTACCTGCAGGCAATGGGCCCTGTGTTTACTGTTGCCGCCGGTTTGGCTATGAGGAGGATGGGAGACAAATGATCCGCATAAACCTTCTGCCAGTAAAGGCTGCTCAGAAAAAAGAAATGCTGCAGGGCCAGATGATTGTTGTTGCTTTGGCAATGATTGTAACCCTGGGGATATGCGCTGCGGCTTACATGTACGTTGCCGGAGAAGTTGAAGAGCGTCAGGCACGGATTGATCAGAAACAAGCCGAAATTTCTCAGTTGATGAAGAAAATAGGTGAGGTCAACCAGTTTAAGAAACGCCAGAAGGCATTGCGCGCTAAGCTTGATGTCCTCGATCAGTTGAAGGCTGCCAGGGTTGGCCCCTTATATGTTCTGGATGCTCTTTATGAAGCTCTCCCCGAAAAATTGTGGTTGACCAAATTCCAGGAAGGCTCTGGTCGCGCCAGCATGAGCGGTATCGGTGTTAATGAAGAGACAGTCGCCCAATTTATGAGAAACCTCGAGGAGTCTGATTTCTTCTCAGGTGTAGAACTTAAGGTGACCAAACAGATCGTTCAGGACAAAATCAAGTTCCAGCAGTTTGAATTGTCCTGTAAAACCGTCAACGTTAAGCCCGAAAAGAAAAAATAGCCGTAGTCAGCTCTGTTTAAGGCTAATCCCTAAGGGAGAATGTTAGTCGATGAATCCAAAAGTTGAAAAACTTCTTAAGTTACCTCTTTACCAGAGACTGGTTGGCCTCGGTGTTTTAGCTCTTCTGGTCATAGGTGTGTTTGTCTGGTTTGTCTGGTTGCCTGAGTACGACAAGCTTGAAAGCATGGACCAGGATATTGCCCGCCTTGAAGCGGATTATATCCAGAAGAAGCAGATAGCTGATAACCTGCCGAAGTTTAAAGCAGAATTTGCGAAGATGGAGCAGCTTCTTCAAGAGGCCCTGACTCAGCTTCCCAATAAGAAAGAGATTCCGACCCTGCTGACGAACCTTTCGACCCTGGCAAAAGATAGTGGCCTGGAAGTGGCCACCTTCACTCCAAGGGGAGAAGTGAATAAAGGGTTCTACGCTGAAGTCCCTGCTTCTCTGGATTTGGTCGGTACCTATCACCAGATCGCAAAATTTGCTGAGGCTGTGGGCAAGTTGTCGAGAATCGTCAACCTCAGTAATCTGAATCTGTCCGCCCCTAGTGTGGCTGGTAACATGGCTACCCTGAGGATCAAATGTAAAGTGACCACGTTCCGTTTTGTTGAACAATAAGGATGGTTTGAGATGACACGTTGGTATGTATGTCTGATCTGTGGTGTTTTCATCTTCTCCGGACTGGTCGGTTGCTCGGAAGAAACGGCCACGACACCACAACCACAAGCGACTAAAGTGAGAAAGCCCGCTGCGGAACAGGTTCCTGCTCCTGTGGCTAAGGAAGAAGAGACGAAGGAAGAGGCGTTTGTCTACGTGACCGATGGACGCCGTGATCCTTTTGTCCCGCTTTCGAGGATCAGAAGGCCGATAGGAGCTTCAGACGAGCCTGCTACTCCTCTGCAAAGTTATGACCTGAGCCAATTCAGATTGGCAGGTGTCATCGTTGGTAAGGGTGCATCCAAAGCAATGGTAATCGCTCCCGACGGCAAGTCTTATATCCTCTCAAAGGGCGTAAAAATTGGTAAAAACAGTGGTGTTGTCATAACCATCAATAGTGAAGCTGTTCTTGTTGAAGAGAAGTATTTCGATTTTTCAGGAAACGTTATAGAGAATATCCAGGAAATTACAGTTCCGAAGCGGGAAGGAGTTTAATCAAATGCGTGGGGTGAATATCATGTTGAATCAACTTAGGGTTAGCCGTACCTCCCGATTTATGCAGGGTCTTTTCTGCTGTATCGTAACACTCCTGATGTTGAGTGCTCCTGCCTGGAGTGCTGACACCAACAAACTGCTTGCCGTGTCTGTAGACTCCAGTGCTGCTACGCCGACGATTCTCGTTAAGACGGCTGAGCCTGTTGGGTATCGGTACACAGTGTATGATTCTTTCGAACCGACACGTGTCGTTGTTGATTTTCCTGGCATGGACATGGCTGATATGCCTGAAACGGTATCTGTTAATCAGTCTGCTGTACAGGAAGTCAGGATTGCCGGATTTGATCTGTCTTCAGGAAAATTGACTCGGGTTGAGATCCTTCTTGCTAAAAGCGTTGAGTATCAAGTCAACCTCGATGGTAAAGAGTTTCGTATTGCTTTTGCCGCTGATCCTGACAACTCCCAGGCGGCCGAAGTTGCTAAAGTCCCAGAGGTTACATCAACTCCTGCTGTAGCCATTGATGCCTCGCAAGGGGCTAACATACTTAATAATATTAGTCTTTCCTCTGGACAGGCCATACTTGAAGCTAATGGCAAAGTTGGCAAGTTCCAGTATTTTGCGTTAGGTAATCCTCCTCGTTTGGTTGTCGATCTGTATGGTTTAAAGCCGGGTTTCAAGGCACGTTCTTTCCCTGCGGCTGCCGGATTCAAGGATGTTCGCGTCGGTACTTACAACGATAAAACCCGTCTGGTTTTCGATTCTTCTGCAAGCACACTTCCTGAGCATACGGTTGAAGGACGTAGTACCGATATCATCGTCTCCTGGGGTAATGATAAAGCAAAAACTGTTGCTGCCGAACCTGTTGCAATGCAGGAAAAGGCTTCTACTCCTGCCCCCGTACCCATTGTAGCCGTTGCAACACCTGAAGTCGAAGCAGAAAAACCTCTTAATTCAGCACCTGTAATGTCTGGGCCTGTTGCCGTGGAAGCAATTGATTTCCTGAATGAAGAAGGCCGCAGTGTGATTGCTGTCACGCTTTCGGGGCCAGTTAAGGTTTCTGAGCCCGTTGAAGATGGCAACCTGATTCGTTTTGAACTTGTCAATGCCTCGATCAGTCGCGCTCTGCGCAGAACCATAGACGCTTCTGCTTTTCCCAGTGCGGTCACTTCTGTAACACCTTATACCGTTGCCGACGGTGATCATCAGAATGTCCGCATCGCAGTTGATATGAAAGGCGCAGTAGCCTACGCCCTTGAAAAAGATGGCTCTACAGTTCGTCTGGTTGTTGATGATGGTGCTTATGCAGAGCCGGTCCCTGCAGCCGTCAGTCAGGTCGAAGTTATGGCTCCTGAGGCAACCCAAGATGCTCCTGCTGAAATGGCTCAACAAAGCTCCGCTCCCTCATTTACGCCTGTAACTGCAGATGAGATGGCTGCAGAAGCGGCTCGTTATACGGGTGAGAAAATCACTCTGGTCTTTGACTCCGCAAATGTTCGTAGCATCCTGCAGCTTATTGGTGATGTCAGCGATCTTAATATCCTGGCAAGCAGCGATGTCGGCGGTAACGTCACTCTTCGTCTGATCGATGTCCCTTGGGACCAGGCCCTGGACCTGGTGCTTGAGACGGCAGGCCTTGGCAAGGTTCAAGAGGGTAATGTCCTGAGAATTCTGCCAAAAGCTAAGCTCAGAGAGCTGGAACAAGCAGCGATGAAAGAGCAAACAATTGCCATCGAAGAAGGTGTCCTGGAAACGAGAGCTTTCCTGATCAGTTACGCTAGCGTTGATGATATGAAGGGCTATCTCACAGATATAAAATCGGATCGCGGCTCAATTATCGCGGATTCACGCAATAAACAGCTTATTGTCCGTGATGTTGCCGATGTTCTTGGACAGATGCAGGCTATGGTAGCTCAGATCGATAAGCCTGAGCGGCAGGTCATGATTGAAGCGCGTATTGTTGAGGCAAACACAAATTTCTCACGTAACTTGGGTGTGAAGTGGAATATTGATTATGATCAGAATGTCGATGCCACTACAAAGAGCCTTACAGTACCAAGTGCCGCACTAGGTTTGGGTGGTGCTGTTGCACTTGCTCCGACTGTTGGAGCTGGCCTGGGAAGTACCGTTGCCATAGCTGCACTAGACGATCAGCTTAACATTGATTTACGACTCCAGGCTTTGGAGAATTCAGGTGAAGGTAAAATCGTTTCAACACCGCGTATTACTACCCTGAATGGTGAAAAAGCTGTTATCTCACAGGGTACAAAAATCCCATTCTCCACGGTCAGCGATTCCGGTACGGATGTTAAGTTTGAAAATGCTGAATTGAAATTGGAAGTCACCCCTGAGATTAATCCGGACGGTAGTATCCTTCTTGATATCAACGTATCCAATAGTGCTGTTGGCACGGTTGTTCCAACTGCAACTGGTGATGCAGTCTCAATTGATGAAAAAAAAGCACAAACCAAAGTGCTCGTTAGAGACGGCCAGACCACTGTTATCGGCGGTATCTTCATTGAAGATGAAAGAGATAGCTCCACTGGGGTTCCTATATTGAAAGATATTCCTTACCTTGGTGCCTTTTTCCGCTCGAAATCGACATCGCATGATCGTCGTGAGTTGTTGATCTTCATTACCCCGCGAATTGTCGAGTAGCCAGTAAGCAAGATAAATAAGTTTGAAAAGGACAGGTTTCCCCTGTCCTTTTCTGTATCAGCCATAGGTTGTTACTATGTCGAAAGAATATTTAAAATCAGTTTTTCTGACGGGTTTTATGGGAGCAGGCAAGTCAACTGCAGGGCAGTTGACGGCGGATCTGTTGAATATTCCCTTTTTTGATCTGGATGAGAGAATTGTGCAGCGCGAAAAGCGTTCAATTGCATCGATCTTCGCAGAAGATGGTGAAGAATATTTTCGTAACTGTGAAACTGATTTACTTGGTGAGCTAAAAGATGAACCTGCTGCTGTCTATGCAACAGGTGGGGGTATCGTTGCTCGAGAGGTCAATCGAGAAGCTATGGCAAGCTTGGGAAAAATTGTTTACTTGTCTGCGTCATGGCCGACTTTGCAGGAACGCTTAAGGAGCAGTGTTGATCGACCTCTTGTTGCACAGGAAAAAAACTGGGATGAACTTAAGACCCTTTGGGGTGAGAGGCAAACATTCTATTCCGAGGCTGATATCATAGTAAGCGTAGATGGGTTGACTCCGATGGAAATTGCACAAAATATTCATGATGGACTGATTATTAAGGAATGATCGATGGCTGAGATTATTGTTGGGCTTGGAGAAAACAGTTACCCTATTATCATAGGGGAACGGGTGTTGCCAAATTTGGGGTCAGCGCTCAATGACGTTGATTTCCCGGAGAAGGTTGCCATAGTAACCAACCCAACTGTGGGGGATCTATACTGTGAACAAGTCATCGATGCTCTTGTCGCTTCAGGTCGCAATGTTAGCGTCATCAGAGTCCCTGATGGAGAAGAATACAAAACCATTGAAACTCTTGAAAATATTTATGATGTACTGATTGAACGTCACTTCGACCGTTATTGTGGGTTGATTGCTCTTGGTGGTGGTGTTATTGGAGATATGGCCGGATTTGCCGCAGCAACTTTTTTGCGTGGCATCCCCCTTGTTCAGATTCCGACGACTTTACTTTCACAGGTAGACAGTTCTGTTGGGGGCAAGACAGGCGTAAATCATCCGCAGGGTAAGAACCTGATTGGTGCTTTTTATCAACCCAAGCATGTTCATATTGATGTGGCCGCGCTGGAGACTTTGCCGAAAAGAGAGTACGACTCCGGCCTTGCAGAGGTCATTAAATACGGAATTATCCGTGATCGAGAGTTCTTTAAGTGGCTGGAAGATCATAAAGAATTGCTGGCTGATCGATCTGCTGATGCGCTGACTCATGCCATAATGATATCTTGCCAAATTAAAGCGGATGTTGTAGAAAATGACGAAAAAGAGCATGGTGTAAGGGTTTTACTTAACCTGGGTCATACCTTCGGTCATGCTGTAGAAACACTTGCCGGTTATGGTGTTGTTAAGCATGGTGAGGCCGTTTCTATCGGCATGGTCATGGCGGCACGCACCGCACATAAATTAGGTTATTGTTCTGCTGATGACATCACAAGGATTGTCGATCTGCTCAGTTACTTTGATTTACCGGTGATCCCTCCTGATTTCACGGTTGCGGACTATCTCTCCGTCATGCAACGTGATAAAAAGGTCAAGGATGGTAAGGTCCGGGTCGTTTTAAATCATGGGATAGGTTCTGCCGAATTGCACCAGATCGATCACCTGGATAAGCATTTGGACGAATTGTTAAGCTAGCAGCCTGTCGGACAATCAATAAACTGGCTGCAAATTCGTTTGTTTGGCCCATATTTCAGCTCCTTTTCGACCAATAGCTACGGCTATTACTCTCAAATGAGCTAAAATCTGATCTTAAACGACCAAATTTTCGCTTCAGCCCTGATTGTCCGACAGACTGCTAGGAGCATGTCGTATTTAACAAACCTATTGCGAAATCAGTTGATCGGCCCATTTTAATAGCTATTATCGACAAATAGCTCTGCTATTAGCTCTCAAATCACGATCAATCTGGTCTCGAACCTCTAATTTCTCGCTATGGTCTGTCTATCACGACAGGCTCCTGAACTCAGAAGAGGGAACATGACAACGGCAAGCACAGGAGGAAGTTTGATTGGTAAAATCGGCAGCTATCTGCAGATTGTTACCAAAGACCCCAGCTCTACCGCGTTTGTCCCCCTGGCTGAAGCTTATCGCCAGATTGGGTTACTTGACGATGCTCTGGAGGCTGCTCGACTATGTACCGAAATGTTACCGCATTTCAGTCCTGGTTTCTCAACGATGGGTCGTATTCTCGTTCAGATGGGGCGCCTTGATGAGTCGATGAGCGCTTATGCAAGGGCTCTTAGCATCGATCGTCAAAGCCAGGCGGCCTTAGTTGGCCTGTCACGTTTGCATCTGGTCCGTGGAGAACGTGATCAGTCACGTAAAATACTCCAGCAGGCTAAAGAATTTCACCCTGACGATGTAAAAATTTCCGAAATGCTTGTTGCTCTGGATTTGCCACGACCCTGGGCGCAGATTAAAAAAGCGTCTAAAGCGCATGAGCAGGGGCCATCACATGAGAGTGTTCCTGTTGAGCCGATTGCAACAGCGACCCTGGCGGAGATCTACGTTAAGCAAGGTCTGCTTGACAAGGCTTTAGAGGTCTATCAGGGAATTCTTATTCAGAGCCCGGAAAACGAATCTGCTCGTACACGGATTATGCAGCTTCAGGAAATGCTCGGGACAGATGTAAAGCCTGCTGCCGAAGACGTTCAGGTTACTGAAAAAGACTTGTCGGAGCCGTCACCCGTTGTTGCTGCTGTTGAAAAGCCTGTTGAGTCTACACAAGCTTCTATACAAGACAGCCCTGTAACTCAGAGTGAAGCCAAAGAGGCTTCACCACTGGCTGTACTCCAACGTTGGTTGTCTGTGATAAAAAATGGGAGGATAAATGTTTAACGAAATTCTGCAACGCATTGTCGAAGAAACTGGCGGTGGTATAGGTGCCGTCTTGATGGGATATGACGGTATAGCCATTGATCAGTACTTTGCTCCTGACGAAGACTTAGATCTGCACATGGTCGTTGTTGAATATTCCAATGTCCTTAAAGAAATTCGTAAAACTGCAGACATCCTGAGCCTCGGCGAAATGGAAGAAATATCCATTCGCACCGATCGTTTCATTATTGTCATTCGTATCCTCAATGATGAATATTTTGTTGCCATGGTTATAAATCGTGATGGTAATTTCGGCAAGGGTCGCTACCTGATGACCCGTGAAGGTTTTAACCTGATTGAGGCTTTGAACTAATGTCAGTTCGCATCCTGGTCTTGCATGGCCCCAATCTTAACCTTCTTGGGCAACGTGAACCTGACATCTATGGTCGCCAGACGCTTGCAGATATCAACGATACTTTGAAGTCTCTGGCAACGGAACTCGGTTTTGTTATCGATGCGATGCAATCCAATCATGAAGGTGAACTTATTGATCGCCTCCATGCTGCTGAAAGCGATGGCTTCTCAGGAGTTGTTATCAACCCGGGCGGTTTGACCCACACCAGTGTTGCCTTGAGAGATGCCATCGCCTCTATCGCTCTTCCTGTCATTGAGGCACATTTGTCAAATATCCATGCACGTGAATCCTTCCGTCATCACTCCTATGTCGCCGGTGTGGCTTTAGGGCAGGTGTCAGGCTTTGGTGCAATGAGCTATCAGCTGGCGTTACGCGGCCTGATTGCCCACATTTCATAGCTATTATTCCAACTATGCTCTATTCACATCGTAGGCAGAAAGCAGTTGATCTTCTTGTCAGGCTTGATCTTGATGCTCTGGTTTTCTGCCAGCCTGAAAACATTCGCTATCTGTGCGGTTTTACCGGAAGTGATGGAGCACTGATCCTCTTCTCCGATCATCTTGTTTTTCTCACGGATTCGCGCTATACAACACAGTCTAATGAAGAAGTAACTGCCGATCAGGTTTGTGAATACACAACCAAGCTGGATGGGGTTGTTGCACAATTGTCTTCGCGTGACATCAGAAAAATTGGTTTTGAATCAACGCTTTCCTTTGGTTTTGCCAGAGAATTGCAAGCAAAAGGCAATACTGATTGGCACTGGCAGCACCTGAATGAACAATTGCAATGCCTTCGCTTGCACAAGTCTTCTTCTGAAATTGATCTTCTAACAAAGGCTGCAGAGTTAAATGCCGTCGCCTTTGCCAGTATTGTAGAAATGATTAAACCTGGTGTGAGAGAGATCGATATCGCACTCGCTCTTGAGTTTGCGTTGAAAAAACGCGGAGCTGAAGAAAAGGCTTTTAATTTAATCGTTGCTTCTGGACTACGGGGTGCCTTGCCTCACGGCATTGCCAGCGACAAGTTACTTTCTTCTGGCGAGCTTGTAACGATTGACTTTGGTTGTCGCTTGTCAGGCTACCATTCAGATGAAACAGTGACTCTGGCCATAGGCGATGTTTCCGAGAAATTGCAAACCCTCTTTGATACGGTACTGGAAGCCCATGACCGTGCATTGCAAGCAGTGACTCCAGGGGTCGCTTTGTCAGAACTGGACAAGATTGCCCGTGATTACATACAAAGCCGTGGCTTCGGTGATTATTTTGGTCATGGCCTGGGACACGGTGTCGGGTTGGAAATTCATGAAGCCCCTACTGTGTCGCCACGTAGTAAAATGACTGCAGAGCCCGGTATGGTGTTCACGATTGAACCTGGTGTCTATGTTCCAAAGGTTGGTGGTGTGAGAATAGAGGATACTGTTCTGGTAACAGACGATGGTTATCGGATTTTGACAAAAATCCCCAAGACGTTTAGCAAGATTCTGTTAAACTGACTCAACATATTGCCCGGCGGGTGAACATGATGCCGGTGAACTAAAGGAGGAATATCGATGGAGATTAAAAATCTGAGGGCGTTGGTCAAAATGATCACCGAAACTGATATCACGGAATTCGAAATGGAAAACGCCGAAGAGAAGATTCTTATCAAGCGTGGTCCGGATAAAGAGTATGTCCAGTTTGCCGCGCCAGTTGCCACGGCTGCTCCGGCCCCTGTTGCTGGACTTGCTGCTCCCGTTGCCGCCTCTGCAGATGCCGAGCCAGCTGTTGTCGATGATAAGTATGAGACAATCAATTCACCGATCGTTGGTAGCTTCTATCGCAAGCCAAGCCCTGAAGCTGATACCTTTGCTGACGTCGGCGCGATTGTAGAGGCGGGCCAAACTGTTTGCCTTGTGGAAGCCATGAAACTCTTCAACGAGATTGAAGCAGAATTCAAGTGCAAGATCATTGAGATCCTCAAACAAGACGCTGCTCCTGTCGAGTTCGGTGAGCCGCTCTTTAAGGTGGAACGCCTTTAGCAACCTCTCGGACTGCCAATGAACTGGCTGCAAATCCGTCTGCTTGGCCCAGCTTTCAGCTCCTTATCGATCAGTAGCTACTGCTACTACTCACAAATGAGCCAAAATCTGATCTCAAACATACAAATTTTCTCTTCAGCCCCGATAGTCCGACAGGCTGCCAGGCCAAGGAGGCCCCAATGTTTCGCAAAATTCTGATCGCCAATCGTGGCGAAATTGCTCTGCGCATTATCCGCGCGTGTAAGGAACTCGGCATCCTGACGGTTGCCGTACATTCCGATGCGGATGCCGATGCTTTACACACCAAGATTGCGGATGAGAGTATCTGTATCGGCAGGGCTCCGAGTAGCGAAAGCTATCTCAATATGAAGGCCATTATCAGCGCGGCAGAAGTCACTGATGCCGAGGCTATTCATCCCGGTTACGGTTTCCTCGCCGAGAATGCTGAATTCGCTGAAATTTGTCAGAACTGTGGCATTACTTTTATCGGCCCGACTCCTGATAATATCCGTGTTATGGGTGACAAAATAGCCGGCCGCCAGTCAGTTATCAAGGCTGGTGTCCCGATCCTGCCCGGCACCAAAGATAATGTGGAGACGGCAGAAGAAGCCCAACGCATCGCTGCAGGTATCGGTTATCCGGTGATCATTAAAGCGACGGCAGGTGGCGGTGGTAAAGGTATGAGAGTCGTTCATTCGCCGGCCTCTCTGCCGAACCTGTACGCTATGACTCGCGCTGAAGCACAAGCTTCGTTCGGTAATTCCGATGTCTATATCGAGAAATTCTGTGAGAATCCACGTCATGTTGAAGTGCAGATCCTGGCGGATAACCACGGTAACGTTATTCACCTCGGGGAGCGCGATTGCTCCATTCAGAGACGTCATCAGAAACTGATCGAGGAAGCGCCTTGCCCGGTCATTACCGCCGCTCAGCGCAAGGAACTTTGTGAATGTGCAGTTAATGCGGCGAAGTCGATCGGCTATACCAGCGCTGGCACCATGGAGTTTTTGCTCGACAAAAAGGGTGACTTCTATTTCATGGAGATGAACACCCGAGTACAGGTTGAACATCCTGTCACTGAGATGATCACTGGCGTTGATATTATCAAGGAACAGATTCGTGTCGCCTACGGTGAGCCTTTGCGCTACAAGCAAAAGGACATCAAGATCAATGGTCACTCAATCGAGTGCCGCATCAATGCCGAAGACCCTTTCAAGTTCACTCCATGCCCCGGTAAGATTGATGGTTATCATCCTCCCGGCGGTCTGGGCGTGCGTATCGACAGCGCAGTGTACGACCAGTACGTTGTTCTTCCTCATTATGATTCAATGATTGCCAAGTTGATTGTTCACGCCGATACCCGCGAAGAAGCGATCAAGCGCATGGCCAGGTCTCTTGATGAATTCATTATCGGCGGTATCAAGACGACAATTAAATTTCATCAGCGCATCATGAACAACAAGGACTTTATCGAGGGGGATATCGATACCGGTTTCATTGAACGTTTAAAACTCTAATAACAAAAAAGGCCGGGTTCTCCTGGCCTTTTTTGTTGGTGGATGATGTCAAGCATGCATAAGTGGCGTTTGATAAACTCTGGTGATCAGACCGGTGCCATGAACATGGCTCTGGATGAAGCCTTGTTGAATTCTGTTGCCAACGGCCAATCCTTGCCGGTGCTACGTTTATATCGCTGGCAACCTGCTACGGTGACCCTTGGCTATGCTCAGTCGGTTCACACGGATCTGGACCTCGAGGTTTGTGCTCGGGCTGGCCTTGATGTCGTGCGCAGGTCAACCGGCGGTCGAGCCGTCCTTCATGATCAGGAGGTCACTTACTCCGTGATTGCTCCTCTCAATACAGGCCTGTTTGGTGGTTCTGTTCTGGAATGCTATCGAGTTATTTCAGAGGTTCTGCAAAAAACCTTGTTACAGCTGGGCCTCCCTGCTGAATTGGTTGCCGGTAAATCGCGTGGCGGACAGCAGAATGCAACGAAGGCGGTTTGTTTTTCAGCACCTTCTCAATATGAGCTGGTGATCGAGGGCCGTAAGGTTGCAGGAAGTGCTCAGAAACGTCACGGGCAGTGCTTTCTTCAGCATGGTTCGATTCCTTTAGAGATGGACCTTGGATTGCTTGGCAAGGCCCTCAAGATAGACGTGAATATAGCGACCTCAAACTCTCTGGAGAGTGTCGGCTGGTTGAATCAGTGGCGCAAGAAAAAGCTGACTATTGATGAAGTAGAAAAGGTTCTTACAGAGGTATTCTCTACGCATCTTCAAGTCGAATGGGAGCGTTCTGAGCCAAGTCTTAGCGAACTTCAGGAAGCTGAAAGCCTGTGTGCCGAAAAGTTTTCCTGCCCTGACTGGAACCTTAAACGGTAGCTGTTGTTTGGCCATTGAACCCGCTGATGGAGCGTGCTAACATGCGCCATTGATTAAGCCATATATGGAGGTTGTTATGAAACGTGGATTGCTTCTATTTTTACTAATGATGATTGCTCTGCCCTGCATGGGAATGGGCGGTCTGGGTGGTTCTCCTGAAGGAACCGTCCCGGAGACGGATGTTCGTATTCAGGCAGAGCTCAAAGACCGCGATGGAATTTCGACCAGCCTCAATCAGTTCTCCATGAATGGCAAAACCTTTCTGGACACTTTACGTGGTCAGGGACAGTTAACAATACCTTTTCAACATATCGATACGGTGACTTTTAAAGAGGTCAGAGATGAAGAGCTCAAGGTTGACGTTAAACTGAAATCAGGCAATGTGATGACTTTAGCCATTGTTTCTGATGCTGAGTTTTACGGCTCCACCGGTTACGGGGCTTTTCAGATTAAGGCAAAAGATGTCTACTCGATTGATTTCCCCTGATCAAATATAATTCAACTAAGTTTTCTGATGCGGGGATTTATCCCCGCATTTTCTTTGCTGCCAACTTTTAAAGTTAGTAAGAGATTATGACCTTGCGAATCGGACGCATTGCTTACCTGAATGTAGCCCCCTATTTTCACTATCTGCGACAAGAAGGTTTTGCTGGAGACATTGTTGCCGGAGTCCCTTCCGAACTGAATGCCATGCTGGCTGATGGATCGATAGATGCTTGCCCATCGTCATCTTTCGAATATGGCCTGAACGCCGATGACTATCTTCTGTTGCCTGGGCACTCTATCAGCAGCGTCGGCCCTGTTCATAGCGTCCTGCTTTTTACTCCGGGCCCCTTGGCGACTCTTGCCGGTAGCGAAGTTGCCATTACCGGTGAGTCCGCCACTTCAATCAACCTGCTGAAAATTCTTCTCAAGGAATTTTGCGGTATCAACGATGTCTCTTATCTCGTCCCGCCGGGAGACGTTGAAGATCTTTTGAACGGGGGGCAGAGCGCTCTGCTGATTGGTGACCGGGCATTAGCCGCGGCAAAGTCTTGTCCTGAAGGCTTTCAGATCACTGATCTGGGTGCTCTCTGGTATCACTTTACCGGCCTGCCTTTCGTTTTTGCTCTCTGGATATTAAGGAGACAGGCTGCCAAAAAATATCCCGAAGAGCTCCGAGCATTGTCTACACAACTGCAATCCTCACGGAAGCGTGCGTTTCTTCACTTGCCTGAAATGGCACAGTGTCTGTCGGAAAAAACAGTTTTCACTGCTGGCCAACTGAAGGACTACTGGAGAGGCATGTCTTACGATTTAACGGATGGTCACATTGAAGGGTTACGGCTCTACTTTACCCTCTGTCACAAACATGGCCTGCTCGAGAAAATTCCCGATTTTCACTTCCTCGCTGAAATATAGTCCTGCAAAATAGTCGCATGATCAAAGCAGAGCTTTGTTGGTAGTTCGTCTGTTGAGAAGAATTGAACGTTCTTGGCATCGTCTCCAGCTTTTGGTTCTTCATGGGCCTCTGCGGTAAAAACCATGGAGATGTTGTGCTGACGAGGGTCGCGCTCGGGCTCAGAATAGGCTTTGAACTGTTGGAGGTTCTCAAGGTTCAGTCCAGTCTCTTCTCTCGCCTCACGAATCGCAGCTGCTTCCAAAGACTCTCCGTAGTCCACAAACCCACCCGGAAGAGCCCAGCCGAAGGGTTCGTTGAGCCTCTCAATGAGTAGGATTCTGCCTTCTATTTCAATAATGATATCAACCGTGGGGAAAGGATTTCGGTACCGTTGACTCTTTTTCCCGCAGTGTGGGCAAACAAAAGTGTCTTGCATGAAAACCTCCGGTTGACATGTAGCTCAATATTGCATTAATAATAGCGAACTTTTTACACTTTGCCCGGGTGGCGGAACTGGTAGACGCAAGGGACTTAAAATCCCTCGGGAGTAATCCTGTACGAGTTCGATTCTCGTCCCGGGTACCATAACAAAAGCAGGTAGTTAGATTAATTTCTGGCTACCTGTTTTTGTGTCTGATGGTAGGCAAAATAGTTATTTGGGTACACTTTTAGGTACACTTTCGATTCCTTGTCCATTCCACATGTCCTCTGGAGCCTGAGGTAGGCTGGAAAAAGTGGACACCAATCTGTTAGCCTAAGAGGCTCATAGGAGGTGTCACTTGGAACGCATACCGAAACAGTTTTACACGGATGAATTTAGGGAGGAAGCTGTCGCTCTTGTTGTTGATGGTGGACTGACTGTCGCAGAAACAAGTCGTCGTTTGAGTATCTCACAACAGACACTGCGCAACTGGATT
>JARUHP010000070.1 GCA_030005635.1 Deltaproteobacteria bacterium IMCC39146
TCTTCGAAACGCATTATCCGGATCTCCTGTTGTAGAACTGTTCGTTTCATAGTGTCCTCCTACTGGACAGAATGAACCGGACAGATGTTGTGCTACAACACCGGACAGTTTATTTGCTAGCGACATTCAGTAGTTAAAGAATTGACCGCGGTAGTAAATTCCAGTAATTTGTGAACATATCTTCATCCTGTTCATCTTAGGGGGCCATGTAAATGTTTCCCTACCATTTTCAGTATTGCTGCTAGGTTCCCAATATTATCCGTTTTGAGATTCATAGTAGACTTTCTAACTCTCCACCATTTCAGGAAAGACCCATGAGGCGTTGTTTATTTTTCATTTTGCTCGTTTCACCCTTCCTTGTTGCTCCGATTGCGTTAAAACCAAAGTTAATTGAGAACGTTCAGGTTTTCCAAGAAGGTAACCATGCTGTATTTTCTTATGATCTGCTTGGGATTGGAGACGTTCAGAGACTCAGGATGGATTTTCTCATCAATGGTCATTCCCTTGGACAGGAGCAGTTGAAATTAAGTGGTGATATTGGCCAAGTGCAAATTGGCAAAGGCAAACGGATCGTGTGGGATGCTTTATATGATTTTCCAAGTGGTATTACAGGCGAATTACGCTGGGGGCTAATGGGAGATAGTGGAGCCTACTACGAGGGAACCTTCAACATTAGCGTCATGCCGTTACCGCCTGACTTGAAAGTAAAAGTCGTATTTTCCGAGCCCTCCGGCAACCGTATACTCAATGCTGAGGAGACCGGCATATTGACTCTGACTCTTGAAAATCAAGGAAGTGGTGACGCCTTTGGCGTTAGCGCGCACCTTTCCAACTCGCACAACATCCCCGGCCTTATTTTCCCGCAAAAGATTGATCTTGGCAATATCCCCGTCGGTCGCAGCATTAGCAAAAACATCAAACTGATCACTAACGAAAGCTTGCCTGATAGCGACATCAAAATCGATATCGATCTTCGCGAGGTCAACGGCTTTGACCCACTGCCGCAAGTTGTAGCCTTCAGTAGCAAAGCTTTCATTCCACCTAAGCTGATGCTGGCCGATCTTGGGGTTAACGACCAAAGCGGCAATGCGCGTATCGAACCGATGGAGATCGTTGAACTGACTGCGCGGTTACAGAATATCGGTCAAGGCGAGGCTCGACAGGTGGAAGTTAACGTGGAACTTGGACAAAATGTATACTTAGCCGCCAATTCAAAAACCCACTTCGTAGTCGGTGAACTAGCGCCCGGTGCCTACAAGGATCTGGTTTTTAGCGTTTACACAAACCGTCGTATCGTCAATGGCGATCCTATCCCGATTAACCTGCTGGTCAATGAAGCTCGCTCCAAGTTCAGTGAGATAGAGAAGTTGCAGCTAACTATGAACGCCCCGACACACCAAGCTAGGCAGACGGTTGTGCAGGCTTCAACGAGTGGTCCAATACCCCAAGAGTTTGCTCCAACCACCGGCCTGAGAGTAGATGTTGATCACGACATACCCAAGGGACAGAAGGCTGGCAAATACGATGTCGCCGTGGTCATCGGTAACCGTGATTATGCAACTGTTCAGTCCGTCGATTATGCCATACGCGACGCCCAGATCATGCGTGAGTATCTTTCCAAAACACTTGGGTTCAAAGCAGAGAATATAATCTATGAAGAGAACGCTAGCCTCTCTCGATTTAATCAAATATTTGGGAATACGAGTGGCTCAAAAGGGCAGCTGGCCAATTGGGTCGACCCCAAGGGAAGTTCTCGGGTATTTATTTATTACTCTGGCCACGGAGCCCCCGATCTTGACAGCGGAGACGCTTATTTTATGCCTGTAGATGCCAATTCTCAATATGTTAGTGCCAGTGGTTATGCGGTGCAAACTCTCTATGCGAACCTGCGAGAACTCAAGGTCAAAAACATGACTGTGGTTCTCGATTCCTGCTTCTCCGGTAATTCGGAGAAGGGGTTCCTGTTTAAAGGAATTAGCCCCGCTATGGTCAAAACAACAGCGCTCACCAGAGGACCAGAAAACGCCGTAGTATTCACCAGCGCTGGCAAGGATCAGGTCTCTGCATGGTATGAGGAGAAGAAACATTCACTTTTTACCTATTACTTCCTTAAAGGACTTCAGGGCGAGGCTGATCACGACAAAAACGACAGGTTAACAGTAGGTGAGATGGAAGAGTACTTGTCCGAAAACGTTACCTACAAAGCTTCCCGTTTGAAACAAATCACCCAGCACCCTAGCGTTAATGGCGATCGGGCAGCGGTTCTGGGGAGTTATCAATAGCGAGAATTCGTACTGGAGGTAGGGATCTGGGAGGCACTGCAGTGCTTTTTTTATCCTGATGTAATTATTGCAACTCATAATATTTAGACTAGCCAAACCAATATATCAACATAGCAGAGGCCTAACATAATTTATTACAAGTCTTCTCGCATTGATTGGGAACATTCCTATTGGCTGAAACGCGAAATTCTTACTGACCCTGACAAATAGTAAATGGCCACCCGGTGCTGAACCAAGTGGCCATAATCTTGTGTATTGTAAAATGTCGAGTGAGGAAATTTCTCAAGCAGCCTTGAGGTCATCCGATACGGTCT
>JARUHP010000071.1 GCA_030005635.1 Deltaproteobacteria bacterium IMCC39146
ACATCCTCTGTATATCGACTATATTATGAGAACAGACAGGCATTGTCTGCATGAACACAAAAGGCCACCCGACAATGATCCGGTGGCCTTGATTCTGTGGATTAAAGAGTTTACTGAATACCTCTATCAATAAGAAGCCGGTTTTTCTCTCATATGTCGTGATTTATAAAAATCACTATATGGCGTACCTAAAGTCCAGGATTATTGGTCAATGGTCATGTTCATGTTTTTCCATTTCAGCTTCTGTCCCTTGTAGTTGATAGATATGATTGACCAGGTCCCAACGATCGATCAAACTCAAACTCGAAAAAGCTGGCATACCTGTTTCTCCACTACCATTACCAATGATCCAGAACTTCTCCCCCGGGCCATAAATAGCACTATGCTCTTGATCCAGAAAATTAGCTGGCTTGGGATTTAAGCTCTTAGCAGCCGGACCATTCCCTTTTCCTTGCTGCCCGTGACAAACGACACATTGTCCTTGGAAAATATCTGCTCCCCTTTGTAGCGATTCTTGGTCTGGGATTATAGGAGTACGCTCCATTATTTGGTAATCCGTCGGAACTTTATCTTTCAGAGCATGCATGGCCTGCATATGAGCGCTCATTCCGTGATTGTGATCATGATCCCCTTTTCCGCTAGCCAGACATGTTGTCGTTGAAAGCGCCATACTCATCATCACGTAAAACAAATAACGGTAAATGGAAAATTTATTCATCGTCTACCTCACAATATAGGGCCATAGGTTGTAAAAAATATTTCAAGCACCTGAAAAAATGTGGTTATACATTTCTGGTCTAATGAATGAGTTTTTTGAGCGGCATCGTGTCAACACCACTATTCTCCCTGCCCAGTTCATCAACAACATTCCACTCAGCACGGAGAGATGTGCCCTCTTGAAATAGTTCCGGCGACTTTGGATGAACAACAACGGCCATCTGGAAAATCGACTTAAAATACTCCCCTTCAACTTTTTGACCATCCAGATGATAAAGCTCAAAGCTATTGACTTTGACCGGACGATCAAACTCGACAAGAACTTCCTCAGGTTCATCTTGTCCTTTTTCCCAAGCCCCGGCCATAAGGATCAGTATTGGGGGAGGAACATCAACAACCACGTCAAGGCGCTTCTGATACCCAGCGTCTGGAATCCATGAGAAAGGCACACCGTTCAATGTCACTTTTACAAATTTTACTTCATCGAATTGAAGTGCCGTCTCCATCAATGCAATCGTTCCGGCACGCAGGATCTCATCCTTCCACTGCTGAGTCGTGACTAAGTCAAGGACCAAAGTATTTTCTTGTATTGGTTTTGCAAGGATTTCAAGATCCTCAGGAAAGGGGTTATCGTAAGGCTGCTTGTCTGATGTTATGAGATCGCCAGATACCAGATTATTAAGGACCTTTTCTGTCTGATTCTCTTTGGTGAATAAGAAAACCGGTAGAGGTCCAATCTTTTCTGGGTTGTCTTTAGTAGGCAAATATCCCACGGCAGCATAGGCACGCCCCTCTTTTCCCTGGGGAGGAACGCCGTAAAATTTGAGATAGGCCTCGGTCGCTTCGACAATCCCGGTATCTTCTACCACGACCTCTTCCTGCTGGCAGCCAGTCAAACTAAACACGCTAACGGAGAAAAGGATTGCAAAGGACAACAAGACTTTCATCATAGTTCCTACCTTTTTTGCTGTTTCCCATAATTGTACCACTCTCTTTGTGCTCACAACTACAAAGGCATCCATATGAGCCTCATCTGTCAGAAGAAAAGCTCACAGGCTAGAGGGGTAAAGAAGTTAAGCATATCAAGTCATACAAAGAATTTAACCCACCAGGGCCACTTTTTACCTGTTAATCTTGACAAACAGGAAAGGCCGGCAAGGATCGAATTTGATTACCCCTTCACCTTTTTACAGTTCAAGCAGGTTTTAAACAGTTGAACAGTTGTTACATGTTGCAAATACTCAAAAAAAGGAGACAATTTCTGTTCGCACATAGAACTGTTTTGAAACCAAAGTAGGTAAAAAAGTTTAACCAATTTCTTAAAAAAAAAGCACTTTCAGTGGATTGTTTCATCTCTATTCACATGCGATACTTTGGTCCGAGGTCGTTCTGGAAACCAAACAAAGCGAAAGCAATTCCCCTGGCAAAAAAAACCACTCTTTCTGCTAACCACAAACAGCCATGAGGTCGTTGATGAATAGCCACCAGAGACACTCTGCACTACAAGTTAATTTCGTGTGCCCAAGTTGCATACAATCTTTTACCTACGACACATACGACCTGAAAGTCGGCAGAGCGATTATCTGCCCAAAATGTCAAATTCATTACATCTGCGGCACCAAAGAACTTTTTACAGCACTCAAGCACATCGGCCAGTTGGCCAGATGACAGAAGGATGATTAATGATGGACAACGAATGGTATGAAAAGAAACCGATTCGCAAATGGCATCAGATGTCGGACGTGGAAAGG
>JARUHP010000072.1 GCA_030005635.1 Deltaproteobacteria bacterium IMCC39146
TTTGCTGTGTGCACAGTAAAAGGCACAAGATTGGTGACGCTGACACATAAATACGACTCCGTAGACATTCTTATCGAAAGGAAGCATTTCAATTGACCTTTGTTGGCCGAAGGCAAATGCAACTTAAATGCCTAAGAAAAGACACATTAAAAACCGGTAAACATCTGTTTTTTAGAGTTTTTTTTAAAACTCACTTAGAGTACCTATAAGCAATTGAATTTATACGATGTTTTGGGGGGTAGTCGGTTGGTAAGTGTCAACAAGCGTGAGCTTGAGGGTAAATGAGTTTCAACGAAAGTTAGATTGGAAGATAACAAGGTTGGTTATATTACGTTACTTGCAGAGGTGCTTTCACCGCAGAACTACGCTACAGTTGCAGTCTTGACTGTTTATCCTCTCGCATTGTTTGGGTTGTTCAGATTGGTTGAAAGGCGAAGTTCTTTCTGACCCTGCAATCCAATAAAAGGCCACCAAGGATCGAACCCTGGAGGCCATAATTTTGTGCGTTAAAGAGGTTACTGAATACCTCTATCAATAAGAAGCCGTTTTTCTTCTCGTAAGTCGTGATATATAAGAATCTCTGATCGTATGAAGCTTTACTTTTGGTCTGTCGTTAATGCAGAAGCTTGCGTTTTGAGCAATTTAAGGCGTTGATATAGACTTCCTTGTCGAATTTTGGTTTTAACTGAAAGGGATTCTGTGCAAAAAGAAAAAAACACCGAGGGCATTAAACCTGTAGTATATATCAAAGACTTGCGGTGGGCTCAGGTACGAACAGGAGCCCACCGTTGTCTCCGTTCGAGTCTACTCAAGGTCGTCGCGGGATGGCATGTCTAGCCAGCCGTTGTTGTAATCATCCAAACACCAATACAGTGCCTCACCATGGCTGTGTTGCCACGGCTCGCTATCGGCCTTGACGTCTGAGAGCACAGGGAAATTGACGAACCACTGATCTATTTCCCCGAAACTATAGCAATCAGGAGGACAATTTCCTATTATAACATTCAGCTTAGCAGCTACAAAGGCAGCAAACAGGGTTAGCGATTTGTCACCCTTGACGGGAGCTTTTATCAGGTTAATAGCCAATGCTTTTGGATAATAGACACCACCGATTTCAAGCCCATCAACCGGCCATGCGTCAGGATGGTTCATCCAGTAACCGGGTGTTCCTGTCCCCACAGGGGAACAATCATTTGCTGTTACTGTTGAAACTCCCACAAAAGAACATACTAACAGTGTGACCATTGCTACAAAAAAATATTTTTTCATGGTACTTTCCTCCCAGCCCTAACGCTGTTTGTTAAATGCTCATAATCATTTCCTGAATAAGCAAACCTCAATAGATCCTCATGCCAATACAGACAAAGAATACAGTCACCTCCCTTCTGTTGATATCCTGTTTATACGAACTCCATGGTTACAAAACGATAGCAATAGAACTAACCTGCAAATACTCTAATGGATGGATAGCAATATTCAATCATGGTTTATGGCCTTTTTGAAAAAATCATACTTTTGATTTTATTGAATAATACTAGGGTTTAAAAAAAATCAAACTAAAGTATTAAAAACTTGATGCGCTGTTAAACAGAAAGATTGTATGAAAAGAAAAAATCAACAGAAGGTTGTAGCCTTATCAATGGGCGGATTGGTAGCAATCTACCTTTGAGTGAATAAGTATTTGTCGTTCTATATCGTTTGGAAGTTATGAATTTAACTGAAATGCAAAATTCTTACTGATCTTGATATTTAGGAACGAATTGTAAGCAGGATGGAGGTTTAAATCTTCCGAGTGGATATTTACTGTTTATCCTCTCGCATTGTTTTGAAGGTTCCAGATTCGCCAAAACGCCAAAACGCCAAAACATTATTGACCCTGACTTCTAAGAAAAGTTACCTAATAAACACTTTTGATTGCGACCGAATATTATAGTGACTGTCAGATCAATTTTGAACTACTACAGAACCAAGGTAGTCGGCCCTCATCACAAAAAACTTTTCAAAACACCTGTCGCACTCGACGCCTCGACGCCATCCCATAAAAATCATAGACTTACGATTTTGGGACAGCGCCGAAGCGCCGGATCCGGGCCAATCAACTATTTCATTCAGTCACATGACTCAAGGTCGTAGCCTGTCTTGATTAACAGGCCGTCGCACACATTGGCGACAAAACCTTCGAACCCAGGGGTCGCTCTTTCTTTTTGCCTTTCGCTTTTCACCTGGTGCACAACGATAACCAATCAAATCCCCGGCAGACTTTTTACGACAAAACCCTTACATTCCGGTTGAATTCCCCGAATTCATTTGACAACGCAACTGGCCGGGTGTACGAACGCTCTCCCTTATTATAAAAAGACAATCTGGAGCGTCAACCATGTCCGCCATTGCTCGTAAACTCCCCT
>JARUHP010000073.1 GCA_030005635.1 Deltaproteobacteria bacterium IMCC39146
GAATATGGATGTTCCTTTTCTTGAATTACCGGTTCAACAGCCACCGGAATCGGAACAGCGGGCCAAATTCTGGCTTGATCTGAAGCATTTGGTTGAACCCCGCAATCCTCAATATATGACAGAAAATTAAAAATAAAATAGGTCGAGCCAAGACTAGTAACTGATTTAAAATCATAAAGAGTAAAAAAGTCTCATTGGACGTGCAGATGGTTCTTTACAGGTTGAACCTAGGTTTCCATTTAACTGTGTTGGCATTGAACTGTGTTGGCATTGAACTGTGTTGGCATTGAACTGTGTTGGCATTGAACTGTGTTGGCATTGAACTGTGTTGGCATTGAACTGTGTTGGCATTGAACTGTGTTGGCATTGAACTGTTGACATACCTAACCAAATCGGTAAGATATTAATCAACAGAACATACTTCTTCATGTTCTACCTCCTAAAAACCCATAGAAACCCGTTGCCCCACAGTCAACCTCCTGGACTGTGGAGCTTTTTTTCTTGTAAGTCAGGGACAGTAAGAATTACGAGTTTTTGCCAATTCCACACTCTCCAAACAATGCGACAGGATAAATAACAACTGGGGTACGCAGTTAACTCCACTACCTACAACATCTTGTGCCCACCGCTTGGGTGAATTCTTTCCTAAAGAGACAAGCAAAAGCCGGGAGTGCCTTTTAGCTCCTCCCGGCTTGGAGAGTATGTCAAACCAATAACGTTATTGACGGTCAAGGGTGAGGCTTTTATTGGCATAACGTTCAAAATATTTTTCACTGTTCAATGCAATAAAGGTGCGCGGATGCAGGACAAT
The DNA here is from genome assembly GCA_030005635.1 of Deltaproteobacteria bacterium IMCC39146. GTDB lineage: Bacteria > Desulfobacterota > Desulfuromonadia > Desulfuromonadales > BM103 > M0040. The sequence continues at coordinate 812 of JARUHP010000073.1, forward strand.
CAAATACTTCATAGTCAGCCAGCGTCCAGTGCCCATCGGAATAGCTTGAGTCTCCCGCTGAACCATACCAACCAGGTTCTCCATATGTCCAATCAGAACACGTGTGATTGTTGTAACCGGAACCGTCAGGATTTGTGGCAGCCCATACATGCCCATGGCGCTCAACCCCCCTTTCGTCAGAGTCTATGGGGGACAAAAGAGTTCCGTCGGTTAAGTCCCTCCAACTGGCAGCAACATAAATAAATTCGTCTGGACGAGGCGGAAACGGATCGGTTTCAACGAAATCTGGGTTTATTTTGACGTAAGGGCCGGTACTGTGAGTGAGCCGGTCCTTCGTTTCAAAACTTGAGTCTGACAACCATGCCTTGAATTCTCCAGAAAGCCCAGCGGCATCAGCCAGGGCTTGACACTTGGAGTCCGCACCGGACAAACCTCCTAGGTTTCCATTGGAGGATGTGCTCGACACGAAGACGAGTTTAGCTGGTGGCTGAGGGTAAGTGTCACAACTAATCGGTGGTGCGATACCGGTGGCTCGATAAAGATCACAAAGAACCTGATAGAAACTGGGGCCTGTCTTGTCTTTGGCCATAACGCTTGTCGGCAGAAACATCAACAGAACAAGAACTATACAACTTGCAATCATAGGACGCTTACCATATGGCTTCTCTCTTATCATGTTCGTATCTCCTTTCCCGTTGTTAAAGTCGCTCCCAACTGAGATGTTTGGGAGAAGCAACCTCCACCTTTATTGCATATCATCAAAACAAGTCCGATACCGAAAAACAAAATAGCCGGGCTGTTAAAAGGGTTGTCCCTTTTAGCAGCCCGGCTACCTGAAGAGTTTAGATCAGTTAGGCCCGTAGCTTTCCGTCCTTTCCTCTCGGAAAGTTTGGCACCGCCTGTGCGGTTAGAATGCTATAACTAACACAGGCTAATGTTTTGTCAAGAAATAACTGAGATTTGGATATGACTCTGTTGAGATTAAAAAGGATGGTCTTCCATGTTGCCAGCCAATAGGAAGGGTTGCACGTCCATGCGGATGACTGTTCTTGACGACAGTTGACGGTGTGGCCGTGTGCGACCACGCAGATGGCTCCGGGGCCCAGGCAATTTCTTTGGCGGGAAAAGGTGGAATGGTGACAGCGCGTTCTATCACGCGCTGAAAGAGCAGCACTCTGTATTTTGAGTGACGCCTATTAAAACGAAAAGTAAATTCTTCCAGGTGCCTGTCGAGTAGCTCTGTGTGCGTGCCCCCATGATCGAAGAGACATTAAACTCATAAAACACTCAAAATGACGACTTGTGTAAAGAAAACTCCCGCGTCTCATAAGTCACCATCTATAAGACACAAAATGGCCTTCCCTGGTTATGTCCGTATAGTGCTGTAAATTCATGAGGCCATCGTGGCCTTCATCTCGTAGGATTGGTGTTACGACACATCAACCCCCAACGAGAGAGGAAAACCACGATGACCGATTTCGAGATTAAT
>JARUHP010000074.1 GCA_030005635.1 Deltaproteobacteria bacterium IMCC39146
AACTTTTTACAGCACTCAAGCACATCGGCCAGTTGGCCAGATGACAGAAGGATGATTAATGATGGACAACGAATGGTATGAAAAGAAACCGATTCGCAAATGGCATCAGATGTCGGACGTGGAAAGGCGTCAGGAACTGGAAATGATCAGTCGTAGTCAACTCTCCAAGGTGGCGATCCTGCTTCTCCAGCAGGGGCTCCAGAAGATCATATGAAGAGGGGGGCGTGGGGCTTAGAAATCGAGGACAAAAGATATCTGCTTTTCTCTTCATTTAACATACGCTCTAGACCATCAGGAAATGTCTGATAGTCTGTAATCATGTTTAAGAACAGTAAGTTAAGCAGCTACAAAGTTGATTTAGAAAAAAATCCACATAAAAGGAGATTGAATTGTGTACCAAGAATCCATGAAACGGCTTGCCTTATTCATTTTCGTGATTTCAACAGTTTTATTTCTCACCGCTTGCGGTGGTGGTGGCGGTGGTGATAGCAGCACATCGAGTGACGTCTCAGCGACCACCCCAAGTTTACAATCATCCACAGTTACGGGGGTACTGACCACTCAATCGAGTGCGATAACCAAACTCATTGATTTGGTCACTCCGACTGCCGCAATCGCTGTTATTCCGGCGACCATATATCTCGACGATTCTTCAAATCCAGTTTTCCCGAATGCCCAGGATCGCTTCACAATCAGCAATGTCGCGAATGGTAATCACTCGCTGTATATCCAGATGGGCGACGGTACGGAGATGGAATTTCAATTCCGAATGGCTGCCGGTCGCGGACTAGATTTCGGCACCATGACTCTGGCAAACGGTCAGGTCCGGACCTTTACTGGTTTCAATGGGTATCATTTCGGTTGGGTCGATGAAAATGGCGATGGCTTCAATGACAACTTTGCGGATGCTGACGGTGACGGTGTGTGTGATCAAGGCTATCACTACTCCGGCTACACCTACCGCATGGACCTGGGGTACAGCGATACCAACAATGATGGACATAATGACCGCTTCATCGATGCAGACGGCGACGGCAGCAACGACCTGACTGGCCGCTCCTATGGATACGGTTTCGGGTTCATTGATGAAGATAACGATGGGATCAATGACCGTTTTGTAGACGAAGATGGTGATGGAATCAGCGATCTCACTGGCATGCCTTACCAGCATCCTTTTGGCTGGAGTGATGATAACAATGACGGTATGAATGACAGATTCAGGGATGTAAATGGCGATGGAATTAACGACATCACTGGAATCCATTATGTGGGAATACCGGGTTGGGCTGATCTAAATGACGATGGTTTAAACGATTTTTTTGCTGATGCAGACGGCGATGGGATGAATGATATCGGGGCTGTCGTAATGCCCTACGGCCATGGATATGGCTGGGTTGACGAAAATGGTGATGGCGTCAATGATCGCTTCATTGATGCTGATGGTGATGGTCTCAACGATCTCGCCAGTGGGCCTTTCGCTGGACAGAGTTTCTGCTACGGCTACATGGCAAGTTATCAGGATGCTAACGGTGACGGGATTGATGATGTCTCCGGAATGTCTTACCGGCATGGTTTTGGTTGGGTCGATAATGACGGCGATGGTGTCAATGATGTCTTTGCCGACGCCGACGGAGATGGCGTTAATGATTATTTCGGCTTTCACTATGACGGGGGCGGATACCACATGAGCCAAAACTTCAACAGTCCAATGGGTACTCAGAACCCTACTTGGCCGATGGGTCCTGGTGGGGGCGGGATGATGAACTTTTAACGATAAAGCCCTCTCAAGTGAAAAGCTATCAAAACATGTTTACAGAGTAAGCAGTTCTAAATCAACCACAACAAAGCCCCGTCGATATCTGGCGGGGCTTTGCTTTAAAATCATATTTTTTAGGAACTTTGTTTAAGCAGGTAATTTGCAGGCTTTCAGTGAAAGGGTGTTTACTGGAAATCCTCTCGCATTGAATTGCCACGCTAAGATTGGCTAAATTGCGAAATTATTGTTACCCCTG
>JARUHP010000008.1 GCA_030005635.1 Deltaproteobacteria bacterium IMCC39146
CTCTTCGAAACGCATTATCCGGATCTCCTGTTGTAGAACTGTTCGTTTCATAGTGTCCTCCTACTGGACAGAATGAACCGGACAGATGTTGTGCTACAACACCGGACAGTTTATTTGCTAGCGACACTGTTGCCCGGAGGTCCTTGACTTTTGTCGTTTTCGATGTTAAAAGCGCGAGGCTTAATTAACTCACTAATCTCTATTGGAGGATATTATGGAACGCACATTCGCAATCATCAAGCCCGATGCATTCGCAGCCGGTAACGCTGGCAAAATTCTCGCCCGTATCTATGCCGAAGGTTTCAAGGTCGTTGGCATCAAGAAGCTTTACATGAGCAAGGTCGAGGCTGAAGGCTTCTACTATGTTCACAATGAACGTCCTTTCTTCGGCGATTTGACCGACTTTATGAGCAGTGGCCCCTGTGTCGTGATGACTCTTGAAGCCGAAGGTGCGATCCTCAAATGGCGTGATCTGATGGGCGCAACCAACCCGGCTGAAGCTGCAGAAGGCACAATGCGTAAGGCATTCGGTACCAGCATTGGCGAGAATGCAACTCATGGCTCCGATGCCCCTGAAACCGCAGCTTTCGAAATCCCTTATTTCTTCTCGGGCCTGGAGCTTCTTTAAGCTCTGCTAACGAGGAAAGACTTGAGTCACCTGGAGCCCTTCGGTACAATCCGAGGGGCTTCATTTTTTGCAGTCAAGTATTGAGGCGTCTCTAACAGCCCTTGTCTGAGCGCTTTCTCACTATAAATTACGATGAACAGGTTGTACGCCTTGAATGAAATACCAGAAAATGATCAACGTGTTGATCTTAAAGACCTGAGCCCTGACGCGCTTGTCGATTTTTTGTCGGGGATGGGTAAGGAAAAATTCCGGGCCGTACAGATCTTGCGTTGGATTTATCAGCGCAATGTTACAGACTTCTCCGCGATGACCGACCTGGCGAAAGATTTCCGTGAGGACCTTGCCTGCCGTGCGACTATTTCGACCTTCTCCGAGGAGGCTGTTGAGGTCAGCAAGGATGGCACCCGGAAGTTTCTTTTTCGTCTTCATGATGGCAAGAGCGTAGAAACCGTCCTGATCCCTATGGAAGGTGGCCGCAACACCTTGTGTATCTCCACCCAGGTTGGCTGTGCCATGCAGTGCTCTTTTTGCCTCACCGGCACTTTTGGTTTGGAGCGCAACCTGAGCGCCGGCGAAATTGTCAACCAGGTTTGTGCTGTACGCAAGGATTTCACCGTCAACAATATTGTCCTGATGGGGATGGGAGAGCCGCTTCATAACCTTGATAATGTCGTCACGGCACTGGAAACCCTTTACGCCCCGACCGGCTTCGATTACGGTACCCGCAGGATAACGCTCTCTACCTGCGGACTGGTTCCGGAAATGCTTGAACTTGGTCGTCGTATCAAGGTTGGTCTTGCCGTCTCTCTTAATGCGACGACGGACATAGTCCGTGATGAATTGATGCCGGTCAATCGCCGCTATCCCTTAGCGGAGCTGATGAAGGCCTGTCGTCAATTCCCGTTGCCCCCTCACCAGCGGATTACTTTTGAATATATCCTGATCCGTGGAGTCAACGACAGCCAGGAGGATGCCAGGCGTCTGGTCAAGTTGCTTCATGGGATCAAGGGCAAAGTGAACCTGATCCCATTCAATGAGCATGCTGGCTCAGAGTTTAAAGCACCTGATGAGCAGGCGATTCGCAGCTTTCAAACCTATCTTCTGGATCGACAGATTGTTGCTATTCGCAGGGCAGGCAAGGGACAGGACATCTCGGCCGCTTGTGGCCAGCTCAAAGGGCAGCTTGAAGGTCAGCCGTAAGCGATAAGCTTTAAGCTTTAAGAAAAAGCTCTAAGCTGTTGACTGGTTTGTATTTTACCATCAAATTTTCACGGGTCTATAATCCAGACTTAGGTGATACCTCTTTACACCAAAACAGGTAAGAGCTGAAATCAAAAGACTAACGCAAAGACGCTAAGAAAAGCCAAGAAAGACGCAAAGGGTGATATCTTTACTTTTTGAAATGGTTTTCTTTGCGCGCTTTCTCTACCCCTTCGCGCCTTTGCGTTAAATATTTACAACCTTTGTTTGGGTTATAAATCCAAACTTTTACAGTTTACAGTTTGAATTAACTTTGGAGGATAGAACCATGCATCAGATGACGGTTGGCGTAATCGGAGGCAGCGGCCTTTATGAAATCGAAGGGCTTACGAATATCGAAGAGGTTGTTCTTGAGACTCCTTTCGGTGAGCCGAGCGATGCCTTTATCACGGGGGTGCTCGGTGATGTGAAGATGGTCTTCTTGCCACGGCACGGGCGCGGACATCGGTTCCTGCCTTCCGAAGTGCCTTATCGTGCCAATATTTATGGTATGAAAAAACTCGGAGTGCAGAGAATTATCTCTGTCTCTGCCGTTGGCAGCATGAAAGAAGAGATCGTGCCTGGTCACATCGTGATCCCGGATCAATTCTTCGACCGGACCCAGGGTAAACGTGCATCAACCTTTTTCGGTAAAGGTGTCACCGGGCACGTTCAGTTTGCCGACCCGGTCTGCTCTGAATTATGCGATGTGCTGGTTGAAGCTGGCCAGCGTGCCGGCGCGACGGTGCATAAGGGGGGTACTTACATCTGTATCGAAGGGCCCAACTTCTCTACGCGTGCCGAGTCGAAAATTTATCGTTCCTGGGGCGTCGATATTATCGGCATGACCAATATCCCTGAAGCACGGCTGGCACGTGAGGCTGAGATTTGCTACGGCACTATGGCCCTGGCAACGGATTACGACTGCTGGTACGAAGGTCACGATGACGTGACTGTCGAGGCTGTTCTGGCCATTATTAAACAGAACGTGGCCATGGCGCGTAATATCATTAAAGAAGCTGTCTCTGCCCTCGCGACTGAAGCCGGCTGTTCCTGTGGAGACTCACTGCAGTTCGCTATTATGACTGATCCGTCAACGATCCCGGAACAGACCCGCAAGGATCTTGATTTGTTCCTCGGTAAATATCTTGACTAGAGTCGATGACGAGCATTGCTAAAAGTTGTTAGATTTGCTTAAATAAAAAATTACTGTTATTTCAGACAAAATGTTCATAAAGGGCTCCCATGGATATTCTCGTTATAGGTTCCGTTGCTTTTGATAGTGTTGAAACCCCTTTTGGCCGTGGTGATGACGTCCTAGGCGGCTCAGCGACTTATTTCTCCACCTCCGCCAGTTTTTTCACAGGTGTTCAGCTGGTTGCTGTTGTTGGTGATGATTTCCCGGAAGAGCCTAAAGAATTCCTCAGCTCACGAGGTGTTGATCTTGCCGGACTGCAGACCCAGCCAGGTGAGACTTTCCGTTGGAAGGGCCGTTACGGTTATGACCTGAACGAGGCTCAAACCTTGGAGACCCACCTTAATGTATTCGAAACATTTCACCCGCAATTGCCGGAATCTTATCGCAAGGCTGAATACGTCTTTCTCGCCAATATTGATCCTGAATTGCAGCTTGAAGTTCTGAACCAGGTTGAGCGTCCCAAGCTGATCGCCTGTGACACCATGAACTTCTGGATAGAAGGCAAACGAGACGCGCTGGTCCGCACTCTCGGTCACGTTGATATCCTGGTGATTAATGAAGCAGAAGTTCGCCAGCTGGCTGACGAAGCCAACCTGGTCAAGGCGTCCCGTGCGGTATTGGCGATGGGGCCGAAAACCCTGGTTGTAAAACGTGGTGAGTATGGTGTTCTGGTTTTCACCGAACACTCGATTTTTTCTGCGCCGGCGTATCCTCTTGAAGAAGTCTTTGACCCGACCGGAGCTGGTGATACCTTTGCTGGCGGTTTTATGGGCTATTTGGCCGCAACCAACAATCTCTCCGATGAAACGATTCGTAAGGCAACGGTGTTTGGTAGTGTTATGGCTTCTTTTACTGTTGAAGATTTCAGCCTGAACCGATTGCGTAAGTTGAGTTGGTCAGAGGTCGAGGAGCGCTTTCGTCGTTTTCAGGCCCTGACCGCCTTTGAAGGTTTGTAAAGACCGGAACATGTGTGACGGCGTAACACCTGAACAACAGAACAACAGAACATGCCTATCCTTAAAAGCTCGTTCCATGTCCGCTCTTGTGCTCCGGGCTCAGTTGGAGGGCTCAGGTCGAAGGCAGGAGGTTTAGATGTTTACATGGGATAAATCGATTCTAGCGATCAACCTTCCAGCCGGTAAAGTTGTTGCTCTCTTTCGGTCCATGCGTGAGGTGCAACTGGCGTTGCCGGGTGTCCCGGCACAACAAGCCAGCGCCTACCTCTGTCAATATCAGGCTGAGGCCGGTGTTGGTACGGTTGCTGTATTTCACCTGCACAAAAGCCACTTGCTGGCCTTCTACGTCAGCGGTCCGCAGTTTGTTCCAGAACGGGATATAGATAGTCTGTTGGACCAGGGTCTGAACCTGGTTGAGTCGATGGGTTTTCTGATGACAGACCAGGATCTCCACCTGCTTGATGAGGCTGATCAGGAAATGCTCTGGGCCTCCTTGCCCCTTAAGGCCGGGTTGTCACAGAAAGAGGTAGTCGCTCCGCCTGCAACTCCTCAGAAACAGGCTTCACCGCGCGCTGTCGAGCCAACCAAGCCAGCTCCTTCTCCAGAAAAGAAAGTGTCCTCGGTCAGCCCAACCAGCAATGGCTTGGAGGTTAAGAAGGCTCCTGCCCAAAGTGTGAATGTCACCCCGAAGGTTGCTCCGGAGCCAGAATCTACAGAGAATGTGGATGACCTCCTGGCAGCAGTCGAGGCAATGCGTGCCAAGCGGCCAGGCCTGCGTGCACGCAAGACGTCGCCGTCGCCAGAAGAGATGAATCGCCGACGGCTCAAGTTAAGAGAAACCGTGGGTCGTATCCTTGCCTCACTCTAGAGGTGTTATTTGAGAGGTCTATGCTATGCAATCCTGTCTGAGTTGGTTTCTGTTACTCTTTGTTGCTACTTCTCTGGCCGCCTGTGTGCCGATAGAAGATAGGCAGGAGGTCGGTAAAAAGTCGGAATACCACTATATGCTCGGAGTCTCTTCATTGAACGAACAGAATCCGACCGGAGCCCTTAAAGAATTTCTCAATGCAGAAAAATACGATAATAAAGATCCTGAGATTCAGGATGGCCTGGCTTGGGCTTACTGGCAGAAGCAGGCCCATGAGCTCGCGGAAAAGCACTTTCTGAGAGCCATTGAGTTAAGCGACAACAACCCTAAGTATTACAACAACGTGGCCTCACTTTATCTTTCGATGAAACGCTACGATGATGCCATCAGCGCCTTTCGTAAGGCTGCTGACAACCTGCTCTTCGATCGCCCTGAGGTGGCGTGGACCGGAATCGGCATGGCCAACTACGAGAAGCAGGATTATGCGGCTGCTCAACGCGCTTATCTCAAAGCGCTCAAGCTCAATCCTCGCTATTATCCGGCGTCATACCGTTTGGGCGAACTCTATTACAACCAGGATCGTCCTGCTGAAGCCCTCGATATGTTCACTCGTACAGTAGCGTTGGCTCCAGGATACACCGATGCTCATTACTGGCAGGGCCTGCTTTACATGAAGCTGAAGGAAGCCGATAAGGCCAGGAAGTCTTTCCGTGAGGTGCTTCGTCTGGATCCCCAGAGTGATTCAGCTCGATTAGCCACTAAATACTTGAAAATAATCGACGAATGATGGCAACTTCTACACAAAACCTGGGTAGGGAACTGCAGTCTAAACGCGAACAGCTTGGTTATTCTCTCAAGGATGTCGCGGAGCAGACCCGTATTCGAAAAGTTTACCTGGAAAGTATGGAACAGGGCCAGTTCGAGGCCCTTCCGGGACAAGCCTATATTACCGGTTTTGTCCGGGTCTATGCCCGCCATATCGGTCTTGACAGCGATGATTTTTTGGCCCGTCTGAATGCCCCTCAGGAAACCGATAAGGTTCAATCGCCAGAGTTCAATCCTGATGACAAAGCCCCAGATACGCCTGAAGCTCAACCACCATCAGGTCGTGGCTGGGGTGTCTTTGTTCTGAGCTTTGTTGTTGTCCTTGTCCTTGGCTCTCTATTCTACTTTATGCTTATCTCTTTTGACTCCGGGTCCCCTACCGAAGGTTCTGCTAAAGACGTCGTCAAAGCCAAGGAAACGTCTCTGCCGCAACAGGCCGAAGTGGTCGCAGTTTCAGAGGTTGTTGCAGAAGAAACTCCTGCACCAGTCTCCTTGCCGACAGTCCCGCCTGAAGGTTCTATTCTCAGAATGCTTGCTTTGACTGAAAGCTCGCTTATAATTCATCTTGATGGGCAAAAACCGCACGAATATCTATTGAAGGCTGGCTTGGAGCAGAGTTGGGATATCAAGAAGTCGGTTCGAGTTAAGCTTGCCCAACCTGGTGCTGCTCAATTCTGGCTCGGTCTCCAGGAACTGAAACTCGGTGAGCTGGACGGTTTTTATCTAAGTACTGCCCCTGGAGAGTAACTCCTCAATGATCCTCACTTGTCCTTCATGCCAGGCACGTTACCGCATCGACCCGACGGCTTCCAAAGTAAAGGTTGCTAAGGTAAAATGTCCTGGTTGCAGGCACTTTTTTGAAGTCTCCCTTGTTGAAGATACTCCTCTGCAAAACGAACCCTCTTCACCGGTGCGTCCTGTTGTCCTGATTGTTGATGATGCACGCTTTTTCCGCGAAATGATTAAGGATATTCTTTCTGAACTTCCCGTGGAGCTTGATGAAGCGGCAGACGGTAATGAAGCTTGGCAGAAAATCACTGCCTCCAAGCCTGAGTTGGTGTTGCTCGATCTAAATATCCCTGGTAAAAACGGCAAGGAGATCCTGCAATCGTTGCAACAGAACGCACAACTCGATTCGGTTAAAGTTCTCGCAATGAGTGGTGTTGAGCGTGGAGAAGAAACCGCCTCCGAGGTCCGACTCATCGGTGCCGTAGATTTTATCAGTAAATCCTTTAAACCCCGAGAATTGCAAAAACGTGTCCGCGACCTCTTGGCCCTTTAGCCCCGGAAATCCCGGTACCCGCCTCGGTGAAGAAATCCGTCGACTGACCAAGGTCGATACCTTCGATTTGGCTGTCGTGCTTGGCTCGGGCTGGGGTGAGGCCGCAGCGCTGGGCGAGACTCTCGGAGTTTTTGACTATTCTGACTGGCCTTGTTTCCCCTGCGGGCAAATTGCCGGGCACACAGGCCAGTTGATTGCTGTTCGATACTCATCCTGGAATATCCTGTTCTTCTCCGGCCGTTTTCATTGCTATCAGGGTTTGAGTGCCTTTGAGGCCACTTTCCCGGTAAGGCTTGCTTCGTCTCTTGGTTGCCCACGCATTCTCCTGACTTGTGCCACAGGAGGGATCAATCCGGCCTATCGTCCAGGTGATTTCATGCTGGTCGAGGACCATCTGAACCTGCTTGGCGACAATCCCCTGCGCGGGCTTTCCGGAAACACTTTTGTCGATATGGTTGATGCTTATCGAGCAGACGTTTACACGAAGCTTCTGCAAGGTGACTGCAGCAAGATGACGCTTAATCGTGGTGTCTTGGCGGCTATGTCCGGACCCTCCTATGAAACAGCTGCGGAGGTCCGTTTCCTCTCTGCTGCGGGTGCTGATGTAGTCTCTATGTCTACGGTTCCCGAAGTCATCATGGCTCGCTATCTTGGCCTCCAGGTTGCCGCCGTCGCTTTTATCAGTAATGTTGCCGCAGGCTTATCCAGCGTTGCCTTATCTCATGAGGACGTCCTCGACTGTGGTGATGAACACTCTTTCCTTTTCCCTCTTCTGATTCGTAACTTTGTTGATGCCTGGCAAACTGTTCCTGACCAAAGTTAAAATTGTAGTAACTCCTTTCTGTTTCTGTAACCTACTGAAATAAGGATATATTCTTTCCTTTTTTTCATGTGCCCTATGCTTGACAGGGTGATGCCTCATGTTAGACTTTTCACAAATCATACAAGTGTAGAGGACATTTTGGGCAAAGTCATAAAACGTATCCTGATCGTTGATGATGAAGAAAATACCCGTATCGGTTTGTCCAAGCTGTTGGCCCAGGAAGGGTTTGAAGTAGACAGTGCTGCTGACGGCAACGAGGCCCTTGATTATCTGGGGCAACAGAAGGTTAATCTGGTTATCAGCGATATCAATATGCCGGAGATGGATGGTTTGGTGTTCCTGCGAGAGATCAGCCGTAAGTTCCCGAGTACCAGTGTCATAATGATCACGGCTTATGGTGGTGTGGAATCGTATCTAGAAGCGATGAACTTAGGAGCCTACGAATATCTACATAAACCGGTGCGACTCGATGAGTTGCGCTCGGTGATGAAAAAGATTTTCAATGGTGGGTCAATAGCACGGGTGTCCTGAAACCGTTAGGAGGTTACCATGCATTTCAAAACCATTCTTTTTGCCACCGATTTCTCAGAAGGTTCGGACTTTGCTTTCCAGTCGGCTCTATCCCTGGCACGTAAGTTCGACAGTAAATTGATTGTTGTTCATATTATCAATGAACCAGTCGATCTACGTGGTTTTTACGTCCCGCACATCTCGTTTGACAAGCTGGAGGAAGAGATCGAGCAGGGTGCTGAAAAGCTGATGGAGAAATTCTGCCGCACCCATATGGGTGATTTCACTGATTACGAATCTTTTGTTTTTCCGGGCATTCCATACGATGAAATTATTAAAAAGGCTGTTGAGTTCAGTGCAAATCTGATCGTACTGGGGACGCACGGTCGTACTGGTCTTGATCATGTCCTGTTTGGCAGCACTGCGGAGAAGGTTGTTAGAAAATCTCCAGTCCCGGTAATGACTATACGTATAAACGAGTGAGCCTCCCACAGTCTAAGCTATTGGAAGAAGGCAGCGGGATCGCTGCCTTCGGAATGTTGACGAACCCGGTTTGTGTCATGAGGGTTTTTTTGTGAAGTTTCCCGGTTTCCCACCCCTGTTGCCGCAGCCGATGACGGATGGATTAACGGCGATCAGCAGGGCGAACTGTTTGAGGCTTTAGCTGCGTTTTCGCCCTGCCGACGTTCATATTTTCGACATAGGATACCCGCGTAGCGGGCAAGGCATTGGGGCTCATTTTTCTGCTTACTCATTTTGTGTGAGCAAAAAGAGTAAGGCGACGGCAGGGGGCGCAACCCCTGGGTTTATTGGTTGCTTCTCCGAAGCAATCTAACCTCAGCCATTTGGTCTATGCACCACTGTGATGGTGTCTGTTCCAGCACCCCATGGGGCTGTCACCGGATTTAGGAGTTTTGTAGTGCGTGCTTAAAACCCGGGACTGTCCCGAAGGGCACTTAGCTTAAGAGGTTTCAGCATAACTTCCACTCTGATACGAAGCTTTTTACTTTCCAACTAAGGGCTTACTGACCGCAAAAACTCAACAATTTCTTTTGCCTCAAGATTGCTTTTATGTTGGATTTAGCCGCTGGCTCAGGCGTAGAGGTTCTTTTGCCAAGGCTACTCTAGCGCCATTCGGGACAGTTCCTGAACCATTGCAGTGATGCCGGTTGCGCTCGGCAGGCGCCTCACTTTCTGTGCACGTGCAAAAGAAAGTAAGCAAAGAAACCCGCCCTCCGTTTGTCCATAATTGCCTTTGTCAATCATGGATACCCTCACGCAATAAAATCAATTCGCGAAGAAAAAAACTCGCTGTCGGTCAGACAGCTTTTCTTCGTTTTTTAAATTAATTTCATTCTGTTCGTCGGCACTCAACGGGAAGAGGGCAATCAAGCTCAAAGTCAATAGCATATAAACAAATAGGGCAACAGATTAACAATCTGTTGCCCCCAGTCTACGGAAATAAAATATGTTGGATGTCTTTTTGCTTAATCCTCTTTGACCGAGTCCTTCTCGACTGCTTTCTCGCGAGGGGCTCTAGCACGCTTTGGCTTGGTGGGGTCTTCAGCAGGCTTAACGGTCTCAGTTTTATCCGTGGCTTTCTTGGCTGTTTTTTTCGCTGGAGCTTTCGCCTTTGCAGGAGCCTTTCTGGCGGTTTTTAGTTCCGCGGGCTTAGCTTCCTCTGTTGCTTTTACAACCTTCGCCTCTTTTCCTTTTGGCTTGGCCGTACTGGTTCGACGGGCTTTCGGCTTGGGCTTTTCTTCGCCCGTGCTTTCATCTTTTGCAACGACCGTTGGTTTGCTCTTCTCTGTTGATACGGTTTCCTTGACGGCCGGTTTTTTTTTCGTGCGCTTGGCCGGAGCTTTCTTGACGACCTCTTCGGTCGCTGCAGGAGCAATTTTTACTTCGGCCTTCTCAACGCTTGTCTCTGCTTCCGTTTCTTTGGTTTTTGTTCGACTGGGTCTGCGTCTGGCCGGTTTTTTCGGCTCAGCTTTCTTTTCTCTCTCAGCTTCTTTCTGAGTGCTCTCCTCTGCAGGGACCTCTGTCGCAACTTTGGTTGCTTCTGCTGGTGGATCAACCTTTTTCGTCGTACGGCGAGGACGGCTCGGTTTTTGCGTGGTCTCGGCCGCTGGTTTTTCTTCTCCAACTGCTTCTGACGGAGGTTCAGACGTCGTTGTCGCTGACTGGTCCATGTCTGTTGTTGTAGAGGCCTCTGTCGTTTTGACTTCGTCCGTTGCCGCTTTTGGCTTGCGGCGGCCCCGCCGACGCTTTGGTTTGGCATCCTGTGCGTTTTGATCTACTGCTGCAGACTCCGCAGGCGTTTCCTCTTCGGATGTTTCGGCGACAGCTACTTCTGCTGTTGCCGCATCTTCAGTCACTTTTTTGCTTCGTGAACGTCTTGGCCGTTGAGGTCTCTTCGCCGGTGTCGCATCATCAGACTTTTCTTCTGCTGCCACAGTTGTGGTGTCAGTTGAGTCAGTTGCAGCCTCTTCCGATGTTGGCTCATCAGTATCGCTAGTGTTCTGCTCTGCTTCAGCAGTTTTCGCTCCTGAAGGCTTGCGGCGCCTCCTGCGACGGCGTTTTTGCGGTTGATCTGTTCCCGCCTCAGCTGTCTCAGTCGTCTCCGGTTGAGTGGTCTCGTCTTTGTCTTGCTTGTTTTCCTCTTCTGTAACGAGAGGCACAGAACCAGCTTCAACGAATTCCAGTTGTGTCGACTTGTTCTTTTCCTTTTTCTGGATTTCGATTTCAACCTGGTCAGACAGAAAGTCACGGTTACCGTGAATATGGATCTGCAGTTGGTAGCGCCGCTCCATCTCGACGAGCTCTTCACGGTTGTTGTTCAACAGGTAGGCGGCAACTTCTAACGGTAACTGGGCATCGACCCGACTGACTTGGCCTTTGGCCGCGCTGGCGTGAATTTTACGCAACAGGGCAACCGCCTGAGTTTCAGGACTCTTAAAATGTCCAGAGCCGTTACAGTGCGGGCAGGGCAGGTAGGATCCCTCTGTCAGGGCGGCTTTAATCCTTTGTCGGCTCAATTCCAATAAACCAAATTTACTGATGCGGCCAACGCTAACCCGGGCCTTGTCGTTTTCAAGTGATTGCTTGACTTGATTTTCGACCGCGCGGTTATTTTTGCGGTCCCGCATGTCGATGAAGTCTATGACGATCAGACCACCAAGGTCGCGCAGACGCAGCTGCCTGCCGACTTCTGCGGCGGCTTCCAGGTTCGTCTTGGTCGCTGTGTCTTCAACGCCGCGCTCGGAAGCCATTTTGCCACTGTTGACGTCGATGGCGACGAGGGCTTCAGTGGGGTCAATGACAATTGAGCCGCCAGAGGGCAGGGCCACTTTGTTGCGGCTCAAGGTCTCGATCTGGTCTTCAATCTGGTAGCGGGAGAAGATCGGTCGACGTTCCTGGTGAAGTTTGACCAGTTTGACGTGATCAGGCATGACCGTCTGGAAGAAGTCTTTGGCTTCCTTGAAAACCTGCGCATCGTCGATCAGCACTTCATCCATCTCCGTGGTGAAGTAATCTCGAATCGAACGGATCATCAGGTTGGATTCTTTGTATATGAGGGCAGGGGCCTTGGATTTCTGCTCAAGTTCTTTGATACTCTCAAAGAGTCGAATCAGATAACGATAATCCCGTTCCAACTCTTCGCGAGTCTGGTCAAGGGCGGCTGTGCGCACGATATAACCCACGCCCTCGGCGAGGTCGAGGGAGCTCATGGCTTTTTTCAGCTCTTTGCGTTGAGCGTCGCTTTCGGCCTTGCGTGAAACACCCCGTGTCTGGCTGCCGGGCATAAGAACCATGTAGCGTCCGGCGAGGGATAGGTAAGTGGTCAGAGCTGCACCCTTGGTGCCGCGCTCTTCCTTGGTGATCTGGACCAGGATTTCCTGGCCGCGAGACAACAGTTCATTGATGCGCGGCCTGTGGCCATCTTCGGCAGGAGTGTAGTCAGGTTTGACCGTGGTGTAGTTGATTTCATCGATTTGCAGGAAGCCGAGGCGATCTGCGCCATAATCAACAAAAGCGGCCTGCAGACCGGTTTCGACCCGGACCACAACCGCTTTATAGATATTACCCTTGGAGGGTTCGCGACCGGCAACCTCGATATCAAGCTCAGTGAGGATACCATCTTCTACAATAGCCACCCGGTTTTCTTCGGGATGGGTGGCGTTAACCATCATTTTCTTAGACATGTAATTCTTCCCGGCTGCCGCATGCGACAACCTAAATCTGTTGGGGGCATAAGCCCTGCCTTGAGATGGTTGGCTCAACCGGAACTGGGAGCGCGCTCAATAACAGGGTAAATACCAAAACTGTTTATCTGTAGGGCCTGTATCTCAGCCCTTAAGATCAAAAAAACCTTTTAAAAAAGGTAGATACGGCCGAACTATAACAAATTAAATGAAAATTGCACGTAAATAATGGAATGTGCCGTATCTGCTAAGTTGGTGTTGAATGCAAATTGGACTTCAAAGCGGTTGTTTTGGGTTCTGTTTCTGATGAGGCGTCACACTGGCAACAGGAGCTCCGCCGGTGTTGTTAGTTGTTGTTCTCTGAGAAAATGAACTTTTTACAGTGAAACCTGACTCCCTGAACAATCTCCTACCCAAGTTGACTGTCAATTAAATCAAAATCAAGTTCCTGTTCAGCCAGACTTTTAACCAGGCTGATTTTTTCATGATCATCAGCAGTGATTTTGGAAACATCGCGAGTCACGGTCTGAATAACATTTGACGTGAGTTGCTCGGTGCGCATGAAGGGTAACTGACTGGCATCGAGAACCTGCTGGGTCAGTTTGGCGATGGGGTTGGCTCCGGAAATCAGTACTCCGGAAAGTTTCTCAGCATATTCTGGAATATGATGCAGGGTGGCGAGCATGACCAGAAGTTCATTACGGCTGCTGTTCACCAGGAGCAATGTCGAATTTTTGAGAATCTCGACGACCTTCTCCGTGGATGCTGCAGCAAGTTGTATGTGCTTGATGATCTGCATCGCCTGCTCCTGGTTGGCACGCAGAGTCACATCAAAGAGTTTGGCTACGTGCTGCAAGGTAGGGCCAGCAAGTATCGGAGAGTAGTTGAAGCCACCGTGGACAATAAAATTTTCATGGGCAAAGGCTTTGCCCATGTATTCGAGGGTTCTTGCCCGTTTCTCAGCGATCAACTTGTTCGGCATGACGATGCGGACCTCTGCTCCCTCCATTTTGTACAATGCCAGGTTCATGCTGACATCATCTATGACGTGGCCGATGCCGCCGCCGCTGACAACCAGAACCGGAGCATCGAGCAGGCGGGCAACCCGTGCGTTACTTAAACCGAGAACCGAGCCGACACCACTATGGCCGGCCCCTTCGATGATCAGAAAATCACAGTTTTCTTCGAGTTCCTTACAGGCTTTGATCAGTTGCTGCTCAAGTTGCTCACGGGTGATTATGCCATCGATGACTTTGCGCGTGTCTCCAGGGTGTACCACTACGGGTGACATCAGACGGATGTCGTCTTCAAGCCCGAAGACTTTGGCTACCAGGGCGGCATCTTTATCGACCCAGAAATCCTTGTAGGGGGAGGGCTTAGGCCCGACCGGTTTGATAAAGCCGACCCGTTGGTACTTTTTTAGCGCCAGGTGGAGCAGTGAGAGGCTGGTGGTGGTTTTACCGCAGTCCTGGCCGGTTGCAGCTATAAAGACTTTACGTGCCATTGAGGCCTCCTGAAGAATTGCAACAGTTCTTATAGTGGTGGGTGAGAAAAAGCTCATTCATTCTGCTAATCTTCGTCCTCCCTGTCAACGATGAAGATGATAATTCTCGTGAGCATACAGATGTGCTATAACAAGCGCCATGTTACAGCTAAAAGATGTTGTCAAACAGTTTGCAGACCAGGTTGTGCTGCGCCATGTTGACTGGCATATTCGTCCCACTGACCGTATCGGGCTTTGTGGTGAAAATGGTGCCGGTAAGACCACTTTGCTGCGTCTGCTGTCCGGTCAGTCGGATGTTGATGCCGGCAAGGTGCAGTTGGCCCGTGGTACCACCATCGGATATTTGCCGCAGGAAGGCCTCGAGCATAGTGGCCGTGATCTCTTTACCGAGGTGCGCTCTGCTCTTGAGGAGCTGCTCGCGGTTGAAGCCGAGCTGAAACAGCTCGAGGGACAGATCAGTCGTGAGGCTGAAGAGTCTGACCTTGATCGTTATTCCGAGTTGCAGGAGATTTTTCGACAACGCGGTGGTTACACCATGGAAGCCGAAATCGGCCGGGTGCTCAAAGGCTTGGGGTTCGCCGAAGAAGATTGGGGCAAACCGTGCGAGCAATTTTCCGGCGGCTGGCAGATGCGTATCGCGTTGGCCAAGCTATTGCTGCAGAAACCCAACCTGCTTCTCCTTGATGAGCCGACCAACCACCTTGATCTGCCTGCCCGTGACTGGCTGGAAAGTTACCTATCGGCCTACCCCTACGCAGTGATCCTGGTTTCCCACGACCGGTTTTTCCTTGATCAGGTCGTCTCCCGGATCGTCGAAATCTGGCACGGTAAGCTCACCGATTATCCCGGTAACTATTCCCGATACCTGGCTGCCAGAGACGAACGTGTGGCCGCTTTACGTGAAACCAAGAGACGCCAGGATGAAGAGGTCGCCCGCCTCGAGTCGTTCATTAACAAGTTTCGTTATAACGCCAACAAGGCATCCCTGGTACAGAGCCGCGTCAAGATGTTGGAAAAAATCGAGCGCATTGAACTGCCGCCAGAGCGTAAAAAAATCGGTTTCTCCTTCCCTGCGCCACCGAAAAGCGGGCAGCTTGCTATTGGTCTCTCCGGCGTCGCACACGGTTACGATAACAAGACCGTTGTTGAAGATGTTGACCTCTCTGTTGCTCGCGGCGAGCGTATCGCCCTGGTTGGCGCGAACGGTGCCGGCAAGTCAACCTTGATGAGGTTGCTGGCAGGGGTTGAGGCCCCGTTGCAAGGCGAGCGTGAGGAAGGTCATAACATGGTTATGGCCTACTTTGCCCAGGATCAGGCGCGCACTCTCGACGCAAAACTGACTGTGCTGGAGCAAATTACCAAAGCAGCCCCTTTTGACATGGTGCCGAAGGTGCGCAACCTGCTCGGTGCGTTTCTTTTTCATGGTGATGATGTTCACAAGCGGGTTTCTGTTCTCTCCGGTGGAGAGCGTAACCGCCTGGCACTGGCGATCCTGCTTCTTGAGCCGGCCAACCTGCTGTTGCTGGATGAACCGACCAACCACCTTGACCTGGCCTCCAAAGAGGTCCTTCTGAATGCTCTGAAAGGCTATCAGGGGACCCTCGTGTTCGTTTCTCACGACCGTTATTTTGTTGATGCGCTCGCTAGTCGGGTTGTTGAAGTTGCCGCTCAGCGTGCCACATCCTATCTCGGCAATTACGAGGACTTCCTGCGTGTAAAAAGTGGTGAAGGTGATGGCAGTCACTCTTCTTTGCGGGTCGAGCAAACTGGTGCGAAGGGAACCTCTGCGCCGTTACAAAGCAAATCCTCCCGGGTGCTTTCCCACGAGGAGCGTAAGGCGACCAGGCGAGAAGAGCAGAAGCGGCAGAAAAAGTTGACTCAGGTTGAAGAGCAAATCGAGGTTCTTGAGCAGGAGCTCACTGAGCTGACCACTGAAATGCAGGATCCTGCCATGGCGGTTGACCATGCCCGCCTGAGCCCGCTCATCGAAAAACATTCGCTTCTTCAAGAGGAATTGGATGGCTGTATGGAGCGCTGGGAGACCCTGCAGGAGGTTCTCGCAGAAGGTGAAATGTCGTGAAGCATCCTTTTGTGATCGCTGTTGCCAGCGAAAAGGGTGGGGTGGGAAAAACCACGATTGCCACTAACCTTGCTGTCTATCTCAAGGCTTTGCGCGAGGACTTGCCGGTTACCATTGCCTCTTTTGATAACCACTTCAGCGTTGACCAGATGTTTGCTCTCGGTCCACAGCCTGAGGGCAGTGTTGCCAACCTCATCGAAGGCTGCCCGGTTGAAGAGCTTGCTGTGCTGGGACAATACGGTGTGCAGTACGTTGCTTCATCACGGCGGCTGCTACCACCGAGTCATGATCCCGCATGGCTGCGACAGAGGGTGTCGGCTTCAAGGCTTGACGGTATTCTGATTTTCGATACAAGGCCCATCCTTGATTGGTTCACCGAAGCCGCTTTGCTGTCTGCAGACCTGGTGCTGGTACCGGTCAAGGATCGCGCTGCTCTGATCAATGCCGGCTCTTTAAGGCAGATTATGGCTGATACCGGCCGTGCAGAAAAACTCTGGTTGCTGCCAAGCCTGGTCGACACCCGCGCTCGTTTGAATGCCGAAGTGCGTGTTCATGAATTCCTGATCTACGGCGCCCGTGAACGAGACTACCAGGTTCTCGACATTTGCATCAGTAAAAGTCCCAAGGTCGAAGGGCTTGCTTCCGGGTTCTCCAGTCGCATCTGGCCCGTCCTCACCCATGCCAGGAATACCTTGGTTCACAGTCAGTTTAAAAAGCTGGCAGAATTTGTCTTGTCAAACGCTGCTGCCGAAATCTTTGAAAATAGAAGTCGCAGTAATGGTGAAGAGGGCCTGGAAGAGCTTCCCGCAGCACGGCGCCGCAAGCTTATTCTTGAGTGCCCTTTGTGTTGTCAACAGTCCCTGCATGCTGACGGTCATTTCTTCTTTGATTTGAGCAGCCGTCGGCGGGGCTTTATCCATCCTGATTGTTGTGACCAGCTTTTTGCCGAACTCGAGTTGGACGTAATGACGCATGAGGAGATACTTGCCTTGACAATTGAAGGTCCGGGGTTGTTTGGTCCTGAGTGTCGCTTGACGGCCCATCTGTTTGATGCCGATGAAAGCCTTGTTGCCAGTGAAGATCTTGGTAAAGAGAAGAGTCTCCTCCATAAAACCCTGCCAATGATAATCGGCCGTCCTGTCGATGCCGCATACCGTGAACTTGTGTTGGTTAATCGCAAAGCCATCAGCCCTGCTGAACAGCTGGGTGGTGATCTGTACCGGAGTTTTGCACTTCGTCGTCGAAAAATCGCCCGGGAACTTCGTCTCGCCGGCTTGTTTTAAATACCTTTCTCAATATCAATTACCCTTAAACTCTGGCTTGCGGCCGTTCCCTCGGTCGCGCAACCTTCTTGACATGAAAGCTCAAATATTCTAAATATTTGGATTGGAAAATTATGCTAATGAGAATGAGGCTTTGAGTTATGATTCTGTTGCCACGAGGCAATCCTGTTAAGGAAAATATCAATCCTGGTAAAGTAAATCTTGCGGATGCGTTGGGAAAGATCCGTCAGGGGAAGTTTACCGGATACATGCGATTTGATTTTCCTGAAGGGACCGGTGTTTTCATTTACCAGGAAGGTCGCCTCATCAGCGCACTCTTTGAGAATGAACGGGAACACCTGATTGCATATGATGGTATCTCCCGTACCTTCGACGAGTCTCTGAGTGGCAACGGTAAGCTGAACATCTATCGACTGTCTACCGAGCTGGCACACAGTATTCATACCCTCCTGCATGGTGAGGTTCTGCACAAAGGGCAGGATCTCCAGTTGATCGATATTAAGTCCTTGCTGATTCGTATGCGCGAAGAGAAACGCAGCGGATGCCTGCGTATTTATTCTAAAGAACATATTGCCCTGATCTTCTATCGTGACGGTAACCCCCTTGGTTTCTTCCACGATGGTTCAACGGATATTGAAACCACCGCAGACAGTTCCCTGTCGGTTGCCAAAGAGCCCGGAGCCAAGGTTGATGTTCTGGTGACTCGCGTTGATGGAGAAAAAAAACTGGCGGACCTTATGGAAACGGCAGATATCTCCGGTATGTGGGGTGCTGCTGTTGCCGAACGTCAACGTCAGCGCGAAGAACAGGAGAACGCCGCAAGTAAAACTCTTGAGACAAAAGAGTTGGATCGCCGGCAGAAGACACAGGAGCTTTTTAAAAGTTTTGCCATGGCGCATCTCGGCAAGATCGGCTCCTTGCTGGTAGATAAAGAGTTTGACAAACTGAAACTCAACGGTGGGCCGATTAGCGATTCTGCTCTTGATGACTTTTACGCCAAGCTGGGTAAATCGGCCAAGTTGGTCGCAGGCTCCAGTAAAATCGATAAAATGCTGGATGATATGAAAAAGGGTTTCAAGGGACTCTCTTAAAGGGCTCCAGTTCAGCTTCCGGCGGCTTTCGAGTCGCCGTTTTTTAATGGTTCAATCTATATCTCAGGGAGGCCTTCATGGAAATGTTTCAAGTTGTACTCGGAATCTTCTGGCTTATCGCCGGTGGCGTTTCTTTCTATTTCAGTATCGGTAATGCTCGGGTCTGGACCAGTATCGCCGTTGGCTTCTTCCTGATACTGGTTGGTGAGATCATCCCGGGCGCCATGCCGTTTCTCCCCGGTCTTAACAATCCCTACGTTCTGGCCATGGGGCATATCATCGGGACACTTTCGATTCTGACTATGAGCCACGGGTTTCAGGAATATTATGTTTTTACCAGGACTCTTGATTCTGAAGGCAGCAAGCTTCATGTTTACCTGGCTGTTGTCGGCGTTATGGGCGCGTCCCTGGTTTTCCTGTTAATCAACCCGACTCCTGATGAGAGCGTTCTCCGCGTCATCCGGATCGTGGAAAACACCAACTGGGTCTTCCTGTCGTTGATCAATATCGACTTGATTCGCAAAATCTATCTCAATGTCAAGGACACTCCGATCAGCAATGGTTTTGTCGCTTTTATGGTCGTTTTCGCCTGTATCTTTCTCTGGAAAGGCTCTCAGCTGTATATCGATGTTTTCAGCCTCGACACGAAACAGCACTTGATTAACTACACCATTTCTCATTACAGCAACCTGACAGGCAACCTGCTCGCAAGTCTCTCGGTTGGGGGTACTTTCCTTTATCTGGGTAAGTTGCTACGTTAGTTTTTAATGTAAAATATGTTCAATACTAAAGCGGGAGCATCCTTTTGGATGCTCCCGCTTTTTTAATCAAAGGCCTGGAACCACTAAGACACTAAGTCCACTAAGAGAGCCGACAGGAAAACCGTTTGTCTGGGGAAAAATAAACCCAAAAGATTTTGTTTCCTTAGTGGTCTTAGTATCTGTGGTGAATTGTCCCTTTTGTGTTCTTTGCGTTACTGTGATGAAAAATCGGGCTAATTTGCTTTTTGTTTCTATATTTTTCGAATCAGTTCTCGATCTTGTTGATGTGCACGTCTCTCTGTGGGAACGGAATCGTGATTCCTGCTTCCTTCAGAGCTTTGTGTACCACCATATTGCCGCGGTAGAGGGTCTGAAAATACTTCTCTGTCGGCACCCAGTAACGCACGCCGAGGTCAATAGATGACTCTCCAAAGGCTTCGATACCGATCTGTGGTGGCGGCTCTGAGCAGATGTCGTCAATCTTGCCTAGCGCAGCCTGGATAACCTCGATGGCCTTCTCGGGGTTGTCTTCGTAGCTGATCCCAACAGTACTTTCGACGACTTTGTTGGCAAACGAGTTAACCTGAATTTCACCTACAATATGTTTGTTGGGGATCGTGATCTTCTCGCCGTCTTCATTGGTTAGAATCGTTGTCGCCAGGTGGATCTCTTCTACCAGGCCGCTGACTCCGTTAATGGTTATAGTGTCGCCGATAACGAAGGGCCGGGACAGGATGATAACGAGTCCAGCACCGTAGTTGGAGACTGGGCCGGCGATGGCGAAGCTGGCGCCGAAGGCAACGGCGCCGAGGGCGGCGATGAAAGGTGCGATCGAGATGCCGAACTTGCCGATGGCGATAATAACCACGAAGGTCAGAATCAGAATTTTAACGACGCTGCCTAGAAAACGGGCGAGGGTGATGTCAACATTCTTCTTCTCGCACAGTTTCGTGACCAACCCACCAAGCCAGCTGGCAATCTTGGCACCGACAACCAGGATAATAATTGCGCCAACAATCTGGAAACTATAGCTGATGACGAATTCAACGACGATGTTGTAAACTTGTTGGATTGTTTCCAGCTCTTGTTCCATTTTTTTCTCCATGTTCAGAATTGATATCTGACATTGTACCAGAGGTGTGCCGCGCAGGGCGATACTCAGTACTTATGAGCATCACATGCGTTTTGATCAGCTCGGATATCCCTCTGACGGTAAAGATTGGCAGCAAATTTTAAGTAGCCAGGTTACGGCTAGCTCAAAGGCTTACGATGCTTTACTTGCCTACAGGTCCTATCGTTCGCCGTTGCCGGTTGAAGAGGTCCTCGATAATATCTCCCAGCTGAAAGGGACTCAGCTTCATCCCCTCCTGGTTGATGGCTTCATGAGTTTTATGAAGCAGGTTCACACTGAGCATTAATCGTAAGGATCAGCCTCAGCGGTCCTTGCTTGCCGTCAGAACAATCTGAATACGGCGATTCAAGGCTCTGTTCTGGGCTGTTGCGTTGCTGGCGACCGGACGGTACTCGCCATAGCCGACTGCGGAGAGTCTTTCGCCGGAGATGGCCGCCTTCTCCTGCAGGAAATGCAGAACCGTGGTCGCTCTTGCTGTGGAGAGCTCCCAGTTGCTCGGGAATTTTTGTGCGAGAGTGCCGCTGATAGGTACATTGTCGGTGTGGCCTTCGACCTGGATATCTTTGTCGACGGCGGATTTGAGTATGTCTCCGATCTGTTGCAGAACCTTGACTCCTGCGGACTTGAGGACGGCCTTACCTGAGTCGAAAAGGACCTTGTCGACCACGTTGACAGTCAGTTTTCCCTTGAGCTCGGATATTTTAACCTCGCCGCGCTGGATCTCTTCTTCGAGTTTCCCCACCAGTTCATTGTAGGTGCCCTGCACCTCAGCAAGCCGGGCTTCGCGCTCCAGGCGCTCTCCTTCCAGTTGCTGTTGCAGTTCACTGCTCCATTCGGTCAGTCGGTCGATCTCCTGACGCATCTCGGCCATGGCGGCTCCGGCTTCGGCGCTGCGGCTGGCCAGAACCTTTTCCACCCGGTCCAGGTCAGCGCGTGCCCGCATGAGGTCTTCCTGGACGCGTTTGTTGCGCTCAATGGCTTCAAGTAAGCGCTGATTCAGACTGTCATTACGATCAACCAATTGGTTTTTGTCTTCTTTCAGGCTCTCGTAATCGCCTTCAAGGCCCTTGATAACAGATTGGAGGTATTGGTTCTCGTCCAGTTTCAGCTGGTGCTCGGTTTGACTGACGCATGCTGAGAGTGTTGCGAACATCACCAGAAACAGACTGAATTTGAAGTAGAATTTCACGAGCAGCTCCTTAGGGTTGTATAGAAATCTGCAAATTTTCAAGAGTTCCCATTGTTGGCGATTTCAAGATAAATGTAAAGCTTGGAAATTGGCATGGTTACAGGCTTTTCAGTTGCTTGTAAAAGTTTCAATATGTTATAAAAATACACCTTAATATTAAATCGTGCCGTTCCGAGTTTCCGCGAGGAGACGAAGAAGATTCACCTTTGCAGACCCGTTGGAAACATAATTTATGAACTCATTTATACTCGATCCTATTCTACGTCGCGCCCTTGAAGAAGATATCGGCACCGGTGATGTCACCACGCAGGCAACGATAGAGCCAGGTACGCAGGCAAGTGCCGAACTGGTCGCCAAAGAAGATTTTGTTCTGGCCGGTGTTGATGTTGCACAACGTGTTTTCCAGCTGCTTTCTGCAGAAACTGCATTCGAAAAACTTATGAATGACGGCCAGTCAGTAAAACGAGGTGATGTACTGGCCTGGATTAAGGGTGATGCCTCCGTTCTTTTGCAAGGCGAGCGCGTTGCGTTAAACCTTCTGCAGCGGATGTGTGGCGTTGCCACCCTCACCGCTGCGTTTACGAAAGAGGTTGAAGGAACCCAGGCGATAGTTGTTGATACGCGGAAAACTACGCCGGGGTTACGGGTTCTGGAAAAGTACTCGGTACGCATGGGCGGTGGGGGTAATCACCGCATGGCTCTTTATGATGCTGTACTGATCAAAGAGAACCATGTCGCCGCTGCCGGCGGCATCACCAATGCAGTCAGTCGCGCTCAACAACGTGTGCCGCACACCCAGAAAATAGAGGTAGAGGTTCGCAATCAGGAGGAGGTGGCAGAAGCTCTGGCTGTTGGTGCAGACATCCTGCTCCTCGACAACATGTCTCTTGACGAATTGTCTGCGGCCGTCGAGCTGGTTGGCGATCGCGCCATCACGGAAGCCTCCGGGGGAGTCAACCTGGAAAGTGTCCGGGCCATTGCCGAGATCGGCGTCCGCTTGATTTCTGTTGGCGCACTGACGCACTCTTATCGGTCTGTTGATATCTCCATGTTGTTTACTTAAACTTACAGGGCGTGAACCTAACTAATTGATGAAAACACCAGCCCCGCGAGAAACCATCCTCTCCCTTTTTAGCCAGACGCCAGACGGTTTTGTCTCTGGTGAAAGGATTAGTAATGAGTTGGGTGTTTCGCGAACGGCGGTCTGGAAGCACATTCGCAACCTTCGCCAGGCAGGTTACCAGATTGAAGCGATTCCTTCACGAGGGTACCAATTGCAGCAGTCTCCCGATGTCCTAATGCCGGAAGCTATTCAGTCCGGTCTCGAATGCCAGCTGGTCGGGTCTCGTATCCTCTCGCTTGATGAGGCTGATTCCACCAACCTGCAGGCCTGTCGCCTCGGTGATGAAGGGGCCGACGACGGGTTGGTGGTGATTGCTGATCGTCAAAGCTCCGGCAAGGGTCGGCTGGGTCGCCAGTGGGAATCACCCGGCGGCGTCAACCTTTACGCCTCGATTTTGCTGCGCCCTCCTGTTCTACCTTTTGAAGCCCCAAAACTGACCTTTCTCTCTGCTGTGGCAGTCTGTCGTGCCATTAAAAACTGTACCGGCCTTCAGCCAACGGTTAAATGGCCCAACGATATTCTCCTGAATGGAGCCAAGGTCGCAGGCCTCCTCAATGAAATGAGTTCTGAGACCGACCAGGTTCATTATGTGGTCCTCGGTATTGGCGTTAATCTGAACATGCGCCTCGAACAGTTTCCCGACGAGCTGCGTTACCCAGCCACATCCCTTGCCATTGCCACCGGCAAGGCTGTCTCCCGTTTGGCC
Source organism: Deltaproteobacteria bacterium IMCC39146 (assembly GCA_030005635.1). GTDB lineage: Bacteria > Desulfobacterota > Desulfuromonadia > Desulfuromonadales > BM103 > M0040. The sequence continues at coordinate 23,404 of JARUHP010000008.1, forward strand.
TTTACCCGTTCTTTGTTGCAGGAACTGGATGCTCTTTACCAGATCTATTTAGAGCAGGGCAGTGTACCGATTTTCGCTGCTTGGACAGAGCTCTGCGGCCTGACCGGTAAAGAGGTGCAGGTGGATTGCAATAATCTGTTGATTGAAGGCACTATGGTCGGCCTTGGTGATGATGGCGCATTGCTGGTTCGAACTTCGGCTGGTAAGATAGAGAGCATTTATGCAGGGGATGTGCGACCGGTTTAGAAGCCGTGACGCGTGACGAGGAACGAGTAATGAAACAGGTTGTCTGTCTTTTTATGTTTAATTTTCCCGCGTACCGCGTACCGCGTACCGCGTTCCGAGGGTTTTAATGCTTCTCGCTATAGATGTCGGCAATACCAACACCGTGCTTGGCTTGTACAAGGATAAGGAACTCGCACGCAGTTGGCGCTTAACCACGGATAAAGCCCGTACTGCAGATGAATGGGCGATGGTCGTACATGAACTCTTCAGCCTTAGTAGTTTGCATTTCCCCGATGTCTCAAATGTTATTATCTCCTGTGTCGTGCCGCCATTGCTGAACACTCTGGAGACACTGTGTGATAATTATTTCAAGCTCAAGCCGCTGGTGGTTGGCCCGGGAATCAAGACCGGCATGCCGATTCAGTATGATAACCCCCGAGAGGTTGGTGCTGATCGTATTGTTAATGCGGTGGCCGCTTACGCAAAACAGCAAACCAGTCTGATCGTTGTGGATTTCGGCACGGCGACAACTTTTGATTACATCTCCAGTCGTGGTGAGTATCAGGGGGGGGCTATTGCTCCGGGTCTGAGTATCTCTGCCGAAGCCCTCTACGAGAAGGCCAGCAAGCTGCCCCGGGTTGAAATTGTTTGCCCACCACAGGTAATCGCCAAAAATACAGTCAACAGCATGCAATCCGGTTTATTCTACGGTTACGTCGGTCTGGTGGATGGTATTGTCAGTCGCATGAAGCAGGAGTCTCGCGAAAAGCCCCATGTCATGGCGACCGGGGGGCTGGCGACGCTGATTGCACCATACAGTCAGACCATTGATGAAGTGGATAATAGTCTCACCCTGGAAGGTTTGCGGATCATTTATGAACGCAACCATGTCGCTTAGTGGTCATTTAATAATCTGAAAATCATTACGATTATCTGACTATTGGAAATCATGAAGAACATTGAAAGGAGAGATCATGGCAAAGTTCGAAACTGAAAAGTTGAGGAACCTGGGCATCGTCGGACAAGGGGATGCGGGCAAGACCTCCCTGGTCGAAGCTATCTTATTCAACACCGGGATGACCGATCGCCTCGGTAAAGTTGATGATGGCTCTTCGAACATGGATTTTGAGCCTGAAGAGACCAAGCGCAAGATCACGATTTCATCGAAGCTGCATCATTGCGAATGGAACGGCCATGAACTGCATATCGTAGATACTCCCGGTTACACAAACTTCCTGCATGATACTCGCGGCTGTATGCGCGTCCTTGGTGGAGCCGTTCTGCTGGTTTCGGCCGTTGACGGCGTCAAGGCCCAAACCCAGACACTCTGGAATTGGGCTGAAGAGTTTGAGATCCCCCGCATTGCTTTTATCAATAAACTTGATCGAGAGCGTTCTGATTACCTCAAGGCTGTTGACGACATGGAGACGACCCTGGGTTGCCGACCTGTTGCTGTTAACATGCCGATCGGTGAAGAAGATAATTTTAAAGGGGTTATCGACCTGATCACCATGAAGGCGCGGCTTTTCAAGTTCGATGAAAAGGGCACCTATGACGAAGGAGATATTCCTGAAGAGTATCAGGCTGAAGCCGAACGTCTGCATGTGATGTTGATGGAGGCCTGTGCCGAAGCCGATGATGAGTTGATGGAGAAATACCTCGAAACCGAGGAACTCTCCGAAGCGGAGGTCCTGCGTGGCTTGCGTGAGGGAACACTGACCGGTGTCTTTACCCCGGTTTTCTGTGGTAGTGCCACAGCCAATATCGGTATTCGTCAGTTACTTGATTACATCGTCCTCTGCATGCCTTCGCCGATCGACAAAGGGATTCAGTACGGCACCAACCCCAAGAATAATGAGCCGGAAGAGCGCCGCCCTGATCCTAACGAACCTTTCTCGGCAATGGTCTTCAAGACAATCAGCGATCCCTTTACCGGCAAATTGAATCTGTTCCGTGTTTATTCAGGAACAATCAAGTCAGACAGCTCAGTGTTTAACCCCAACAAGGATTGTAATGAGCGACTTGGTCAGATCCTGTTGCCTGAGGGCAAAAAGCAAAAAGCCGTCAGCGAAGCTGTGGCCGGCGATATTGTCGCGATCGCTAAATTGAAAGAGACCACGACTGGTGACACCCTCTGTGATGCGAATAAGCCGATTGTCTACGAATGCCCGATGAGCATGAAACCGGTCATCTCCTTTGCTCTTGAGGCGAAGAGCAAGGGTGATGAAGAGAAGATTTTTAGCGGACTTTCAAAATTGACAGATGAAGACCCCGCTTTGCAGTTGCAGCGCGATGTTGAAACCAAGGAAATGATCATCTCTGGGATGGGGCAAGTCCATGTCGAGGTTGCGGTTGAAAAGCTCAAACGCAAGTTCGGCGTTGATGTCCTCCTCAAAGAGCCGAAAGTCCCCTATCGTGAGGCCATCAAAAAATCGGTCGAGCAGTCTTATCGACACAAGAAGCAGTCGGGCGGCAAAGGTCAGTTTGCTGACGTGTCAATTAAGGTTAAGCCTCTTGAGAGGGGCTCTGGTTACGAATTCGTTGATAAAATCGTCGGTGGCGTAATCCCGCGGCAGTTTATTCCGGCTGTCGACAAGGGAATTCAAGAGTCAATAGGCAAGGGGCCTCTGGCGGGATATCCTGTCCAGGATGTTCAGGTCACCCTGTTCGATGGTTCTCACCATTCAGTGGACTCCTCGGAGATGGCTTTCAAAATAGCGGGTTCGATGGCATTCAAGAAAGCACTTGAAGCTGCGACTCCGGTTCTCCTCGAACCGGTTGTGGAGATGGAGATTACTGTACCTGACGAATGTGTCGGTGAGGTTATCGGCGATATGAACTCCCGTCGTGGTAAAGTTCTTGGTATGGAACCCCAGGGAAGTAGTCAGTTGGTTAGGGCCCAGGTGCCGATGTCGGAAGTTCTGAAGTACGCTCCGGTCCTCCGTTCCATGACCTCTGACCGCGGATTGTTCACTATGGAATTTACCCATTACGAAGAGGTGCCATCTCACTTGATGGCTAAACTTCTGGCAGAGCTGAACAAAGAAGATTAATGTCTGCTTAAGAATCATGTTTCTCAACAATGATTGAGTAGCAGAACGGGAGATAATTTATGTCTGATAAGGATCAGTTCACGTTTGAAGATGAGGATGAAAGTCCCGAAAGCAGTGTAACGAAGAAGGCAGAACCCCAAGAGCCGGATGCTGGCGGTGGTGAAGTTTTCTTTGATACAGAAGAAGACCTTCCGGGAAACAGCCTCGGCGAGCAGACGCACACTGAGGAGTCCGACAAAGGCAGCGAAGAATTTTTCTTCGATACTGAAGATGAGGATTCGGAGCCTGAACAGGAGCTACAGCCTGAACTTGATACAGCGAAGGACGATGAAGTCAGCTTTTCAGGTAATGAGGATCTCTTTGGCGATAACTTAAATGCCGGGTTCCCTGAAAATGAGGAGGAAATTGACGATCCTGTCGATTTCGCCCCGGAGCCGCAGGATAAAAGCGGTGCTTCAAGAAGCCGCACTCTGCTGATGGTGTTGCTTCTGGTCATCGTTGTCGCTGGAGGGGCTTATTATTTTATGGGCCTGGGCAGTTCGACGCCTTCCGTACCGATAGTACAGATGCCTGTAGAACCGCCGGCGAAAACAGTCGCCGTGCCTCCGCCGCCTCCGCCGCCTGCGCCAGCCGTTGCCAAGACAGAAGCTAAACCTGCTGCGGCAGCAGTTAAAGCTGCTCCTGTAGAGAAGCCCAAACAAGAACCTGCCAAACTGGCGCCGACCTCGGTTGCTGTACCGGCACCGGTTCCTGCCCCAGCTGTCACAGAAAAAGTTCCCAAGGCCACCCCTGTCAAGGCTGCAGAGCCTCCGGCCGTTAAGACAATGGTTGCGACAAAGCCCGTCGAAGTGGAAAAATCAGTGGCCGCACCGAAGCCTGTCGCAATACCTAAGCAGGTCGCGGATGGTGCCTATGCGTTGGATGCCGGCTCTTATCTTATGAAGTCAAACAGGCAGTCACTGGTTGCAAAGATTGAAAAGCTCGGCTATCAGCCGTTGGTGACTCCTGTCGAAGCTACACTGGACATGACACGCCTGAATCTCGGGACCTACAGCAAGGAAGACGTAAAGGCTTCCCTGGCCTTTGCCCGCGAGGTTGAACCTGGCTCCTACAGCGCCCCTGCCGGTGATGGTTACGTGGTCTATGCCGGTACGTTCCTCAAGACAAATAACCTGGAAAAGGTTAAAAAGCGGTTCCTCGCTGAAGGGATCCAGGTCAAATCTGAACCGGTACAAGTCGTCAGAACCTTGAGTCGTGTCCGCTTCGGCAGTTTTGCCAGCAAAGAGGATGCTGCAGAGGCCGCCAGCGCCGTTGCAAAAGCTGGAGTGATAGCGACTGTTGTAAAAGCCAAGTGATGGAGTTGTCTTGATTTATGTCACAACCTGAATCCAGTACCGTGCGTTTAAAAGTCTCTCCTGAGGTGGCACGGATTGTCAAACCGGGGGCCCCCCGCGATGCCCAACTAGCGGCAGCGCGGGGGGCTCTCCCCCTTGCAGGGAAAGACCTCCTTACCGTTCTCTTCTTCCTTTGTCGTGGCAGTGACGCAGAAATCAAGAAATCAGCAGTCAAGACTTTACGCGAGCTTCCGGCGACGATCTTGTCTCCGCTATGTAAAGATGAGAGCCTGCACCCGCAGTTACTTGAATTAATGGTAAGAGCCAGGATGGCTGATGGTGATTTAATGGGAGCTGTCATCATGCACCCTGCTGTCACTGTGAAAACCCTGCATTACCTAGCTCAAAAGGCTGGTCCCGAGGTGTTAGAGCGCTTGGCTGGTCATCAGAACATGCTTCATGAGAACCCTGAGATCGTTGCGGCGGTCATTGCCAATCCTGCAGCAGAAAAGGCGTTAAAATTCAAGCTGGGCTGGCAGGATCCGGAAGAAATCAGAAAGCAGGAACCGCCTCAGGAGGATTCTGAGGGAGATGAAAAGGTTGACGGTGAAGACCGTAGTCAGACCGAGATCGAGGCCATGATGGAAGAGGCCGATCGCGAAGGCATGTCGAAATATCAGATTGCCATGGATCTTACGGTTTCTGAAAAAATCAAGATGGGGCTGACTGGTGACAAGGAATGGCGCTCCATCATGATGAAACAATCGAACAAGCTGATTCAGGGAGCTGTTATGAAAAATCCCAGGATCAGCGATGGTGAGGTCCTCATGGTGGCCAAGGCGAAGACTTCCAGCGATGATTTGATTCGCATCATTCTTCTCAATAAAGATTGGGTGAAGAATTACGAAATTAAAAAAGCCTTGTTGGCGCATCCCAAAACACCGCCACCGAAAGCTCTGCGATTTGTCAGTTTTCTGACCATGAAAGACATTAAGGAGCTGGCGAAAAGTAGACAACTCTCTAACATAATAGCAAATGCAATTCGTAAAGAATTGGCTTTTCGAATCAAGAAATCTGGCGGATAAATGAAAAAAATAAGTCAACAGATCGTTGCTGTCTGTACCAGCAAGAAAAAAGGTGAACGCAAAACCGATGTTGGACAGGCAGAGTTACAGGAAGGCTTTGGCATGGTCGGTGACGCTCACGGTGGCGATTGGCATCGTCAGGTCAGTCTGCTGGCGATTGAGAGCATCGATAAAATGCGAGGGGCAGGGCTCGATGTGGGGCCCGGTGATTTTGCCGAGAACCTGACAACCCAGGGGGTGAACCTCTATACCCTGCCGGTTGGAACTCGCTTGCGTGTCGGTGCTTCCGTCTTGCTGGAAATGACTCAGATTGGCAAGGAATGCCATGATCGCTGTGCCATCTATCATCAGGCCGGTGATTGTGTCATGCCGAGAGAAGGTGTCTTTGCCATTGTTGTTAACGGCGGTCCGGTGAAGACTGGCGATAGCCTGGAAATTCTGGGACCGGTTGGCAAGCAGGAGGGTCAATGAGTGCGCATAGGCCCTTTCAAATCGGGGTTTTAACCCTGTCTGACAAGGGCTCGCGAGGTCTGCGTGTTGACGAGAGCGGGCCTGTGGTTGAAGAGCTGCTGGCTCCTGTCGGCGAAGTGGTTCATGTTGTCATTCTACCTGATGATCTTGAATCGATTGTTGCTCTGCTGATTGCATGGACGGATCAGGAAAAATTAGATCTTATCGTAACCACCGGCGGCACAGGCTTGAGCCCCAGGGATGTGACCCCTCAGGCAACCTTGCAGGCGATTGATTACGAAATCCCGGGAATGGCGGAAGCGATGCGTATGAAAAGTCTGCAGAAGACACCTCATGCCATGGTTTCTCGAGCCGTTGTCGGTGTCCGCAAACAGACAATGATTATCAATCTGCCGGGGAGCCCCAAGGCGGCAAGGGAGAATCTGGACGTCTTGTTGCCGGCGTTGCCCCATGCCATAGCTAAGTTGGCCGGCGATCCTTCTGATTGTGCCTGAAAAGGGCAGGCTGGAGACTGGGGGCTGGATTAAGGCTTAGTGCCTTTGCAAGCCCCCAGTCTCCAGACTCCAGACCCTGCCTTTAGTGTGCAAGAAAGCCTGCTGTCCAGGCGAACAAAATGCCGCCACAGAGTGCAAGCGTGGCTGAGAAACCGCGACTGCGATGAGATTCAGGGATCAGGTCGGAGGCCGCAATATAGATGAAGGAGCCGCCTGCTGTTGCAAGCAGGGCGCCGAGGACTGATTGGGATAGATTGTTGACCAGTGCAAAGGTCAGGATCGCTGCGCCAGGTGTTGCCAGGGCAACAAATGAGGTCAGTTGAATGGCCTTTTTGCGGTGCCAGCCGTAGTGCAGAAGGATTGCAATCATGGCAATCCCTTCAGGAACTTCGTGGGCGATCACGCCAAGAGCCGCCAGTAATCCAAGATCGTGACTGACCTCAAAGCCGGTACCGATAATCATGCCATCGATCACCGAATGCAGGCCCATGCCGATAAAGGCAACCCAACCCATTGGGTGAGGGCGGGTGCACCCGTCACCATGGCAATCGGCGACCTCCAGATTGACATGATGCTGCTCTTCATGGCCGGCATGGATCAACAGGTGGTGTTCAAAGAAGTAGAAGAGCACGAAGGCCAGCAGAATAAAGAGAGGGGCTTTTACGGTCATCTCCATGGCTTCCGGGAGGATGTGTAAAACTCCGACACCGAGCAGAACACCGGCCGAGAAGGAAACCAGAGACGAAGAATGACGACGGCTCCAATTCTCTTTGAGAAGAACCAGAGACATTCCGGCAAAGGTTGCGGCGCCCGCAAAACTTCCGGCAAAGAGTACGTTCCACCATTGTTCAGACATTCAGTGTCTCCAGTAGGGTATGTTTTAAAGGTAAGCGGGAGTCACCCCCGCTTTTAGATAGTGCAGTATAGAGTCGAAGTAGGATAAGGGCAAGAGTCCTGATATGACTAAAATGATTCGTCTGCGAAGAGCTTATTACGGAGAAGAACAAGAAGATCCTGTTGGTTGATGACATTGATTTTTTTTAGGCTTGTGCGCCTGTTTTTCAGGTGCTTGTGCGACCATTCGCGACCCTCTCACTACGTTAGTCCTTCTGAACAATTCAACAAAGTAAAACCTCTTTTGATAAGCTTTCTTTCCCCACCACAAAAATCGATAAAATAGTTTTGACTTAGGTCAAAGATATATAGCTGAGGCTGTTCTAACTTAACCACAGTTATAGTTATAGATAAGGCCATGCTCTCGTCTTGACAGTCTCTATTAACCTGTTTTAGTTGTTTGGCAAGGGTTGATAGTTGGCTGCTTGTCAGCGGCCGTTTATGTTTTTTTGCGGTATCCAATCTTTTATATGGGTTTTTTCTCACTCTAACCGATGGAGGTGTTTCATGAACAATATCAAGCTTACATCTATCTTGCTGTCTATGACTCTGGCCGTACTGCTCTGTAGCAGTGCTTTTGCGGCCGTTGACGTCGACAAAGAGACAAAGCAATGTATTGACTGCCATCTCGCTGAAGGGATGGCACCAAGAATGATCCAAATGTGGGAAGAATCAAAGCACGCGGAAAACGGTGTTGGCTGTCTTTCCTGTCACCAGGCTGAAAAGGACGACTTTGATGCCTTTGAGCATAACGGCTTCACCGTCGGCCTCTACCCGACACCGAAAGACTGCTCCGTGTGTCACGAGAAAGAAGTCATCGAGCACACTAAATCGAAGCATGCTTATCAGTTCTGGCTCTATGCGCCGGCTGACCGCGCAATCTTTGAGCCGATTGTTGGCACCAAGCAAGGTTGTGAAGCTTGTCACAACATCTCCAACCCGTGGCCAGACGGCTCGGTTGGCGAGTGTGATGCGTGCCATCCGAAGCACAGCTTCTCTATTGAGGTTGCCCGTGAGCCGCAAACCTGTGGCGAGTGCCATCTTGGTCCTGATCATCCACATATCGAAATCTACAATGAGTCAAAGCATGGCAACATCTTTGCTGCAGAAGGCGATAAATGGGACCTCTCCTATCGCTCGGAAGATCAGAAGAATATTCCGATTGAAGCCCCTGTTTGTACCACTTGCCATATGGACGCTGCCGGTGAACTGAAGTCGACCCATAACGTCTCTGAGCGTCTTGGCTGGGAATCTCAGGCGCCATGGTCCTATCGCACAGTCTGGTTCGAAGAAGAGCTGGGCAGCTGGCAGGAAAAAAACCAGAGGATGCAGGATGTCTGTGCAAATTGCCATGCTCCGACTTTCATCAAAGATCATTTCCTCGCCTATGATCTGGTCAATCTGCAGTACAACGAAATGCGTCGCGAGTTTCTCAAGTGGGTTAAGCTCTATGTTGAAAGAGGTCTGATCAAGCCACTCAAAGAAACCTTTAACGACGGCAAGGAAAGACCGCAATCGCAACTGGTCATCAACGCTGGATGGTACACTACCGCTTCGCACTTGATGTACAACGGTTGGCATCATGAAGGACGTCGCTTCCGTCACGGTGCCGCCATGGGTGGTGCAGACTATGTCCAGTGGCACGGTGTCTGGGAACTGCAACATGATATGCAGGAAATGATTGCCTGGGGCGCTGAGCATGGCGTCGAGGAAGCCAAGAAGATTTACGAAGCTGATACGCCGGCGAAATTCTTCCCCTACAAGCTCTACGATTTTCCGGGCGGTGTCTATGGCATCTCCACAAAAGAGCCGCAGGCCGTCAACACAGCCCAACAGTACATTCCCGACTACTGGGAGAAGGTTAAAGCCAACGTAGAACAGGCGTATAAGAAGGGTTTCCTCACCGAGGTTGCCTGGAACCGCTGGATGGAGCGCTACAACAACAAGGATCATTACGATGGATCCAAGTACGGTTCTCATCCACTCCATGCGCCTTATGAAGAACGCAAAGTCAAGGAGCTGAATCTGAAAGACCCGAATTCACCCTTGAGTCAGGCCATCAAGATCGGCCTGCCGTCACCAACCCCTGCTGAAGAGAAGATCAAGTAAATAGCAGGACGTTCAAAGACACAGCGCGGGAGAGTTTCGGCTCTCCCGCGTTATTTATCTGTAAAGGGAAATCAGTTTGATCCACGAATGGGAGTTCAGGTTGTATGATGAAAAAAATGCTAGGCGTAATACTGGTTTTGCTAACAACTTTTGTTTTTTCTGCTGTAGCTTATTCCTCCAACGAAGAAACTGTCGCTAGTCTTGATGATGAGAATATATCCGTTGAGACGTTGGTAACCTATGTACAAGATGTTGCCGGTGATAAATACAAGTCGTGGCTAGGCGACAAGGATGGTTTGCGAAAACTGGCTGATTTTTACATTAATCGGACACTCCTGCTTGAATATGCCAGAAAGACCGTGAACAAGAAGGATGCCATTGTTACGAATCACAACGCTCGTAGAGTTGATGAAGATGTCATGTACCTTACGACACTGCTCAAAAAAGAGGTGCAGGACAAGGTCAATGTTTCGGCTGAAGATGTCGATTCCTATATGAAAAAGAATAAGATCGTTGCCGAAAAACAGGCCAGACAGGAAATTGAGTTTGACCTGAAGAACAAATTGATGGGAGCCTTGGTCGAAAACGTCCGAGCCGGGCATGAAATCAAGTATTTTTAGTCAACAAGAGCATATTGAAAGCGTGATAAGAGCCGGGCAGTGAAAACTGTCCGGCTCTTTTTTCTTCCTTGTTCTGTCCTGACTTACGTCTAGAATTTATAGCCCTGTCGAATATTTATGAAGTATGCAGCCAACAACTTGAGAAAAGTTTCATTTCGGCTATCGTTTAACTCTTCTTTAATCTACGTTCGTGATGCTTTGGTTTGTTGGTGAGTTGTTTTTTGAAGGCCATTTATGGCCATCTATCCAAGCTGGGGAGGTTTAAGCATGAGAAGGACTTTGGGGTTGCAAGGGTTTCTGACAAGTTTGTTGGTTCTGTTGACAGCGGGCTTTGCCATGGCCGCATCAGATCGTCTTTCGGCAGAGACTCAGGATTGTCTTGGCTGTCATGAAGGCATGCCGGGTATCGTCAGCCAATGGGAAGACAGTGCACACTGGAATGCGGGCGTCGGTTGTTATGAATGTCACAAGGCAGAGCCCGGTGATGTCGATGCCATGGCCCATAATGGCTTCTCCGTTGCAATTATTGTTTCCCCCCGCGATTGTGGTCAGTGCCATCCCGGGGAAACCGCAGAGCAGGAAGCCAGTCACCACGCCAAAGCCGGAGACATCCTTAACACTCAGGATGGTATGCTCGGCCAGACGATCGGTGGTGAGCCGGCCGTTGCTGTTGGTTGCCGTCAGTGTCACGGTTCAATTGTCAAAGTTAACGAGGATGGTTCTCTCGACACCAACACCTGGCCTAATACAGGTATCGGGCGTGTCAATCCGGATGGCTCCAAAGGTACCTGTTCTGCCTGCCATACCCGACATCGTTTCAGCAAAGAGCAGGCACGAAAGCCTGAGACCTGTGGTAAATGTCACCTTGGCCCTGATCATCCTCAAAAAGAGGTTTATGAGGAGTCCAAGCATGGCATCCTCTATCGTGCTTTCGAAGATAATCTGAACATGAATAAACCGAAGTGGGTTGCCGGACAAGATTACTATGACGCACCAACTTGCGCCACGTGTCATATGAGCGCCACACCTAACCAGTCTGTGACCCATGATGTTGGTACCCGACTGGCGTGGAACCTGCGTGCGCCGGTTTCCAAACGTACCGAGAACTGGGAGCAGAAGCTGGCAGATATGCAGGACGTTTGCTCTGCCTGCCACAGTTCATCTTTTGTAGAAGGTTTTTACAAACAGCTTGACAGTTTTGTTGCTCTCTACAACGACAAGTTTGCTATCCCGGCGAAAGAGATCCGTGAAATCCTGATGGAGAAAGAGGTTATCTCTAAAGGCAACTTTGATGACAAGATCGACTGGATCTACTGGGAACTCTGGCATCATGAAGGTCGTCGTGCCCGCCATGGTGCGGCTATGAGTGGCCCTGATTACGCCTGGTGGCATGGCATCTACGACGTTGCCAAGCATTTCTATACGGAACTCCTCCCGGAAACCAAGGAGGCGTGTGAAAAAGCTGGCAAGCCGGAAGTCTACGAAGAAATTATTGCAAAATACATCGACGGCCGTAAAGAACACGAGTGGTACACCAAGGGCTTCGATCCCAAGAAGGTTGAGGAGACGAAGGCCTACTACAAGGAGCGTTATCAGCAGGATGTGAAGTAGACGCTTTGTCGCACGAGACCTGCAACCGGTTGGGGCATTACCGACCGGTTACAGGTTGCTACAAAGTTCAGGATAGTCTCAATTGATGAATCGACAGAGCAGTCGACATTATGAGAGCAACAGATCGTTAATCTGTTGCTCTCTTTGTAGAATTTTTAAGCCCAAAGACAAAAACAACACCGTCGGGTTTGCCCGACAGCAACTTCAATTTCTTTGTGGCGACAAAGAAAACGAAGCAAAAGAAAACTTGGCACTGCGCTGGGCATGTTTTACTCGACTCATTCTGGTGGCAAATATTATTGGAATAAATCTTTGCGTAGTCTACGCATCCCCCGTTAGCCCCGAGGCCCTTTAGAACCTCTATGACTCTGGTTCATTTTATTTAGGTGTGCTTTTGTCTTTTGCTGCAAAAGACCACGACCTGGAAGGCCCTCACCTAGGGCCGGATTCTTTATTTCTGCTACAGCTTAAAGGCATAAAATCTGGCAAAGGAGATGCCCTCCGCAAGGAGTAAGGCCTTTTTTACATTCTTTTTATGGCCGCCTGGACAAAAAAGATGGCGTCTGGCGGGACGCGACCCGCCGATTCTGCTTTGATCTTAAAAGTAAAGAACAACAGATTAACGACCTGTTGTTCTAAGGATATCCTCTGATCTGCAACTTCATCAATTAAAACTATCCTTAACTTTGTCAACAGCCTGATGCAGCAAAAACGCTGCTTTTTTTGTTTTTATTGCCAAGCCTATGAGCTTGTCAAAGAGTTCAGGTACAGGTATTCTAACCCCTCTAAAGTGAACAGCTAAGGGAACCACAAAAGTATGAATGAAAAACTTCTTGTTGTTGATGATGAACGGATGATCCTTGAACTAACGTCTATGGTTCTGACCAGGCGAGGATTTGATGTCTCTGTTGTTGATAACGCTCTTGATGCTTACGAGATGATAGAGCGCGAGCACCCAGCATTGGTTCTGCTCGATTACATGATGCCAAAAGTGAATGGTCTCGATGCTCTGAAGGAGATTCATAAGCGTTTCCCTGAGACTTATGTGATCATGTTTACTGGTAAGGGTAGCGAGGAGGTCGCTGTCGAGCTGATGAAGTCCGGCGCCTCAGACTATGTCCTCAAGCCATTCAGTAACGCCAAACTGGTTGAGCGCATTGAGAACGTTTTACGAATTCGTTCTATTGAACTCCATAATAAGGCACTGCTTCAGAAGCAGGGGCGGCTTCTGGATGAAATTGAGAGTTGGAATCGTACCCTTGAAGAACGCGTCGAACAGAAGACGGTCGAGTTGGAGATGGCCCATCACGAAGTGTTGTTAACCGAGAAACTTGCTGCTTTGGGTCATCTCTCTGCCGGCATGGCTCACGAGATTCGCAACCCTCTGAATTCAATCAGTCTGTTTGCCCAGGTGTTGTCCTCCGGTTTGGACGCTGAGCCTGAGATGAAATCCTACTCGGAGAAGATCATCAACGAGGTGGAGCGGATCGATGCGATCCTGGTTAAACTCCTTTCGACCAGTAACCGCTCACACTTCCAGTTGCGGACCATTCATATCGATCGTGTCATCACATCAAGCTTGCAACCATTTCTTGAACAGATGAATGTCCAGGACGTTGCCCTGCAAACAGAGCTGGGGGAAAAGACCCCTTCCATTCTGGCTGATGCCGATGAAATCGGGCAGATATTTTCCAACCTTTTCGCTAATGCTCTCTTTGAAATGAAGGCGGGCGGAACACTCTCTGTGACCCTTGAAAGTGACGATAAAGAGGCGTTGATAACTGTCTCTGATACCGGTGGAGGTATCCCCGAAGAACATCTGAATAATATCTTCGATCCTTTCTTTACCACCAAGGAACGCGGTACCGGCTTCGGCCTTTCCGTGGTCTTGCGCATAGTCAAAACTTATGCCGGCCGTATTAACGTTGAAAGTAACTCTCAAGGCACGAGCTTCCAGATCTGGTTGCCCCTGGCATGATCTCTCTAACGAACAAGCGGAAATCATAATGGCGCTGTTGTTGCGTGACCTGACTCTCGATGTCTCGGATGATGAGCAGAAGCTTGCCGTTGTGGCTGCACATTTCCTGGGGGTTGATGCCAAGCTTCTAAGTAACTTCAGAATCGTCAGGCGTTCCATAGATGCACGTAAAAAGAGCCGCATCCTTAAAGTCTATACTGTCGAATTCTCCTGTTCAGATGAAGCTGGTTTGGTTGACAGAGTCGCCAGCAGTCGACTGGAGCAATTGCCTGGTAAAGCCGAGACTGTCCAACCCAGAGTGAAGGTTAAGCATCATGCGCTGGTGGTTGGCATGGGGCCTGCGGGTCTATTTGCCGCCAAGCGGCTTGCTGAATGTGGGGTTTCAGTCACGCTCATTGATCGTGGCCGACCCGTTGAACAGAGGGTTAAAGACGTTGAGAGCTTTTGGGCTTCCGCTCAATTTGATGCCGTCAGTAATGTTCAGTTTGGCGAGGGTGGGGCAGGGACCTTTTCCGATGGCAAATTGACCACACGCTTGAACCATCCTCAACGTCTGTCGGTCCTGCAGGCGTTGGTCGATTGTGGTGCCCCTGAAGATATTCTGATTGAAGCCCGCCCTCATGTTGGTACCGACCGCTTGCGCAAGGTTGTCATCAATTTTCGAAAGCATCTGATCGGGCTCGGTGTCACTGTGCTCTTCGAGAAATGTCTGACTGATCTCGAAATTCATCAGGGTCGGGTTGTCGGAGCTGTTTTTAACGATGGAGAGACCCTTGCTTGTGATTCTCTGCTTCTTGCACCCGGTCACAGCGCACGAGATACTTACCTGATGTTGGACCGCAATGGTGTTCAGCTTGAGGCCAAAGGTTTCGCCGTCGGTGTGCGTGTTGAACACCCTGCCGAATTGATCAATCAGATACAGTATGGTGCTTTCGCTGATCGCTTGCCGGTTGCAGATTACGCACTGCGTTATAATGACAACGAGAGTGGTCGGGGTGTCTATTCCTTCTGCATGTGTCCCGGCGGTGAGGTGATTAACGCAGCCTCCGAGGTCGATGGTCTGGTGGTTAATGGTATGAGCCGGATGGCCCGTAAGGGTGACTATTCCAACAGCGCTCTGGTGGTGACCGTGGGGCCACAGGACTGGGGCGGCGAAAAGCTCGGGGGGATGCATTTCCAGCAGAAATGGGAGCGTAAGGCCTTCACCGCAGGCGGCGCCGGTTTCCTGGCTCCTGCGCAGAATATGATGAGCTTTGTTGGTCAGGGGCAGGGGGGGCTGAAGTCCAGTTGCCGTCCAGGTGTCGTTGAGTCAGAACTGCGTGAAGTCCTGCCCGATTTCGTGTATTCTGGACTCCGTAGCGCGTTACCGCATTTTAATCGCAAAATGAAAGGTTTTCTGACCTCGGAAGCCGTACTGATCGGTGTGGAAACCAGAACCTCGGCACCGCTCAGGATTACGCGCAACGAGCAAGGAGAGTCCGTAAGCCATCCGGGTCTCTACCCGACCGGTGAAGGGGCCGGCTATGCCGGAGGAATCATGAGTGCCGCGTTGGATGGTCTGCGTGCTGCCGATCAGATTGTTCAATCGGTGCTTTAGCGACTCGAATTGCAAACCTGAACCAGGTAAAAGTAGGATCAGTTAAACCATTTATTAACGCAAAGGCGCGAAGACGCAGAGAGTTAATCTTCGGGTTTATAACACAAACAAAGGGAATATATCTTTACACCAAAACAGTTAAGAGCTGAAACCAAAAGATCAACGCAAAGACGCTAAGAAAAGTCAAGAAAGACGCAAAGGGTGATATTCTCTTTTTTTGAAGTGATTTTCTTTGCGGTCTTTCTCTACCCTTCGCGCCTTTGCGTTAATCCTTTGTTTGGGTTATAGAACCGAAACAGATAAGCACTACAGATAAAAAGCGGGAGTTGTTTTTTGAAGAAAGTTTTTGTCAAAGATATCCAAGAGCGAGAATTAGTTTCGTCACCTTTCCTGGTCAGGGACAAGATCATCGGCATGGCCAAGAATGGCCGTCCCTATATGACTCTCAAGCTGATGGATTGCTCCGGTGAAGTCGAGGGCCGTATCTGGGATCGTGTTGATGAATTTTCGGCACGTTTCGAAAAAGACGATTTTGTTCAGGTCTCGGGTAAGGCCAGCATTTATATGGGCAAGATGCAGCTTATTGTTCAGGCGTTGGAGAGGATTGAAGAGTCTTCCATCGAGCTCGCTGATTTTCTGCCTGTCTCACGCCGTTCAGTTGCTGAGATGGTCGATGAGTTGAGCATGCTTGTCGAAGCTCTGACCGACCCGGACTTGAAAAGGCTGATGCAGGCGTTTCTGGCTGATGACACCTTTATGGCTGGTTATGTGCGTGCGCCAGCCGCCAAAGCAATGCATCATGTCTACCTGGGAGGGCTGCTCGAACATTCGTTGGCGGTTTCTGCTCTGGCGAATGATATCAGCCAGCGTTATGCCGAGATCAACCGTGATCTGCTAGTCGTTGGTGCCCTCCTTCACGATGTTGGCAAGGTGGTTGAACTACGCTACCAACGCTCCTTCGAGTACACCGACGCAGGTAAACTGCTTGGGCATATCATGATCGGCGTTGAGCTGGTTGAGGAGAAGTTGCGCGCTCTGCCCGACTTCCCACATGAGTTGGCAATTCACCTGAAACATCTGTTGCTCTCACATCACGGTCAATATGAATACGGTTCTCCAAAACGACCGAAAACCATGGAAGCTGTGATCCTGAACTTCATCGATGATCTGGACTCCAAGATTAATGGTGTGCAGACTCATATTGCCCGTGAGCCGGACAGTGAATCCTCATGGACCCAGTATCATCGCTTGTATGATCGCTACTTCTTCAAAGGCACATCGTCAAAGCCGGCAACTGAGACCGGAGATGCTGTGCCCGTAGAAAAACCAACCAAGGCTGTTGCTTCGGCTGAGAAGTCTCGCCACAATCAGCCCCGAGCAAAATTCAGTAATACTCTGGGCGATCAACTCAAAGCTAAGAAGCTCGACCTGACAGAGGCCGAGGGACAGGATAATAAAGATGACTGAAGGACTGCTTGTACATCAACTGAGTGTTGGCCCATTGCAGGTCAACTGTTTTGTGGTCGCGTGTCAGAAAACCCTTGAGGCCATGGTTATTGACCCGGGTGAAGAGGGCCCCCGCATTCTGCATCTAGCTGAGAGCAATGGTTATAAAATCAAACAGGTTGTCAATACCCACGGCCACTTTGATCATATCGGCGCCAATCAAGCGGTGAAGGAAGCAACCGGCTCCGTTCTGATGATGCATGAAGCTGATCTTCCATTGTTACAGAATGCAATGGCTACCGCCCAAGCTTACGGCCTGACCGTGTCCCCGTCCCCCGGTCCCGACAAATTCCTGAATGAGGGCGATGTTTTCTCGGTCGGTGAACAGTCCTTCTCAGTCTTTCATGTGCCCGGGCATTCCCCCGGCAGTATCTGCCTTTTAAGTGACGGCCACCTGTTCGTTGGTGATGTCCTCTTTGCCAGTTCTATTGGCCGGACCGATCTTCCCGGCGGCGATTTTGATGCCCTGATTGAAGGGGTGCGTGAAAAGCTTTTCAGGCTGCCAGCAGACACCATCGTGCACCCGGGCCATGGGCCCGACACGACGATTGGTCGTGAGAAACAGATGAATCCCTTTGTTGGTGATGGGGCTTAACCTTATAGGCAAACGCGTAACGCAAAGACGCAAAGGTTAAAACCACGACGCAAAGGTTAAAAACATGACGCAAGGAACATTCTTTTATACGAAGTTTTTCACTTTGCGTCTTGGTTAGCCCTCTTGGCGCCTTTGCGTTAAATGACAGTCCTCTTGATTTAGACAACAGAAGCTGGAGTTGAAAATGCTGCAAGGTAAATGTGTTGTTCTAGGTGTTACAGGTGGAATCGCAGCTTACAAAGCTGCCGAGTTGCTGCGCCTGTTGGTGAAGGCCGGAGCAGAGGTTCACGTTATCATGACGCGCAGCGCACAGGAGTTCGTTGCCCCGCTGACATTTCAGACCTTGTCCGGCAACCCGGTGCACACGGAACTTTTCAATCTCCTCCAGGAGCAGGAAATCGGTCATATCTCACTGGCCGATCGTGCTGATCTTTTGCTGGTTGCTCCAGCCACAGCCAACCTCATCGGTAAAGTGGCCAATGGTATCGCTGATGATCTCCTGACAACGACAATTATGGCCACCAAGGCCAAGGTGCTCTTTGCTCCAGCGATGAACAGCAATATGTGGGAAAACCCGCTCTACATAAAGAATCAGGAGACACTGGAAGCTCACGGCTATCATTACATTGCTCCGGTCTATGGTGAACTGGCTTGTGGTTGGCAAGGGCAGGGTAAGCTTCCTGACCCTCAGGATATCTTCCTTGCCGCACAGGCGTTGTTTGGCAAGCAGGACCTTGCAGGCAAGACACTCCTGGTGACAGCCGGTCCTACCCGCGAAGAGATCGATCCGGTTCGTTTCTTAAGCAACTATTCCTCCGGGAAAATGGGTTATGCCATTGCAGTGGCGGCCAGTAACCGTGGTGCGCGGGTCGTTCTGGTCTCTGGCCCTGTAAATCTTCCTGAACCCCATGGTGTTGAGACCATTCAGGTTGCCAGCGCCCTGGAAATGCATCAGGCGGTTATGGTAGAGGCCGAGCATGCGGATATTATTATCAAGGCGGCTGCTGTTGCTGATTTCCGACCAACTAGGCGCGGTGAGCAAAAAGTCAAAAAGGGCAGCTCTGAAACGATGATGGTTGAGCTGCAACGCAATCCGGATATTCTTGCAGAGCTCGGAGAAAAGAAGGGCTCGCGTATTCTGGTTGGTTTTGCCGCAGAAACAGAAGAGTTGTTGAATAACGCCCGTGAGAAGTTGACGAAAAAAAATCTCGACATGATCGTTGCAAATGACGTGACCCAGGAGGGTGCCGGATTTGATGGTGATACGAACATCGTACGTTTCTTGAGCGCCGATGGTTCTGTCGAAGAGTTGCCTAAAATGTCCAAGGCCAGGGTTGCCGAGACACTTCTCGACAGGATCTCGGCTTTGTTGCCAAAGGCTTATTAAAATCATTTGCCACAGAGCCACAGAGATCACAGAGAGATCAAAAGCTCTTTAGCCTCTCTCTGTGATCTCTGTGGCTCGAGTGAGAGAAGCTTCGGGTCAGGATTCCGAGAGCAGTGTCAGCAGGTCGTCAGGCTGACAGATGCCTTCCTTGAGCCTGCTCTTGATGACGCCAAGCATCTCTTCTGCCTCGCGCTCACCTAATTTGCCATCGAGCCAGAGCGTTTTCAGATTTTTACGAATCATGCCGGCGGTATTAAGGGCGCGCTCACCGGTCGGATCTGCATTGCAAAAGGGGCTGTTATCAATGTCCTGCAAGAAACTGAGCGTTGCTGCACTGGTCAGGCCCAGGTACTCTTTCTGATCCTCCTCCGTGATGGCCCACTTGGAGGTCTTGGCCAGTGATCGCAAAACTTTTTGATATTGCTGCAGCCTGTTGAGCAGAAGCAGAGAGTTGAAAAGCCTTTTGTTGGTGCCGAAGGAAAAGATCGTATTGGAGAGGACTCCGCGCATCAGCGTGTCATTGTCAGAGAAGTCTTTGCGCCCGATCGATCGAGCCAGCGGCCAGATCTCCGGTGAGACGTGGGCTTCAAAGCGCAGTTCCCAATAAGCGTGTTTGAGGAGTAACGTGTTGTAGGTACGCATCAGCTTGAAGGGAACGAAGTAGGAATGGGCCACGGTGTCGGCTGCGAGGTGGCTGAGGTAACCGTAGGCACAGGCTTGATGACGCTCGGTTTCAGCCTGCTTGAGGATCTTGCGACCCATCCGCCAGGAGTGGCAGTGTCTCAGATAGTGAGTGTACTTTTTGCCGAGAGTGATGTCGGCGCTGATACAACCGTACAGGTAGTCGTTGGGGTAGGCTGCCAGAAGTGTTCTTAAAGGGTCCGGTAGTTGGGCAAGATTGTCGAGAATCCAGGCGCCGGTCTGCAGGTGAACGCCGATTCCCCAGGCCAGGGCAGCGGATGGAAAGAGCAGCAGAGCAACAGATATCAGGATTGCAGGAAGGAACCATTTCATTGGGTGATTGTACCGTCCTTTGATTGAATAATATACCCACTAAAGGGATTTACTCATCGAATATGCCTGATCAACTCGCAAATGAAATCCGTGCAACCTTGGCCGCGGCCCGGAGCCAGTTCGAATATCTAACCGATCTTGGTTTTGAAGAGCTTAAGGTTGCTGCCCCTGCAGGGGCTGATGTGCAGAATTCTGAGGCAGCGATCCCTGGTTCAGAGACTCTCGATGCAATTTTTAACGAACTGGGTGATTGCCAACGCTGTGGTCTTGGTGCGTCACGTACGAAACTGGTTTACGGTGTCGGTCATCCCAACGCAAGACTGGTTCTTGTTGGAGAGGCTCCCGGTCGCGAGGAAGATCTTCAGGGCGAACCGTTTGTTGGCGAAGCGGGGCAATTGCTCGACAGGATCCTGCAGGCGATGGGCTTGCATCGTGACGACGTCTATCTCTGTAACGTCCTCAAGTGTCGTCCACCGAATAATCGCGATCCCCAACCGCAAGAGGTGGCAACCTGCGAAGCTTTTCTGGCTCGACAAATTGCAGCCGTTCGTCCCCAGGTCATCATCGGTCTCGGTCCTTTTGCTGTGCACAGTCTACTGAAGATCAACGCACCCATCAGCAAGTTGCGTGGAGAATGGCAAAGCTACCAGGGAATCCCCCTGATGCCGACTTACCACCCGGCCTACCTGTTAAGTAACCCGGAAGCTAAACGGGACGTCTGGGATGATATGAAACAAGTCTTGCGTCGGTTGCAAACCGATGGCGAGGGTCTATGAATAATGCTGCGCCCTTACTTCAGGTTCGACAGGTTGCTGCCAGTCGCCCGGGAGAGTCGGGAGCGTTACAAAGAGTCCTGCAAAAGACGACGTTCAGGGTTGACGCAGGTGAAATTCTTGCTGTCGTCGGTCCTTCCGGGAGCGGTAAAAGTACACTTCTCAGATTGCTCAATCGTCTGCTCGAAGCCGAGAGTGGTGATATTCTCCTCTCGGGAGAGAACATCAGACACTTCCCCCCGGCAGAGCTTCGCGCATCTATCCCTCTGGTGAGCCAGAAACCTTTCCTTTTCCCTGGCACCGTCATGGAGAACCTGCAGGCTTCTGCTCGTTTACGCCAGACCGAATTGCCAACTTCCAGTGATCCCTCTCTACAGGAACTGCTTGAACTCTGCCACGTCGATCCGGCCTGGCTTGATCGCGACGCCCGCAAACTCTCGGTTGGCCAGCAGCAGAGGGTTTGCCTGGCCCGCGCCATGGTCGGCCCCTGCCAGGTTTTACTGCTTGATGAGCCGACCAGCGCTCTTGATCGTCCTACCGCTGACCAGATGGCCTTAACCTTCCGTCAACTTGCCCGTGAGAAAAATCTGGCGATTATCTTTGTTACCCACGATCTGCGCCTGACGAGTCGTTGTGCCGATCATGTTATCTTTATGGCCAATGGTGCCGTTGTCGAAGAAGGATCCGCAACTCAACTTCTCAACCACCCGGAAACGGCAGAAGTGCAAGCCTTCCTCGACTCTGGATCGGAAGATGATAGGGAGGTGTCGGCATGACGGCATCAATCATCGACCTTAGCTTGTGGGATCTGGTAACCGTTTACAGCCTGTTGTTGATGAGCATCGGCCTGGCACATCTACTCAAGGCCGGGCAGAGTAAAGATCTTTTCTGGTCTGGGCTGCGGATGTTCATCCAGCTGCTTGTGGTTGGATATGTGTTGCATCTGATCTTTGCCCTGGAAACCCCTCTGCCGGTTCTGCTGATCCTGATCGTCATGGTCGGTTTTGCAGTGCAAACCATCGGCGCCAGAGTGCAGACGAAGATGCCGCATTTCTACCGGGTGGTTGGTACGGCAATCCTCTTTGGCTGTGGCGGCATGACCTTTTTCTTCTGCTCCCTGGTGATCGGTCTGGAGCCCTGGTACGATCCACGTTATCTGATTCCTCTGGCCGGTATGATCATTGGCAACTCAATGACCGGCGCAAGCCTTGCGGTAGAACGTTTGGCCGCTGAATTTCGTGAACGGCGTGATGAGATTGAGACCGGGCTTTGTTTAGGCGGCAGTATCCAGACTGTTTCTGAAACGGCGGTCAGCAGCGCTTTCCGGGCGGCACTGATTCCTTCAGTCAATGCCATGGCCGCTATGGGGCTGGTTTTCCTGCCCGGTATGATGACAGGGCAGATCCTTTCCGGAACTGAACCGCTGATTGCGGTCAAATACCAGATTGCTATTATGTGTGTTATTACCGGAAGTGTTTCTTTGACGACGTTTTTTATCTTGAAACTTGGTTATCGTGCGTATTTCACGCCTTACCAGAGTTTGCGTGAAGATTGATATAGGGTACGTCAAGGCATTTGCCACCCGTTCGCTTCGCCCTCTGTGTCTCTGTGGCGGAAGGTTTTGACCGGGGCAGTTAAGTTTCAGTTTTTAAAGACTTTGGTGAGAGGGATTACTCAATGAGGAGAAGTGATAAAGCTTTATCGAAGGATGCTTTAGTGAAGATTTTGCAGGAAGGGGAGTACGGTGTCTTGTCAACCGTGTCTGCTGAGGGACAACCTTACGGTGTTCCTCTGAACTATTCCCTACAGAACAATAACCTTTACTTCCATTGCGCCCTGGAAGGTCACAAACTCGATAATCTGCTTGCGAACGAGAAAGTCTCATTCTGCGTGGTTGGCGATAGCAAAGTTGTGCCTGCTGATTTTACTTCAGAATTTGCAAGTGTGATTGTGACCGGTACTGCTCAGTTGGTTTATGCGGAAGAAAAGTATGAGGCGCTGGTCAGCTTGATCGAAAAGTATTGCTCTGAGTTTGTGGAGGAGGGGCGGCGATATATTGAGAAGCTTGATGGTGAGACTGCGGCTGTAGCGATTCGGATTGAAACTATGACTGGCAAGCGTAGCCCCGTATAATTACGGTGGCACGACTAGCT
Organism: Deltaproteobacteria bacterium IMCC39146; assembly: GCA_030005635.1. Classification (GTDB taxonomy): domain Bacteria; phylum Desulfobacterota; class Desulfuromonadia; order Desulfuromonadales; family BM103; genus M0040. The sequence continues at coordinate 46,303 of JARUHP010000008.1, forward strand.
TAAGAGGTTTCAGCATAACTTCTACTCTGATACGAAGCTTTTTACTTTCCGACTACGGGCTTACTGACTGCAAAAACATAACAATCTCTTTTGCCTCAAGATTACCTCACGATTTCCCTGATTTATGGGTCAAAATCTGTGTAATCTTGAAGTAATCATGAGGCCAATATTGCTTTTCTGTTTGATTTGTCCGCTGGCTCAGGCGTAGAGGTTCTTTTGCCAAGGCTACTAAGATTAGCGCCATTCGTGACACAATACTAATGTGTCACCGTAATTATACAATAGCTGCTTTGTATATCTTTCATTTGCCTGAACGACCGTGAAAACGTATACTTACCAAGACCATTCCATTTAGACACTTATCGACAGATTCCATACCCTTATGCGAACCGGCCTACGTACCGAAATCATCCTGAGTATCTCTTTGCTGCTGGCAGCGGCATTGCTCTTTGCCGGTTTCCTCATGGTCAAATTGACCGAACATAATCTCCTTGAGCAACAGCGTGTTCATGCGGCAAGTATCATCAGGCTTGTTGCGGCCGGTGTTGATGACACTGCAAACCTCGGAGGAGCACAAAGCGAAAGGGCTTTGTCCAGTCTGAACCGGTTGCAAACACTCTTAAGCAGGCAGCCTGGTATTCTGGCCTGGCGTCTGCTCGATGACAGGTTGCAGATCCTTTCCAGTACGGCTTATGAAACGACCGATGAATTCACTTCTGTTTCCCCCTCTGTGATGGATGTGGGTGAACTGTATGAGTCTCTAAATTACCAATCCTTCGGCATTTTTAATCGTAGTGAACGCCAGAATTATCTTGATTTATCAACTCCCCTTTGGCGTGGTACTCAGCCTTACGGTTTGCTTCAGATTCGCTTTAGTTTAGAAGAATTGCAGGGCAGGGTGATTGAGTCCCAAAAGTTGATTCTAGGCTATGTTGTTATTTACGGGTTGGTTCTGGCAGCGTTCGGTGTCTATTTACTGAATCGCAATGTTGTTAAGCCCGTTCGTCTACTGCATCTGGCCACGACTACGGTTGCCGGTGGCAAACTGGAGCCGGTTAAAGTCCTCTCCGGTCCCGGGGAAATTCATGAGTTGGCAGATAGTTTTAACCAGATGGTCTCTGCCCTGTCGGCCAGTCGCGCAGAAACTGAGGAGCATATTGCCTCCCTCGAAGAGACTAACCAGGCGCTGGCCCAGGCACGTGATGATCTTATCCGCTCTGAAAAGCTGGCTACCGTTGGCCATCTTGCCGCCGGAATGGCCCACGAAATCGGCAACCCCTTGGGAGCGGTGGTCGGTTATCTGAATATCCTTCAAGCAGACCTCTCTGGTGAGTCTCAAGACCTGGTTGTTCGCTCGCTTGCTGAAACGGCTCGGATTGACAAACTTATTCGAGAATTGCTGGAGTACTCTGCGCCGCTTGATCATAAGTTGGAGTCGTTTGACCCGATCGAATCCTTGCGTGAGACTCTTGATCTGTTGCGTCATCAGGGGCAGCTTGAGTCCATAAAAATCGATGATCGCTGCTCCGATACGCTTTGTCGCGTCAACATGGATCGGGGGCGTCTGGTTCAAGTCTGGATCAATCTTCTCCTTAATGCCCAGGATGCCATGCAGGGTGAGGGCCAGATCGTTTTGTCCTCCGAGAATGATGGCCGGGTTGTTTCTGTTGCGATTCAGGACAACGGTCCCGGTATCGCACCTGATGTTGCGAACAGGATTTTTGAACCATTCTATACGACGAAGGCCCCGGGCAGTGGCTATGGCCTTGGGCTTGCTGTCTGTCAGCGGATTATTGACGAGAACGGTGGCAGCCTGAAGCTAAGCCAAAATTCTGCGAAAGGGGCTTGTTTTACAGTGACTTTACCCTGTTCCACAGAGGTTCAATCATGACAGCAGCAGAGCGTCATATCCTGATCATCGATGACGAAGCACCGATGCGTCATATGCTGCGCATGGTTCTCGAGCGCGACGGTTATACGGTTTCAGAGGCGACCAGCGGCAGGCAGGGGCTGGATCGCCTGCAGTCAGGCCACTATTCCCTGGTCTTGTGCGATATCCGTATGCCAGAGATGGATGGCCTGTCGTTTCTCAAGGAGAAACAGGCGCAGCAGTTCGGTGGCACAGTCATCATGATGAGCGCTTACGGCAGCGTCGACACTGCCGTAGAATGCATGAAACAGGGCGCCTACGACTATATCTCCAAACCTTTCCGGCCCGATGAAATCCTTCTGACCGTACGCAAAGCAGAAGAGCGTCTGCAGCTGCGCCAGGAAAATGTTCAGCTCAAGACAAACATGCGACGTGGCAGTCGGCCACAAGGCGTGGCCGCTATTATTCATCGCAGCGCTGTTATGAAGAATTTGTTGGTAACCGTTGAAAAGGCGGCGGCAGTCAATGCCCCCGTGCTGATCACCGGTCCGACTGGAACCGGCAAGGAGTTGATTGCCCGGGCGTTACATGCGGAAAGCCCGCGTAGCGACAAGCCTTTTCTCGCGGTTAACTGCAGTGCTATTCCTGCCGGTTTGCTTGAAAGCGAACTGTTCGGGCACGCCAAGGGGGCTTTTACCGGCGCGGACCGAGCCCGCAATGGTCTGTTTGGCGCCGCTGATGGTGGTACTCTTCTGCTCGACGAGATTGGTGATTTTCCCTTGGCGCTTCAGCCGAAATTGCTGCGGGTTCTACAGGAACGGGAAGTCCGTCGGATTGGCGAGAGTAAGCCAACCCCGGTTGATGTGCGTGTGCTTGCGGCCACGTCCAAAGACCTCAAAGAGGCTGTCGCTGACGGTTCCTTCCGTGAAGACCTTTTTTATCGACTCGCCGTTATCTCTGTTGAGCTGCCGGCACTTGAAGATCGCTCCGAAGATATTGCTGCGCTGGTTGAAAGCTATCTGCCAAGGATTGCTGCAAGGCTGAAGCGCCCTGTACCGAAGATGAGTCCCGAGGCCTTGAATAAACTCACTAAACAACCTTGGCCAGGGAATATCCGCGAACTTTTGAACGTTCTTGAAAAGACCTTGGTGTTTTGCCGGGAAGAGATAATAGGAGAGGGTGACCTGGCTTTGCATGATCACCCTGTCGCGCCGATTGATCCGGCGACCCTTTCTTTGAAGAAAGCGACGGCTGCTCTGGAAAAAGATTATATCGAGAAAGCCCTGATTTCGACTGATGGCAATCGGACCCAGGCTGCGAAGATTCTTGAGATCAGTTTACGTTCGCTGATTTACAAGATTAAGGATTATGGACTTTGAGCCAGAGGCTGGAAACTGGTTATAACCTCTAGCCCCTAGTCCCCAATACCCCGTCCCCGCCATTAATTCGTGTTGTGCCGTGCAAAAGCTGCACAGAGTGGCACTGTGTGTATCTTGTTTCATGTCGCTAAAGTCAATAATATAAGTAAGTTAACGAGATGCGCCGGTTTTTGCTTGTTGGTGCAGATTTTGCTTACTAACATAATTGTCATGTTGATCGTGACCTATGGAGGAGATGATGCCTATCCTTAAAAATGCAGAATCCGGCTTTACAATGGTCGAAATGCTTATCGCTATAACGATCTTTACTATCGGCCTACTTGGCTTGGCGGGCATGCAGATTACTGCCATTAAGACCAATTCTCTGGCTAATAATCTCTCGACTGCAACCGGTCTTGCCGAAGGTGTCCTTGAAGAAATCCTTGCATGGCAAACAACCGACCCGGTCTTTGCCACGACCTCTGCTGCGGAAGTCAACTGGGATTTTGACCCTATCACCTCCGGGGATCAGTTTAGCACTACCCTTGCAGGTGGGGGCACTTATCAGGCGAATTTTTTTATCACAAAGGACGTCCCGGTTGGGAACGTTTCTCGGGTGTCTGTCACGGTCACAGGGGCCAGAAACCTGACACTGGTGGGGTACAAGCGCTATGTCGATTAACGTCTCACAAAAAGGGTTCTCCCTAGTAGAAATCCTGGTAGTGATGGTGATCATGGGTATCGTAACCATGGCCGTCATGAGTCTCTTTCTTAGTACTCAAAACCAGTCTAACACCTCTGTGGAGATCTCCGACATACAGCAAAACGTGCGCATCGCCATGAACGAAATGGTGCTTGATATTCGCATGGCCGGCCTGCTGGTTCCGTTTGGACAGACCGCAGTGGCCAATGCGCCGGCGACTCCCGTTGAGGATGGCAACAATGATTGCTTGTCCGGTGGTGGAGACGATTGCTTCACCTTCCGTACTGCTGCCGCTTCGCGACTTGTTGGTCGGATAGGTAATACAAGCGATTATACGGTTACCACATCCACGAGTGGAATAACTGCCGTCACCATGGCGAATGCTGCCATGGCCCGGAATTTCAGCGATAATGACATGGTCCGGATTATTGTTCCGGCTGACCTGGGCCAGAGGGTCGATGAGATCTTCGAAATCGATAGCGTGGTCGGCTCTGTGGTGACTCTCAAGGCGGTAACCAACGCGGATACTTATCTGAAAGGCGAGGTCATGGTACAGGTCGATGCCGGTTCACCTTTCCCGCAGCAGATTTCCTACTTTCGATCTAACAACCAACTGCTTCGCCAGGTGAATGATGGTACCCCGACGGTTGTTGCTGACAACATCACAGCAATGCAGTTGACTTACCTGCTCAGCGATGGAACTTCGCTGAGCACGGTGCCGACAGCCAAACTGGAGGAGGTGACAGCCGTTCGCATTGCTCTTACAGGGCAGACCAATACCCCCAAGGGAGTCAAAACGCGCGACCTCTCGACCGAAGTTAAGATCCGTAATCAAGACTGATTCGGGAATTTCAGGAGAAATAAAACATGTGTCATCAAAAGACAGCCGAGCCGATTGCCGGCTGCCCTAGAGAGGTGCTTGGTAACCAGCAGGGTTTCGCCCTTGTGCTGGTCATGGGTATGTTGACTATCCTCAGCCTCTTGGGTGCTATGGTGCTCTCCAGTTCATCGACTGAAGTCGGTATCTCCGGTAACTACCGCACCTCTCGCGAGGCATTCTTTGCCGCAGAAAGTGCAGTCATGTATGCCATGGGGAATGCTGAGATTGTTAAGTCCACCCTCAGCGTGGACCTTAATGAAACAAGTCTCACTCCAGCACTTGACCATGCTACCAACCTGACATTGGGTTCATCAGGTCTCGATCCCAACGCCGTTAATCAAGTTATCAACCTTGGCCCTGGGCTGCTGCCGGTTCCCTTGCGAGCAGTTTACGGCGACAAGTTCGGTGCCAACTACTACCTGATCTCGGTAACTGGAGCACGCATCAGTAATGGTCAAGTTCGTTCCGCAGCTCGTATCGAGGCCCAGAGCGTACGGCTGTTCCCAGTCAGTTCTGAAGGCCTCACGACAAACTTCTGAAGGCCTCACGACAACGGAGGAAGGTTAACCATGAAACAAATTATTCGGACATTGAACCTCTTGATGATACTCGCAGTGTTGCCAATTTCCGCCGTTGCCGGACCTGACCAGTTTGTCTGTGACTCGGCCATTTACAGTGGTGGCAGTTCTTCTGTTACCCCTAACATCATGTTTATCATTAACAACAGTAAAAACATGGCGGACCAATCGGCCGGCACTGAGCCATATAGCAAATTGGTCGATTATCCTGGCTCGTTTAAAAAAAATGGGATCTATTTCCGCAATAATCCTTCCTCTCCCTGGCAGTTGAAAGTTGATACGGTTGGTGGAACTGCGACCGGAGCAATCAAGGTCACCTGTGGCGGTACGGCAATAACCGGTGCAAAAGAGTTGCTGCTGGAGAACGGGTTCTGGACTGGCGGCCTTGACGATGCTGGCCTCTGCAGTAACAAGAACAACGACCAGAAAGATTTTTACTTTGGCAACCTGATCAATAAGCTGGAGAACACTCCCGTTCCGCAAACATGGTCACCCAACACTGAATACGCCCTCGGAACATTGATTACACCGACGACCAGCAATGGCTTTACTTATCGTGCCACTTTCAACCTCATAAGTAAAACCAGTGGCGCTTCTGAACCGATCTGGCCAACGACTCCTGGCAGTGTGGTTGTTGACAGCGGCATCAAATGGGAGCGAGTCTCCGATCTTTTCGAAGTGACCAAGGTCGTGGTCCAACAGGTGGTCAGTTCTTTGCGTACCCGGCTCAAGGTTGGGGTCATGACTTTTGGACATAACAACGACGGTGGCTACATTCGGGCCAAGGTCGACTCTGTCTACCCTGACGGTGCTACAGGCGATGATCAATTCAAGAGGATCAGTGCTTTACTCAATACAGGCACTGCCGCGACCGCGTATACGCTCTCGACCGGCGGGTCAGTAACTGTCAATAGTCTTGTGCCGATCTCGAGTAATACTAGTGAGCCGGTAGCCGCCCCTCTCTTTGATGCCAGCCTTTATTTTCGAGGACAGAGCGATAGCACTACCCGCATCGGCACTGAGGTTGGGGGGCTTACAGCCTATCCGTCCCCGATCCAGTGGAAATGCCAGAAAAATTTTATCGTTCTTTTAACAACCGGTGCGACCGATTTACTCCCGATAGTTGCAAGCAAGATCGGTGACCATGACGACAACAATGTCGAAGGAGAAGTCGCTGATGCCGCCAAGCTTCTCAAGAACTTCGATCATAATTCGACCCTCGTTGGGACGCAGGGTGTCCAGACAAGTATTGTTCAGTTTCTGACTAAGGATGCCAAACTCGAAAAGGCAACGACTGTGCCCTATGGTAACGGTACCTATGTTCTGGCGAACTCAACAGAGCAGCTGGAAGCTGCTTTGCGCAATATCGTCCTAAATTTAGTGAGGGAGGCGGATACTGCCTTCGTTGCTCCTGTGGTTCCTGCCAGTCCGGAAAACCGTACCTTCAGCGGTAAACGTATCTATCTCGGCTTTTTTAAACCGATTTCCCAGAAGCCTTGGCTCGGCAATCTCAAGAAGTTCGGCCTCGACAAGGATAACAATATCGCCAGTTCCACCAAGGACGCTGATGGCCTACCTCTCCCCGCTACTGACAGTTCCGGAGCTTTCCTTGAGACTGCCCGCTCTTACTGGAGTTCGGCCGATGACGCCGGTAGCGTGATTCTGGGTGGTATCGGCGAACAGCTGCTGACGCGAACCGACGCGCGCAATATTTACACTTACTTGGGAACGTCTGACCTGACAGACAGCAGCAACGCATTCAATACAACCAACATCAACTCTGCGATTCTCGGCCTTGACGCTACGACCAATGCGGACAGCGGACTTACTAGTGCAGACAGTGGAGACCTTGTCAATTTCGTCCGTGGTATCGACAGCTTCGATGACGATGGCGACAGCGACATAACAGAAAAACGCGATTGGATGTTGGGTGATATTTTGCACTCGCGTCCGTTGGTTCTTAACTATGCGAACTATTCTTTCAATGAAACGAATGAAGCGGATTGTAGCGTTAACAAAACCTATGTCATCGTCGGCGCTAACGACGGAACACTCCACGCTATCCGCGACTGTGACGGTAGCGAAGCTTGGGCATTTGTCCCGCCGGATCTGCTCAATGATCTCCAGTATCTGCGCGGTAAAATACACAATTATTACGTTGATGGTTCGGCGACTTACTATATCAATGACCGTAATGGTGATGGCACCATTGATCCAGATAATGACCTCGTTATCTTGTTCTTTGGCACTTACCGTGGTGGCGGCTCCGACCAACTTCAACCGGTGGTGACAAGCCCGAAGAGTGGTGAGATTGGGGCCTACTATGCCTTGAATATTACCAACCCTGAGGTCCCTCAATGGATGGGAAAAATAACTAATCTTACCCCTGACGTAAATGGTGCTTTTCCGTTTGCCGAGATGGGAGAGACCTGGGGTATGCCGCGGTTAGCCAAGATCAAGACCGACAGCACTACTCAAAAGGTCGTTGCGATTTTTGGCGGTGGTTATGATACCAATGAGGACATGCGGTGGGGGAATACACAACTCTTCCCCGACGGTTTGGTCAGTTCCGTAGAACTGCCGAGCTTGGTAAACGATTTTCGCGAGGGGAGTAGCTTCCAAGAGACAGTGCTGGACACAACTCCCGTTGGTCCACTGGGCTCTGCTAAAAACCTGACGGCACCGCAAGCCAACCCCAAGGGACGCGCACTTTACGTTGTTGAAATTGCCGAAATAGTTGCGAGCATTAATGACGAGGGTAAGAATATTTTAACGCCAAATACCGACAATCTCGGTTCTAAGGTCTGGTCGTTTGGTTACGGCGAAACAGCCAGCAACTCTGAGTCACCCAACATGACTTTCTCGATGCCGTCTGATGTGGCGTTGGTTGACAGCGACACCGATGGATTTACTGATCGCCTCTATGCCGGTGATATGGGCGGCCAACTCTGGCGTTTTGACATTGGTTATAAATTCGGCGTAAGGGACACGGACGACGATTGGACAGGCCAGCGCATCTTTTCTGCCCAAGTTACTGGTGATTCTGGTCGTAAGATTTTCCACCGCCCTGATGTCGTGCCGTTGGATAGGAACACCATGCTGGTCTATTTTGGCACCGGTGACCGCGCTCATCCGCTCAATTACTTGAACCCGGCAACTGATGGCGGGGCCGTTGTGGATCGTTTCTACATGGTACGTGATACAGATTTGGCTTATGACACAAGCCTTAGTGGTTACAATAACTCCGGCAACCGTCCAACTCTGATTGACGAAAGCCACTTGGTAGATCTGACGACCAATCCTTTACAGCGCGATGATTTGACGACTGCTCAATGGCTGGATTACAAGAATCAACTTTACAACTATAGCTATAATGAAGAAATGAATCCTTTGCCCAGGTATGGTTGGTATGTAAAATTGAATTACCCTGGTGGAAGTGACGCAACCGCTAAGCGCTGGGGCGAAAAAGCTTTGGCGACACCAATTGTTTTGGACAAAAAAGTCTTCTTTACGACCTATCAGCCGCTGCCATATGATTCTACCGTGGATCCCTGCGATGCTGGGAACCTTGGTAAGGCACGCATTTATGCCCTGGACTATCGGACTGCGGAAGCAGTGTACGACTGGGAAGATGGCACTCTGGATGTGTTCGGCGAGAGCCAGATCAGCGCAACCAACGAACGGGCTGGAACAGGCGGTGAGGTTTTGCGCCGTGCCGACCGCGAATACAGCCTTGGTGGCGGTATCCCGACTACGCCGACGATTATCATCAATGAAAATGGTGAACTCGACCTGGTGACGCCAGCTGACCAGAACTTCGTTAAAATCGACCTCGGCGCGACAAATATGATCCGCCCTGTCTATTGGTTGCAGTGGTGATGATGGCCGTAAAAGAAAGCAAAACTCGCAACAGTCAGCAGCCCGTTTTTTCAGCGGCACCACCTCAGCGCAGGTTGAGATTGGGGCTTCTTTTGATTGCGACCGGAGCCGTTGTTGTATTCTTCGTTTTATTTATGTTTCGAGATCGCTCACTTCAGCCGATACCTCCTGTAGGATCGGTGGCAGAGATCCTTGCAGAGCAAAAAATGGCCGTATTGGATGAAACGTCGCTTTCACCATCCGTTGACGCACTTCCTACTGTACCAATATCTTCCGTTGCAGCGGCCATGACTGCCGTCAATCATCCACCGCGAGTGACTTCAGTGGATGTTCAGCCGAAAAGCTTCTATAGTGGTATCGACTTGACGGCCAGTGCTGAAGGCTCTGACCAGGGAAACGATCTGGTCGGTTTCAAGTATCGCTGGTTTGTAAACGATCAGCATGTCGTGGTTTTTGATGACGCTACTCTAACTGGGGACCAGTTCTATCGTGGGGATCGCTTGTCTCTGGAGGTCGTGGCGTACGATACCGAGGGGGACGGCCGGGCATTCCGAACAGCCGATGTGATAGTTCCGAACGGGCCGCCGAGCATTGTTTCAAGTCCGCCTGGGGAAGGCAACGCAGGGCGCTATGAGTACTTGGTGCAGGCTGTTGATCCTGATGGGGATGAGATCACTTATTCGCTGGAGGAGTCGCCGGTTGACATGAGTATTGACCCTGGGTCAGGATTGCTCATCTGGCCGATTAAAGCTGAGAATGTCGGTGTCTATTCTTTCCGGGTGGTGGCGAGCGATCCTGAAGGCATGAAGTCGTCTCAGGAATATACATTAAATCTCAGTTTGACACCTAAACAGTAGGGGGAGTCCATGAAACAGGTCGAAAGCGGGTTCTCACTCATTGAGCTGCTTATGGTCATAGCTCTTCTGGCGATTATGTCAGCAATTGCTTTACCTTCTTACATTGTTTGGACCAAGAGCGTGGTTTATAAAAACGCCTCACACGAAATTTTGTCCCTGATGCGCGACACCCGTTCTCGGGCGATATCAAATAATCGTGAAGCAAAGTTAGAAATTGATCTGCGCAACCAAAGCAAGGACGATCCATCTACCTGTCGTATTTATCTTTGGGACTTGGGAACTTCTGACTGGGGCGTTACTCCGGCGCAGACAGCAACACTCAGTAAGGTCGGTGTCCTGACCAGCGACAATGCGTCTGGTCTCTGCGGATCAGTCGGGACCACAGAGAGTATTGTTTTTCGCCCCAACGGCTCTATTCGCACCTCAGTGTCCACTCCTAAGAAGTATTTTTGTGTGGTTGACGAAACCGGTGCGAGGCGCAAACATGTGATGATTGATTCCTTCGCCACAGGTCGAGCGACTATTGAATAACCTTTAGACAGGGTACTTTCCCAAAATAGATGAGCACAGCAGTGTCAAGTGTAAGAGGTGTTCCCTTGACAACTTCTGTGAAAATCGCCATCGCCATTCTTTTCGCGCCTTCTACAGCTCAATGTCACAATCTTATCATAGCGGGGACGTACACGCTTCGAGTGCAGCGACTGCTGATTTAGCTGCTTTGCGAATAGTAATAGTCACCCTTGGTGAAAGTTGAGCTTTCTAAAAATACGGGAATCTCTCAACGACATATATCCGAGATGGAAAATGGCAAACGCACAATTGACAAGGCAAATGCCAGAAAATTAGCAAAAGCCATGGATGTTGATTAACGGGTTTTTCTGTAGCCCTCGAACGATGCGGTTCATGCCTCACAGTCTCGACGTGAATGCCAAAAGGCCCCCCAGTAAAACCAGGAGACCTTTTGCCTATTATTTAGGATACGGTGGGGTACGAACCGTATTGTTAGAAAATCGTCGTTTGTTACTTGATATTGTAAAAAACATCCGCTCCGGCAAAAACAGCCACATCCTCAAGCTCATCTTCGATGCGCAAGAGTTGGTTGTACTTGCAGATGCGGTCGGTGCGGCAGAGGGAGCCGGTCTTGATCTGGCCGGCGTTGGTAGCCACAGCGAGGTCGGCGATGAAAGTATCTTCGGTCTCGCCGCTGCGATGTGAGACGACCGCGGTGTAGCCGGCACGTTTGGCCATCTCGATGGCCTCGAGCGTTTCGGTCAAGGTGCCGATCTGGTTGACCTTGATCAGGATCGAGTTGGCGATGCCTTTGTCGATTCCTTCTTTGAGGATCTTGGTGTTGGTGACGAAGAGATCGTCGCCGACGATCTGGATACGGTCGCCAAGGCGGTCTGTGAGCAGCTTCCAGCCGTCCCAATCGTTCTCTGCCATACCATCTTCGATGGAGATGATCGGATAACGCTCGACCAGGTCAGCATAGAACTCAACCATGTCTGCGGCCGACTTCTCTTTCTGTTTCTCGTTCTCAAGGGTGTAGGTACCATCCTTGTAGAGCTCACTGGCGGCCACGTCGAGAGCAAGCAGGACCTCTTCGCCCGGCTTGTAACCTGCGGCTTTTATAGCTTCCATGATCACTTCGAGGGCTTCTTCGTTGCTCTTCAGGTCGGGAGCGAAACCACCCTCATCACCAACAGCCGTATTGTAGCCTTTGTCTTTGAGGACCTTTTTCAGAGCATGGAAGATCTCAGCCCCCATACGCAGCGCTTCCTTGAAGGACTCTGCGCCGCAAGGCATGATCATGAATTCCTGAATGTCGACGTTGTTGTCGGCATGCTCGCCACCGTTGATGATGTTCATCATGGGCAGTGGCAGTTCCTTGGCGTTGGTGCCGCCAAGATATTGGTAGAGAGGGAGACCGGCTTCTTCGGCTGCGGCTTTAGCGACCGCGAGGGAAACGCCGAGCAGGGCGTTGGCGCCGAGGTTGCTTTTAAAATCTGTACCGTCCATGTCCAGAAGCTTGCGGTCGATGCCTGATTGGTCGGACGCTTCCCAACCGAGCAGTGCATCGGTGATCACTTCGTTAACGTGAGTGACGGCCTTTAAAACGCCTTTGCCGAGGTAACGGCTTTTGTCGCCATCCCGGAGTTCAAGAGCTTCGCGCTCGCCTGTAGAGGCGCCACTCGGTACTGCGGCACGACCCATAACGCCGCTTTCGAGGTATACTTCGACTTCAACAGTTGGATTGCCGCGCGAATCAAGAATTTCACGGGCATAAATGTCGACGATCTCACTCATGATTTCTGTCCCCTTGCTTTTGTAGAATGTTTTTGGTCTTTTATGTCAGCTTTGATCGGTTGTTTGAAGTTTTTTTTATAGCACATCAGGATAAAATTTAAAGCATTTTTCATGTGATTTATCCGCTCATAATGCGATGCAATTGATTTGCATAAACCAAGGTGGTATTTTAACAAGCTGGCGCAACATAGACTTTACTTCGGTTGTCCATTTCGATCCGGTTGTATAACCCAAAAAAATGTTTAACGCAAAGGCGCGAAGGGGTAGAGAAAGACCGCAAAGAAAACTATTTCAACAAGCAAGAACAGCCATCCTTTGCGCCTCTCTTGGCTTTTCATGGCGTCTTTGCGTTAAACCTTTTGATTTTGCTCTTACTTGAGTAATGGCGATAACCAGAAAACTTTAAAGGCTACTTTTTGAGCGACCAAATAAAACAGCAAAGCTTTGAACCCGCCGATCCCAGGTTGGCGCATACACTGTTCGGCCAACAGAACCGCCATCTGAAACAGATAGAACGTCTCACCGGTGTTCGTATCAGCTCCAAGGGGACGACTGCTGTTCTTGAAGGTGCGGCGGATATGGTGACTCGCGCAACCCGTATGCTGGAAGAGTTGGCCGGACTGCTGGAAAAGGGTTTTGACCTGCGCCCGACAGACATCGAATACGCCGAACGCATCCTGCGCATGGATGAATCGGCGAAGTTGACGGAAATCTTTCTGGATACCGTCACGGTTTCTTCCCGCAATAAAGCCATCTCTCCGAAAACGCTGGCCCAAAAGGCCTATCTTGATGCCATGCGTAGCAATGATGTCGTCTTCGGTATCGGTCCCGCTGGCACCGGCAAAACTTATCTGGCTATGGCGATGGCTGTGGCGCTTTTGAAAAAGAAAGAGATCAGCCGGATCGTCTTGGTGCGGCCGGCTGTGGAAGCCGGAGAAAAGCTGGGCTTTCTACCGGGAGATATCACCGAAAAGGTGAATCCTTATCTGCGTCCACTCTATGACGCGCTTTACGATCTGATGGACTTTGATCGCGGTCAGGCCTTGATCGATCATGGTGTGATTGAAGTGGCACCTTTAGCGTTTATGCGCGGCCGGACGCTTAATGACGCTTTTGTTATTCTCGATGAAGCGCAAAACACCACCAAAGAACAGATGAAGATGTTTTTGACGCGGCTGGGTTTTGGCAGCCGCGCTGTGATTACAGGTGACGTGACACAAATCGATCTGCCAAACGATCGCATCTCAGGGTTGGTTCAAGCCAGAGATGTGCTGAAAAATGTCGATGGTGTTAACTTTGTCCGTTTCACCGACATCGATGTTGTTCGACATCCGATTGTTCAAGCTATTGTTAGAGCCTACGATGCTCACACGCCTACATAAATAAGGCTTTACAGGAATTGCATGACCAAAAATGAACGCAAATCAGACGCTGTATCAACCCAGAAGCCGCTCTCTCGACTGGCGAAGCAGAATCAGCTCGAGAATGACCAGAGATTCCAGCGAAGCCTTCTTTTGCTGGCACTGGTGGCGTTGCTGACCTTTATTATCGTTCCCAAGGGTGTTTTGACGCCGACTGCGTTTGGCCCTGGCGATATTGCTCCTCGTGATATCAAAGCTCCCCACGACCTGTTGATTCCCGATGATGATTTGTCGGAGCAGAAGAGGGCTGAAGCAGAGAAAGCCGTTGCTCATCTTTACGACTTCGATCCGGCGACCGGAACAGCAGTAACCGAACAGGTGGTCCAGGTCATAACCTCTTTGCATAAAGATCAGGAACAGGCTGTCGACACCAAGAAACAGCTTGCCGAACTCGACGCAAATTTTGGTATCAAGACGAGTGAAAAAACTCTCGTGGCACTGCAGGAAGTATCGACTCTGGAGGATGGCAATCGCCGTATTGCTGAGGTGATTCTTCCGCTTTATCTGCAAAAAGTTGCCGGCAACCTCAAGCTCTTTGAGGCGGACCGTTCCAAGGGTGTGATCTTTCGCGGATCCGATGAGCAACCTGAGTTTTTAGACACGGGCGTTGAAAAAATCATTGGCCTTGGTGAACTCCATGATTCCCTGAAAAAAGCCCTCGGCACGACAGAGTTTACAAGCAAACAGCAAATGGCTTTGCGCGAATTGATTGTGCCGCTGCTACGGCCTAATATCTCCTTTAACCAGAATGAAACCGAAGCGCGCAGGACGTTGGCCCGGGAAAAGGTTAAACCCGTCCTGATTCAGGTCAAGAAAGGGGAGATGATTGTCCGTGAAGGCGATCGTATCACACTGGATCAGCTGAAACGTCTTGGTGCGCTGCAGGATGAAAACAGCGCCGCTTCTCTGTGGCGCAAGGCCTCTGGCATTCTGCTCAGTTGCTTTATTCTGATCTACTTTGTACACACCTTTGCCCGCCGGAATATTCGAAAATATCAACCGGAAAATCGTGACCTGCTCTTTTTGGCGTCAGTCTTTGTCGTTCAAATCCTGGCCTTGAAGGTTTCGATCTTTATCGCGAACGCCTTGGGAAGTGCTTTCCCTTACGTGGAGCCGAACGCGTATTATTACCTCTTCCCCTTTGCCGTTGGTACCATGTTGGTGCGCGTGGTCCTGAATTCAGAGGTCTCTTTGGTTTTTGCCATCCTCTCCTCGATTCTCACCGCGGTTCTTTTCGGCAACAGTTTCGCCGTTTTGATCTTCGCTTTTCTGACCAGTCTTTCAGGCGCGCACTGGGTGCGTCATGTCACCGAGCGCTCATCACTGTTCCGGGCCGGACTGCGCCTGGGGGTGTTTAATTTTGTGCTACTTTTTGCCTTGCATTTGACGACGAGCAGGCCCTTCGATCTGCAATTGCTTTACAAGCTGGGCTTCGGCTTTACCGGTGGTCTGGTTGCTGCGGTGATAGTGACCGGGATTGTCCCTCTGGTCGAGTCACTGTTTCGCTATACGACCAACATCAAACTGCTTGAACTGGCCAATATGAATAACCCGCTCCTTAGGGATTTGATGGTGCAAGCTCCGGGGACTTACCATCATTCCATTATCGTCGGCAACCTTGCCGAAGCGGCCGCGGAAAACATTGGTGTTAACCCCCTGATGGTAAGGGTTGCGGCTTACTATCACGATATTGGCAAGATCAGAAAGCCGCAGTACTTTATTGAGAATATTGGCGGTCAGGAGAATCGACACGATAAGCTGGCGCCGTCCATGAGTGCGCTGATATTGATGGCGCACGTTAAAGATGGCGTAGAAATGGCTCGCGAAAGTCGCCTGGGGCAGGCCCTGATGGATATAATTCGTCAGCATCACGGTACCAGCCTGATGAAGTTTTTTTACGATCGGGCAAAGAGCAAGGCTGATCCAGAGGTTGAACAGATTGACGAGCGTGATTACCGCTATCCTGGCCCTAAGCCACAGACCCGTGAAGCGGCTTTGATCATGCTGGCTGATGCGATCGAGGCTGCCAGTCGAACCCTGACCGACCCGACTCCGGCGCGTATTCAGGGGATGGTGCAGAAAATTATCAACAATATCTTTATCGACGGGCAACTCGATGAATGCGAATTGACCTTGAAGGATATCAACAATATTGCTAAAAGCTTCAAGCTGGTCCTCGGTGGTATCTTCCACTATCGAGTCGATTATCCGGAGCCTGCCAGCAAGGAACGTAGCCTTAAGAAATCCACCGGGAGTTTAAATGAAGATCGCGATAGAAAATCAACAGAAGAGCCAGAAAATCAGCAAAATTCAACTGCGAAAAGTAGCACAGATGATCTTAAACGCCTCGGCATGTCCTGATGCTCATCTTTCAATTCTGATTGTTGATGACGCCGCGATCCAGGAGATTAATCGCGACTACCTGAATAAGGATCGACCCACCAACGTCATCTCTTTTGCCATGCAGGAAGGCGAGGGCGGCGGCGTTCAACCTGATCTGCTCGGTGATGTGGTTGTCTCTGCAGAGACCGCCGCGCGTGATGCCTGTGAGGCGCAGAATTCATTTGAAAGTGAACTGTATTTCCTGCTGCTCCATGGTATCCTGCATTTGCTCGGTTATGACCACGAGCGTGGAACCGAAGAAGATGTGAAAATTATGGAAGCCAGAGAACGTGAAGTCTTTACTTTGATCCGTGAGGAGTTTCTTGCTGAATGAAGGCTGAGCCTACCAAGCCCAAGGGGTTTATCGGTAGCCTTAATTGCGCGATTGAGGGTATCCTCTGGGCGGCTAAGACACAGCGTCATATGCTCTTTCACCTGGTTGCGGCCATACTCATTCTGGTCGGTGCCCCGGTCTTACACCTTACTCTCTACGAGTTTGCCCTGCTGGCACTGGCCATCACCCTGGTTTTGTTTGCCGAACTGGTGAACACGGCTATCGAAGTGGTTGTCGATCTGGTCTCCCCCGATTTTCACCCCCTCGCCAAGCGCGCCAAAGATGTTGCCGCCGGAGCTGTGCTTCTCGCCAGTGTCGGTGCAATGCTGCTTGGTTATCTGGCGGTGTCGAGGTTTTTCTTTACGGCCGGAGCGAGTGCCAGCCATGAGTTCATGCGGTCTACGGGGAACGTGGCGATTATCTCGGTTGTCGTGGTCGTGCTGCTGGTGATTCTGGCCAAGGCCCGGGTGGGCAAGGGCACGCCGTTGCACGGCGGGATGCCAAGCGGTCATTCCGGAGTGGCTTTTTCTATTGCCACCTCAGCGGCTTTTTCTGATGTCGGTCTGCTGATGATCCTGCTGGCCTGGTTTCTTGCTGCTTTGGTCGCTCAAAGCAGGGTTCTTCTTGGTATTCATAATCTAAAAGAAATTGTTGCAGGTGGCGTGGTCGGCATAGTGACGACCCTGGCCCTGCAACTGGCTTTTCACTAACCGAACAGGAGTTTTCTTCTCGTGGAAGACGATCAAAACCCGCAAGGTAACTTATTTAGCTCAACCTTTAGTCGTCTTTTCCGAGGGCGTTCACGGGCTTTAACGGAAAAAGAACTGCAGGACGCGATCAACAGTTCCGAAGAAGAGGGCATCCTTAACGAGTCAGAAGGTGACATGTTGCAGTCGATCTTTGAGTTCGGTGACACCATTGTTCGTGAAGTGATGGTGCCGCGTACTGACATGGTCTGCTGTCCTGCTCGTGCGACTCTGAGTGATTTTCTCGAATTGATCATACGTTCCGGGCACTCCCGTGTTCCTCTCTTTGAGGGCTCTACGGACAAAATCGTTGGTGTTGTCTACGCAAAAGACCTGTTGCGCAACTGGGGCGCAAACGATGAGACCTTGACGCTGACCGACGTCATGCGCACCCCTTACTTTATTCCTGAAACCAAGCGTATCGTTGATCTCTTGAAGGATTTTAAAACCCGCCGGGTGCATATGGCGATCGCCGTTGATGAGTATGGTGGCACTTCCGGTCTGATTACGATAGAGGACCTGCTTGAGGAAATTGTCGGTGATATTCAGGATGAATACGATCTGGAAATACCCTGGTTGCAACCACAGGAGGACGGTACACTTTTGGTCGATGCCAGGGCCAATGTTGAGGAATTGGAAGAATACTACGATATCGAAATCCCCCGTGAAAAGTTCGATACGGTTGGCGGCTATCTGTTCCACTTGTTAGGCAACGTTCCGCAAAAGGGCGAGAAAGTCTGTGATAACGGACTGGTTCTGATGGTCGAAGACTCCGATGAACGTAAGATTGAGAAGGTCCGTGTCTGGCGCGACGCTGAAACTTCTGGAACAGAGTGATGATACGCCGATTCCTGCCTGACAAAACAACCTGTTTCAGTGCCTTGTCGGGGCTCTTGCTGGCGTGTTCTTTTCCGCTTCCTGACTATCATCTGCTGGCGTGGCTTGGATTGATCCCCCTGATCATAGTCATGCCGAAACGGCCTTTCAAGAGTGGCTTCGTAGCCGGGGTGGTTTTTTTTGCGGTCACCCTCTATTGGCTCAATATCGTTATGACCACCTATGGTCATCTGCCTGTCCTGCTCTCCTTTCTGCTCTATCTGCTGCTTGCAGCTTATCTGGCTCTTTACTGGGCGATTGCCTCCTGGGCGGCCTGCCGTCTCAGGGAATTTAGAGGTTACTCTTTTGCGTTAACCTTGCCGGTCTTCTGGGTTGCCCTGGAGTTCCTGCGGGAGTTCTTGCTGACCGGCTTCCCCTGGGCAACCCTCGGCTACTCCCAGCACGATTGGTTGCCGATGGTTCAGTCTGCGGACCTTTTCGGTGTCTATGGCTTAAGCTACCTGATTGTCTTATGTAATGCCGCTCTTGCCGAGTGCTTTCTGCTCAAGAGTCGCGGGCCTTCGCAAGGGCATCCGAGGAAAGCTTTTGTCGTAGCAATGGTCCTGCTGCTGGGCAACTATGCTTACGGAGCCTGGTGCCTGCAACAGGACCCTGATACCCGTGCCGAAACATTGGCTGTGGCTGTTGTGCAGGGCAATATTCCACAAGGGCTCAAGTGGAGGCCCGAGAATCAGATCAGCACAGTGCAAACCTATCGTGACCTGTCGTTGCGGGCTGAGCAAGACGGCGCAAAGGATCTGATTGTCTGGCCAGAAGCGGCCATGCCATTTTATTTCCAGGATGGTGGGCCTCTGGCTGATTCTGTTGCAGGCCTCGCTGCTGAGGCAAAAACCGCTCTCCTCTTTGGTAGCCCTGCATACCGTCGAGACTCAGGAGCCTTACGTTATCTGAACAGTGCCTATCTGCTTTCGCCGACGGCTGAAGTACAAGGACGGAGTGATAAAATCCACCTTGTTCCTTTCGGCGAATATGTACCGCTTGGCAAGTTTCTCCCTTTTGTTAACAAGCTCGTCGCCGGCATCGGTGATTATTCTCCTGGCGAGATCAACCCCTTGCCAATTGGAAAATATAACCTTGGCGTTCTGATCTGTTACGAGGTGGTTTTTCCTGAGTTGGCGCGGGAGTATGTCCGGCAGGGCAGTGATTTGTTGGTGAATATCACTAACGATGCCTGGTTCGGCAAGTCGTCGGCTCCCTGGCAACATCTGGCGATGGCCCGTTTTCGAGCGATAGAGAACCGTGTCTGGGTGGCGCGTGCCGCCAATACCGGTATCTCAGCCTTTATCGCCCCATCGGGAAAGATTATTAAGCAAACCAACCTTTTTGAGGCAGGCTTCTTGTCGTCTGAGGTTGGCTTAGGTGCTCGACCAAAGCTTTACTCGCATATGGGTGATCTGATTCCGGGGGCTTTCCTGCTGATTTGCTTGATATGGTTGATTCAGACCCGCCGGCGCTTTTTTTAACGCAAAGACGCCAAGATTTTAATTCAAGACGCAAAGATACAATCGATTTAGAAGAAATAGCAAAAGCTTGCCTCACGCAGAGAAAGACTGCTCATAGGGAAGTTTTGCCGTTTATTGTTTCAACACGCTAGTCCAAAGCTATGGACTTTAAGCTCAAGACTTTTAGTTGCTAATTATTCATTAGATAGAAGCCCACACACATTAAGGCACCAAGGACACTAAGGATGCCAAACTGATGTTAATAGTCTTTCTTGGTGATCTTAGTGTCTGGTTTATTGCAGGCAACTGCCTTTAAGGAACTTTCAGTCCCGTCGGAACCTATGCGCTTTCAGCTCATAGTGGTTGAGTTCTTACTCTGCGATCTCTGCGTCTCGAGTGAGCAGAGCGAACGGGCGTGAGTTGGTTCATGTTCTTCATCTTTCACTTTTTTGCAATGGATTTCTGGGGCGATGCAGGTAACTGGATAAATTTTTCGGATTATTATTCTAATCCCTTACAATGATTACCAAGAAAATCTCCAAATCCATGAAGTTTCCTTGTTCCGTTGGTTGACTACAGGTATAATCCGCTGTTCGACTTTAGCGTTGGGAGTTTATAATGTTTCGTGAAGAAATTGAATTGTTGAAAAGCCTCCAGGACAAGCTCTCTGAGCTGAGGAGGTACCTTTGACATTGATAGCAAGCGTGAGCGCGTCTCAGAGTTGGAAGCGGAAGTTGCCAGGCCAGAATTCTGGAATGATAACGAGAAGGCTCAGGAGGTTCTAAAGGAAAGAACCTTGCTGCAAAAGCTCGTTGAAGATTGGCAGTCGGCAGCCAATGGCCTGGAGGATGTCCAGGTTATGATCGAGCTCGGCGAGGAGAGTGAAGACGAAGAGGCTCTTGCGGAAGTTCGTGAGATGCTGCCAGCGTTGGAAAAGTCGATCGGCAGGATGGAGTTTGCCCGCATGCTTTCCGGCGAACATGATGCCAACAACGCTATCGTCAGTATTAACGCAGGTGCCGGTGGCACGGAAGCCCAGGACTGGGCCGAAATCCTGTTGCGTATGTATCTGCGTTATTGTGAGCGCAAAGGTTTCAAGGCCGAGATCACGGATTATCAACCAGGAGATGAGGCCGGCACCAAGGGTGTCACTATTACCGTTAGCGGGGATTACGCTTTTGGTTACCTGAAAGCGGAGAAGGGCATACACCGGTTAGTCAGAATCTCTCCCTTTGATTCCAATGCTCGTCGCCATACCTCTTTCTGTTCGGTTTTTGTTTTCCCTGAGCTCTCCGATGACGTCGATATTGAGGTTCTGGATAAGGATCTGAAAGTCGATACTTTTCGTGCCAGTGGAGCCGGTGGCCAGCATGTTAATAAAACGGATTCTGCGATCAGAATTACGCATCTCCCATCCGGTATCGTTGTCAGCTGCCAGAGTCAACGCTCTCAGCATAAAAACCGCTCTACGGCAATGAAGCAGCTGAAAGCACGTCTCTATGAAATGGAGATGGAAAAGAAAGAGAGCGAAGCCGAAGAGTTGGGTGGTGAAAAGAAGGATATTGGCTGGGGTAGCCAGATCCGCTCCTATGTGCTGCACCCTTATCGTATGGTTAAAGACCATCGCACTGATTTTGAGAGCGGCAATACCGATGCTGTCCTTGACGGCAACCTGGACGGTTTTATAGAAGCCTATTTGATGCAGTAACAGCAGCTCAGGGACTGTCCCCGCAGTTAAGGGGACTGTCCCATATACCATTAACTAGAACGACAAGAATTACTGATTTAACATATAAGAAGGAAAGACATCATGGCTGCAGAGGAAGAAGTAAGTAGCAACGAAGTTATTGCTCAACGGCGCACTAAACTCAAAGACCTTCGCGAACAGGGACACAATCCGTTTGCCAATGGTTTTGTGACCGATACCACGGCAGGTGAGGTTCACACGGCTCATGCAGAGCATGATGCTGCCGCCCTTGAGGGGCTTGAAACAACCTATCAGATCGCCGGACGGATTATGGCGAAGCGTGATTTTGGCAAAGCCGCGTTTATTCAGATTCAGGATCGCACCGGTCGTCTTCAGGTTTATGTTGCTAAAAACCTCGTCGGTGAAGAGAGCTTTGAGCTTTTCCGCAAGTTCGACCTTGGTGACATCGTTGGCATTAAAGGGCGCCCGTTCCGCACCAAGACAGATGAACTGTCCCTGCGTGCCGGGTCAATTCAGCTTTTGACCAAATCGTTGTTACCTCTGCCGGAAAAGTGGCATGGTCTGACCGATGTGGAGACCCGCTATCGCCAACGCTATCTTGACCTGATGGTGAACCCTGATGTGCGAGAGGTGTTTCGCAAGCGCAGCCAGATCATCTCCTTGATCCGTGATTACATGGTCAATAAGGATTACCTCGAAGTTGAAACGCCGATGATGCAGCCGATCGCCGGTGGAGCAACAGCCAAGCCGTTTACTACCCATCATAACACTTTAAAGATGGATCTTTTCCTGCGCATTGCCCCAGAACTTTACCTCAAACGCCTTGTTGTTGGCGGTTTCGAGCGTGTCTTTGAGATCAACCGTAACTTCCGTAATGAAGGGATCTCAATCCAACACAATCCTGAGTT
This sequence comes from Deltaproteobacteria bacterium IMCC39146, assembly GCA_030005635.1. GTDB lineage: Bacteria > Desulfobacterota > Desulfuromonadia > Desulfuromonadales > BM103 > M0040. The sequence goes on from JARUHP010000008.1 coordinate 68,573, forward strand.
CACCATGATGGAGTTCTATCAGGCTTACGCGACCTACGAAGATCTCATGGATCTGACTGAAGAGCTGATCTGCCATCTTGCCGAGAAGGTGGTCGGTAGCTTGAAATTCATGTATGGCGAACGCGAGGTCGATTTGAGCCGTCCATGGCAGCGACTGACCGTACGCGAGTCTGTCGTTCAATACGGTGATATCAGTGAAGCTGACGTGGCTGATCGTGACAAGCTGCTCGCTTACGCAGAAAAACTGGGACTGGAGCTCGACAAGAAGATCGGCTACGGCAAGCTGTTAACAGAGGTTTTCGATGCTGTCGCTGAGCCGGAGCTCTGGCAACCAACCTTTATCACCCAGTACCCCACGGAGGTTTCTCCTCTTTCACGCAAAAACGATCAGGATGAGACTGTGGTTGATCGCTTTGAACTCTTTGTCGTCGGCCGCGAGCTTGCAAACGCTTTCTCCGAGTTGAACGACCCTGATGATCAGCGCGAGCGCTTCATTAAGCAGTTGGTTGAGAAAGAAGCCGGTGATGAAGAAGCTCATGCCATGGACGAAGATTATATCCGCGCACTTGAATACGGTTTGCCGCCAACCGCAGGTGAGGGTATCGGCATTGACCGCCTGGTGATGTTGTTGACAAATTCCCCGTCAATTCGAGATGTTATCCTCTTCCCACAGATGCGACCGGAGTCGAAAGGATAGGATCGAGGAGTGGGCAACGAAGAATGGGGCAGAGCCAGGTTTTGCTCTCCTCGTACCTCGTTCCCCGTACCTCGTTCCTGATTTTAAATGAATTACGAACTCTTTGTCAGCCTGCGTTACCTGCGCGCCAAACGTAAACAGACGTTTATCTCGGTGATCTCGTTTATCTCGATTATCGGCATTACGCTTGGCGTTGCTGCGCTGATTGTCGTCCTTGCTGTTATGACCGGTTTTCATGACGGTGTCAGGAAGCAGATTCTCGGTAATGTACCGCATGTCCTGGTGCAGAAACATGGAGAGAGCCTGACTGATTCTGATGCGGTTGTCGCGGCAGCGAAGGCGGCCTCTCCTCATGTTTTGAATGCGTCTCCTTTTGTTAGCAAGGAAGCTATGCTGCTTTCGCGGCGGAATGTTGCTGCTGTTAATGTCAAAGGCGTTGAACGACAGAACAAAATCTTTCGTCAGAGTTTTTTGACCGAATCTGGCGGTGAAGTTGAGACCCTTCTGTATGATTCCGAGGAAACTCAGCCGGGTATCTTGATCGGCCTGGATACCGCTACGACATTGGGGGTCGCCGTTGGTGATTCCATTAATGTTATTCCGCCTATGTTCACGATTACGCCTTTCGGGATGATCCCGAAGATGAAGCCGTTTAAAGTAGTCGGTATTTTTAAACAGCGTGGGGGTTTTATCGATGCCTATTTTGCCTACATCGATCTCACAGAAGCCCAGCACTTCTTTGATCTCAACGAAGGTGTGACCGGTGTTGAAGTGGAGGTCGACAGCTTTGATCAGGCGGCTCCTGTTGCCAGCAGCCTGCGTCAGGAATTCGGCTTCCCGCACTCTGTTCGTTCATGGGAGGATATGTTCGGGTCCTTCCTCTCCGCGCTCAAACTGGAGAAGCTTGGCCTGTTCATCGTTCTTGGCATCATCGTATTGGTTGCCGCTTTTAACATCGCGACGACGCTAATTATGGTGGTGATGGAAAAGCATCGTGACATTGCCATCCTGCGCTCCATGGGCGCAACGTCTCGCAGTATTATGCAGATTTTCGTTCTCGAGGGCTTGATCATCGGTACCCTCGGAACCCTCTTCGGTACGGGGCTCGGGCTGTTGCTGGCCAAGAACGCTGACCCTCTCATCAAAGGCCTGGAAAATCTGCTTAATGTTAAAATCTTTGATCAGAGCGTGTACGGTATGGATCATTTTCCCTCGGTTGTTAATACGGGCGATGTTGTCGCCGTCGTTGTCGTGGCCATGTCTATCTCCCTGATGGCGACCATCTATCCGGCATGGCGGGCGGCCAAGATGGATCCTGCCGAAGCCCTTCGTTATGAATAGGTTGCTGTCATGATTGCTGTTCGTGAACTTTCAAAAAGCTTTGTTACAGATCGTGGCAGAATCGATGTTCTGAAGAACGTTGACCTCGACATTCGTGCTGGCGAACGCATCGCTGTTGTTGGTTCTTCCGGCGCCGGCAAAACCACGCTGATGCATCTGCTCGGTGGCCTGGATCGGCCAACCAGCGGCTCTGTTTGCTTCGCTGATAAAGACATCTTTCGTTACTCCGCACAGGAACTGGACGCCTTTCGTAACCGCTCCATCGGCTTTGTTTTCCAGTTTCATCAACTGTTGCCCGAGTTCAGCGCCCTGGAAAATGTCATGATGCCTGCCTTGATCGGACGGTCTTCGGTTAAGGACGCCGAGTCACGTGCGATTGAAATCCTTAAGGCTGTTGGTCTTGATCATCGTCTCGACCATAAGCCGGGGCAACTCTCGGGTGGAGAGCAGCAGCGGGTAGCTATTGGGCGCTCTCTGACCATGTCGCCAAGGTTGCTTTTGGCGGATGAACCGACGGGCAATCTCGATAGTGGGACCTCCGATGAGATCCTGGCTCTGCTTGACCGTTTGCACGACGAACGAGATCTGACGATCGTGGTTGTGACCCATAGCGAAAAAGTTGCGAAACATATGGATCGGGTCGTGCATATGGAAGATGGCTTCTTGAAAACCTGACGCCTGTGTTAAAAGGCTTCTTTTGCAAAGGCGATCAAGGCGACTTTATGGTTTACCTTCTGCCGGCAATTCCTTATAATGACGCGATTTTTAACCTGTTAACATGATTTGGAGTAACATTGATATGATGAAGAGGGCTCTTGTGTTATTGGTCTGCCTTTCACTGGCTTTTCCTGCCTGGGCTGCAGAAGAATTTTTTCTCGCAGATGTCCAGGTTAAAGGTAATCAGCGAGTGAAGACTGATGATGTCTTAAATGCTGTGAGCATCAAGCCGGGGCAGAAAGTCACTCCTGCTGATATCGACGCCGCTATGGGCGATATTTACAAGATGGAACGCTTCTCAGATATCACCTCTGATATTTCCGGAGAGGCTGACGCATCCGTGTTGACCTTCATTGTGCAAGAGCGCCCCCTGGTGCGTAATGTGCGTTTCGAGGGCAACGATAAACTCAGCACTGAAAAATTACGTGAAGTCATCACTGTTAAAGTCCCTGATATTTATGATCCGTTTGAAGTTAACAACAGTGTCGAACAGGTTAAAGTTGCCTATATCATGGAAGGCTATTATGCAGCGGAAATTACTGCTGATAGCCATGTTAATGAGAAGAATGAAACGCTTGTCACCTTCCGCATCAAGGAAGGCGATATCGTTCGGATTAAGGATATTCGTTTCGATGGAAATACGGTCTTTGATGAAGGTGATATCAGAGATGCGATGGATACCAAGGAAAAGTGGATCTTTTCCTGGATAACGGATCGCGGCAATTACAACGAACTTCTGTTGAATCAGGATCTTGAAAGGATTGCTGACCTTTATTTTAATGAAGGTTACGTCCGTGTCAAGGTTCGCGAACCGGTCATCTCTCTGGTCGATAATGATAAACACATGCTGCTGCTTATTCATATTGATGAAGGGCCTCAGTACCGGATGGGCACGGTTGACGCTCAGGGTGATTTGACCCGGGACAAGGAGGAACTTCTGGCCCTGGTAGGGTTGAATCCCGGCGATGTTTTCTCCCGTTCTCAATTGCGCAAGGGTGTTGAGATTGTCACTGATGTTTATGCTGACCAGGGTTACGCCTATGCGAACGTCTCGCCTTTGACGCGCGCCAATGACGAAAGCAAGCTGATCGACATGATGCTTGATATCGAGCAGGGCCCGCAAGTCTCGGTTGAACGTATCAATATTACCGGTAACACCAAGACGCGCGACAAGGTTATCCGTCGCGAAATGAAACTTGTTGAGGGTGATCTGTTCAACGCAACCAACCTGAAACGGAGCAAGGCTCGAATCAACAACCTCGGTTTTTTCGAGGCCGTGGATGTTGGCACCAGCGCCGGTTCCGACGACAGCCTGATGAATATTGATGTCAATGTTGAGGAGCGCTCAACCGGAACCTTCAGTGTCGGTGCCGGTTATTCCTCGGTTGATGGTGTTGTCGCTCAGGGTTCCATAACCCAGGAAAACTTTCTGGGTCGGGGCTGGAGATTGAACCTTGCAGCTTCTCTTGGTAGCGAAAGCACGACTTATCAGCTCGGCCTTACTGATCCCTATTTCCTTGATACTCGTTGGACGCTTGGCGGTGAAATCTATAAGACCGAGCGGGAATGGTCAGATTTCAGCCGCGACGCCACGGGCTTTGCGGTTAAGGCCGGTCACCCGGTTGGCGAGTACTCCAGAGTCCTGGTTACCTATCGTTTTGAAAATAAAGAAATTTATGATGTAGCTTTTTCGGCATCACCATCAATTTTGGAACAGGAAGGGACCTCTACTCTCAGTTCTGTTACAACTACATATAGCTACAATACAACGGATAATCGTCTGGATCCCTCCGCTGGCACGGACTTGAGCGCGACCTGGGAGTTTGCCGGCGTCGGCGGCACTGAAAAATTCAGTAAGTATATCCTGGATAGCCGCCATTTCTGGCCCTGGAAATGGGATACGGTCTTCTCGGCTCATGGGCAGCTTGGTTATGTTCATGCTTTAAATGGTGGTATCGAAGACGTTCCGATTGATGAAAGGTTCTTCCTCGGCGGCATTTACTCCCTTCGCGGTTTTGACTCTCGTGAAGTTGGACCACGTGACTTCCGCGGCGACTTCATCGGTGGTGATACGGAAGCCTACTTTAATTTCGAATATATCTTCCCGCTGGTTAAAGACCTCGGCCTCAAGGGTGTGACCTTTTTTGACGTCGGCAACACCTGGAATTCCGAGGATTTCTTGGGAGAAGATGACGAGGCTTTTGCTTCCTGGCGTTATAGTGCAGGTGCTGGAGTCCGTTGGTTGAGCCCCATGGGCCCGATGCGTTTCGAGTACGGGTATAATCTCGACGCCAGAGATTACGAGCCCAAGTCCAAGTTTGATTTTATGATTGGCCGATTTTTCTAAAACTTACAGTAGTTATTCTTTTCAAGGAGATTATGTATGAAGCAGTTTGTTGTTTTGATGTTGGTTTGTATTGGTCTGGTGGCCTCCCCTGTGATGGCACAGGCTCAGAAGATCGCTTATGTAGATCTGCAGAAGGCTTTGAACCTTTCTTCTGCCGGCAAGGAAGCTAAAGAGAAGATAAAAACCGAGGTGCAGGGCTATGATGCTGAAGTACAGCAGCGTCAGGAAGAGTTGAAAAAGATTAAGGAAGATCTGGAAAAGCAGGCGATGCTCCTTTCAGAAGAAGCCCGCAATGCTAAAGAGCGTGATTACCAGCAGAAGGTTAAGGACTATCAGCGCTTCACCAAGGATATCCAGGAGACACTGCAACAGACGGACGCCGATTTGACCAGGAAAATTCTTGAGAAGCTCCTCAAGGTTGTTCAGGAGATCGGTAAGAGCGATGGTTACCTGATGGTCCTCGAGAAAACTGAAAGCTCCATTGTCTATGCCGACGAAAGTATCGATATTACCGACTCTGTGATCAAGGCTTTTGATAAACAAGGAAACTAACCACTATGAAAGCTGAGCGCAGGGGAATGACCTCCCTGGCTGTTCTGGCAGACCTGGTAGGGGGGTGCGTCTCTGGCGACCCCTCTACTTCTGTTTCCGGTGTAGCTCCTCTTGATCTTGCCGGGCCAGGCCAGATTTCTTTTCTGGCGAACCCAAAATACAAGGAAAAACTGGCTGACTGCAATGCTGCGGCGGTCATTGCCCACCCTTCTTTGATTGGTAGCCTGGCGACACCGCTGATCCTTATCGAGAACCCTTATCTTGCTTTTGCCAAGATCCTGACCTTCTTTGAGGTCTCGCCTCATGTGGGACTGGGGGTGATGGCCGGCGCTCATGTCCATTCTGATGCCACCTTTGGCGAGAATGTCACTATTTATCCCGGAGCCGTTGTTTCTGCCGGCGCCAGAATAGGTAAGGGGACTCAGCTGCATTCAGGTGTTGTGATAGGTGAAGATGCAGTTGTTGGTGAGGATTGTCTTCTGCACGCCAATACCACAGTGCGTGAAAAGTGTATCCTCGGTAATCGTGTGATTCTTCAGCCTGGCGCGGTTGTTGGTTCTGATGGTTTTGGTTTTGCTCCAGACGGACAGAGCTACTACAAAATTCCCCAGGTTGGTCAGGTTATCATTGAAGATGATGTCGAGATCGGAGCCTGCAGTTGTGTTGATCGTGGCACCTTGGGGATCACGCGAATAGGGCGTGGTGTGAAAATTGATAATCTTGTACAGATTGCCCACAATGTACAGGTTGGTGAAGATACTGTTATGGCCTCTCAGTCTGGGATTGCTGGCAGTGCTGTGATTGGTAAACACTGCACTTTTGGCGGTCAAACAGGGGTCGCTGGTCATATAAAGGTCGGCGATAATGTTACTCTGGCAGGGCGCGGCGGCATATCCAATAATGCCGAAGGCTATCAAATGCTAGCGGGCCTTCCGGCAATGCCCCACCGTGATTGGCTTAAAGCCACGATGACCATGACGCACCTGCCGGAAATGCGGCGTGAGTTAAAACGCCTTAAAAAAGAGATCGAAGAACTTAAAAGCAAGTTGTCAAAGGATGAAGATTGATTATGGAATTAAGCACTTTGGATATCATGAAGCTCTTGCCGCACCGTTATCCCTTTCTACTTGTTGACAAAATAGCTGAGTTTGAAACGGGTAAAAGCATCCTTGGCATAAAAAATGTCACGATTAATGAACCCTTTTTTCAGGGGCATTTCCCGGAACATCCAATCATGCCAGGTGTTCTTATCCTTGAGGCTATGGCGCAGGTTGGTGGTGTTTATGCAGTTCTAGCTAAAGAGGTTGGAGAAAATCAGGTTCCCTACTTTGTCGGCATAGATAAGGCGAAGTTTCGCAAGCCGGTTCTTCCTGGTGATGTCCTGTATCTGAATCTGGAGCTGCTCAAGGTCCGGCGTGGCATTTATCTGTTTAAGGCTATAGCCACTGTTAATGACAAAGTGGTTGCTGAAGCAGAATTGAAAGCAACTTTTACCGATAAGTAAGGGGCGTTTATGATCCACTCGACAGCAATTATTCATCCTGGTGCCAAAATAGCCGAGAATGTCAGCATTGGACCGTACAGCGTTATTGGCGAGAATGTTGTCATCGGTTCAGGGACAACTGTCGCTTCTCATGCCGTGATTGAAGGATGGACTGAAATCGGTTGCGATAACAAGATCTTTCAGTTCTCATCAATCGGTGCCAATCCGCAAGACCTCAAGTATGCCGGTGAGGATACTCGTTTGAAGATTGGCGACAGAAATCAATTCAGAGAATTTACCACTATGAATCGGGGGACGGCAGAGGGTGGTGGCTTGACGACGATTGGTAACGATAACCTGTTTATGGCTTATTCTCATGTCGCGCATGATTGTATTGTTAACGATCATGTTATACTGGCGAATGGTGCAACACTCGCTGGGCATGTTGAAGTCGAATCCACCGCAATCCTCGGTGGCCTGGTTGCTGTTCATCAATTCTGTCGCATCGGCAGTCATACCATGATCAGCGGTGGTGCTATGGTGACACAAGATATTCCTCCCTATACGATTGCGCAGGGAGATCGGGCAAAAACGGTTGGTTTGAACCTGATTGGATTGAAGAGACGAGGCTTTTCCGAAGAGACCATACGGGGGATCAAAAAAGCATATCGTCTTATTTTCCGTTCAGGAGCGCGTCTGGAAGATGCTTTAGCCCAAGTCTCAAGTGAGATTGAACCTTCTCCTGAGCTAGATCACTTTGTTGAATTTATTAAAGATAGTCAGCGTGGTATTGCCAGATGAGTGATCCTGTTGCTAATAAACTACGGGCGGCAGTTATTGGAGTTGGTTACCTGGGTCATTTTCATGCCCAGAAATATCAGGCGAATCAAGACGTTGAACTCGTCGGTGTGGTTGACTCTGATTTAGCCCGGGCAGAAGAGATCGCAGCAGAAGTGGGTGCCCAGGCTTTTGCTGATTATCATGATGTCCTGCCACTGGTTGACATGGTTTCCATCGTTGTGCCGACTCAGTTTCATTACGCTGTTGCTAAAGATTGCTTCAATGCCGGTTGCCATGTGTTATTGGAAAAACCAATTACGCAAACAGTGGCTGAGGCTGACGAACTGATCCAACTCGCAGAGAGTAAGGGTCTGACCTTTCAGGTCGGGCATCTGGAACGATTTAACCCTGCTGTCATGGCATTAAAGGGCATTTTGCATAATCCTGAGTTCATTGAATCTCATCGCCTAGCACCGTTCAAACCACGCGGAACAGATGTCAATGTGGTCCTTGACCTTATGATTCATGATATTGATATTCTGCTTAGCCTGGTCGATCATCCGTTGAAAACGATTAACTCGGTTGGGGTTCCTGTTCTCTCTGAAGAAGTTGACATCGCGAATGCCAGGCTCCAGTTTGAGAACGGGTGCGTAGCAAATGTCACTGCAAGCCGTGCCAGTCGTGAGACGATGCGCAAAATGCGCATTTTTCAACAGGACGCTTACGTCTCAATCGATTTTCAAAGCCGAAAGATTTCGATTTATAAGAAGAAGAAAGGGATTTCTTTAATTCCTGGTTTGCCAAATGTCGGTATTGAAGAGCACAGCTTTGACCAGGGAGACCCATTAAAAGACGAGATTGATTCCTTTGTCTCCTCAGTACGCCATAGGACCCCGCCAGTTGTCTCTGGCGTTGATGGGAAAAGGGCTCTGGAGGTTGCGATTCAGATTACAGGTAAACTTTGGCATGAAGTGACAGAGTAGGCACTCTTTGATAACTTTGTTGGCTCAGGCGAGGGGCAGACGGCCTGTCTCGCCTAAATTGTTTCTGTAGCATAATTTTTTACTTTTTTAAAAGAATAGAGAAAATTTATGAATATACCAATGGTAGACCTCGGTGCTCAGTACCAGGAATTAAAAGAAGATATTGACCAGGCCATTTCAGGGGTTCTGGACTCGTCATACTTCGTTCTTGGGCCACAAGGAAAAGCGTTTGAAGAAGAGATGGCTGCTTATCTGGGTGTCAAGCATACTGTCGGTGTTGCTTCCGGGACTGACGCTCTGCACCTTGCCTTGCGAGCAGCAGGGTTGACAGCAGGTGATGAAATTATCACGACGCCATTTACTTTTATTGCGACGGCGGAAGCTATCGCCTATGTGGGAGCGACTCCGGTTTTTGTCGATATTGATCCCAAAACGTTCAATATAGATATTCAGTTGGCTGAGAAAGCGATTACAGAAAAAACCAAAGCCATTATTCCTGTGCATCTCTTTGGTCAACCTGCTGACCTGACCCCACTGAAGGCGATCTGCGACGCAAACGATCTTCTCCTTGTTGAAGATTGTGCTCAGTCTTGCGGAGCAAATTACGCTGGAAAGATGACTGGAGCATGGGGCGATCTCGGTTGTTTTTCGTTCTTCCCGAGTAAAAATCTTGGTTGCTTTGGTGATGGTGGCTTGATCAGCACTGACGATGATGCTCTGGCAGAAGAAATCCGAGTACTGCGTAATCACGGCAGTCGTGAGCGCTATCATCATTCAATCATTGGCATGAACAGTCGTCTTGATGATCTGCAGGCGGCAATCCTGAGGGTCAAACTTAAACATCTCGACCGATTTAATCAGCAACGACGTGTCAATGCTCACCGGTATTCGTCAAAACTGGCTGAGCTTGGAATTACTGCCCCCTATGAAGATGGCAAAGGTGTGCATGTCTATCACCAGTACACGATGCTTGTTGATAATCGTGAGGTGATTCATCAGGCACTGGCTGATTCCGGTATCGCTTCAGCGGTTTATTATCCGATTCCACTTCATCAACAGGCCGTCTTTAAGGAGAGTTGTTCAGGGCTTTCCCTGCCTGTCAGTGAGCAGACTGCGCAGCGGGTTCTCTCTCTGCCCATTTACCCAGAGTTGACTGATGGTCAGGTTGACAGAGTCCTTGAAGTGATTAGCAAGGCTCTGTAGAGGACGGCATGAATAATCGTCTGAAACCCAGAAGGGTCATGATCGTGACCGGGGAAGCGTCCGGTGACCTGCATGGTGCCAATCTGATCAAGGCCTCTCAAGAGCTTGACTCTGGTTTGCAATTCTTCGGTGTTGGTGGCCAGAATATGGAAGCCGCCGGCTGTGAAATTCTGATAGCTGGGGAAGAGTTGGCGGTCATGGGTATCGTCGAAGTGCTTGGCCATTTCCCGGTGATCTGGCGGTCGTTTCAAAAGTTGAAGAAAATCTTACATGGCCCCGAGCGACCTGATGCTCTGGTCCTGATTGATTTCCCAGAATTTAACCTTCGCCTGGCAAAACAAGCGAAGAAGGCGCGGGTTCCGGTCCTTTATTATGTCAGCCCTCAGGTTTGGGCCTGGCGCAGGGGCAGGGTTAAAAAGATTGCTGAAGTTGTTGATTCGTTGGCCGCCATATTTCCCTTTGAGCCGGAGTTGTATGATAGTCTCGATATCAATGTAGAATATGTTGGGCATCCCCTTTTAGACGAGTTTGATACTTCTGGAGAGCGTTTAAATCTTAGGGAAAAGCACCGGATCCCCGAGCACAAAAAAATTGTCGGTTTGTTCCCTGGTAGCAGGGGTAACGAATTGCAATTTATTTTGAAAACCATCGTTGCCTCTGCGGAAATCATCTATGCAAAGAATACCGATGTACATTTTCTTGTGCCGGTGGCAGGATCTTTGCCTCAAGAGCAGATTGAATCGGCTTTCCCCGAAAATTTGCCGATCACTTTTATCGATTCGTCTAGTGTCTCCATTTATGATGTAGCCAGCAGTTGTGACATGATCCTAACGGTTTCAGGGACCGTCACACTGCAAATCGCCTTGGTCGGTACGCCAATGGTCATCTTGTATAAGGTTTCGCCTCTTACCTATGAAATTGGTAAGAGATTGATCAAGGTAGATCATATCGGACTGGCGAATATCGTCGCTGGTAAACGTGTTGTGCCTGAGCTGATTCAGAATCAGGCGACGCCTGAGAGACTTGCAGCAGAGGCCTTAAAATTATTGCATGATGCAAACTATGCTGAGTTGGTTCGCCAGGAGTTGACTTCTGTTCGCGATAAACTGGGTCAACCTGGTTGCTCGGAACGGGTCGCAAAAATGCTGATACAACTGGTTTCGGCGCTACCGAAAAATGATCATGACTGATACAAAACCTGACAAAAAACAACTAGCGACTTTGAAGCGTCTGTTCAGTTATGTCACGCCTTATAAGGGCCGTATCGCTATCTCTATGATTGCATCGATCTGTGTTGCGAGCTCTGATGCAGCATTAGCAAAGCTGGTTCAGCCCTTTATCGACCGTTTGATTATAGCAGGTGACAAGGAGCTAGCCAGGCTCGTGCCGGCGCTCGTGATAGGTTTAGCGACGTTCAAGGGCACGGCCATGTATTTTCAAAGATATTTCATAAAGACTACAGGCCAACTGGTTCTACAGGATCTGCGTAATTCGATGTTTAGCAGTCTTCTTTACCTGCCGATGCGTTATTACGCAAGATCGTCTGTTGGGGTTTTGATGTCGCGTGTACTCAACGATGTCAATGTCATGCAGTCGACCGTCAGTAGTTTTCTTGTCGCAACGGTTAAGGACATATTCACTCTGGTTGCCCTGATAGCAATTGCACTAAGTACTGATTGGAAAATGACGGTTGTTTCCTTACTGGTGCTGCCAGCGATTGCTGTGCCAGCTGTTTACATCGGCAAGAAAATCAAGAGCTATTCAAGACGAGGCCAGCAGGCGATGGGTGATGTTAGCTCTGTGCTTGAACAATCTTTCTCCGGCGTCAAGGTGATCAAATCTTTTTGTGCTGAAGACAGAGAAGTGAAAAATTTCAAGGCAACCAACTTCTCTTACTATAAAATGTTGCGCAAAGTTTTTAAGTATGATTCCAGTTCATCGCCGGTGACTGAGATTATCACTTCTTTTGGAGTTGCAGCCATCCTCTGGTATGGCTTGACACGAGTCATGGCGGGGATAATCACCCAGGGCGAGCTACTTTCGGTTTTAACCGCGATTCTGCTGATGTATTCACCATTCAAGAAGCTGGTTAAGGTTAATAACGAGTTGCAGCAATCAATGGCGGCTGCTGAGCGGGTTTTTGAAGTCATGGACGAGCCGAATGAAATTGTAGATAAACCGGATGCAATAGCGTTAGACAGAGTTCGTGGTGAGTTGGAGTTTGACCAGGTCGATTTTGCCTACGATGATACTTTGGTTCTAAGCGATTTCAACCTCAAGGTGACACCAGGAGAGACGATAGCTATCGTCGGCCCGAGTGGTGCCGGTAAATCGACCTTGATCAACTTGCTGAGTCGTTTTTATGAACCGATATCGGGTCGTATTCTCATTGATGGTCACGACCTTAGCGACATTACCCAACAGAGCTTGCGCACGAATCTGGCACTGGTTGATCAGGAGACTTTCCTTTTCAACGGAACCCTGCGTGACAACATCTGTTATGGTCGGCCGGGGGCTTCTGACAACGAGGTGGTCCTGGCGGCAGAGAAAGCTTTTGCGCACAGCTTCATATCAGAGTTACCCGAAGCCTATGAAACACAAGTTGGAGATCGTGGAGTTCGGCTTTCTGGCGGGCAACGTCAACGGATTGCTATAGCACGAGCAATTCTGGCCGATGCTCCTGTCCTGCTGCTCGATGAAGCGACCAGCGCCCTGGATACAGAAAGTGAGGCAATGGTTCAACAGGCTCTCGAAAACCTGATGCAAGGTAGAACCACCTTGGTTATCGCTCACCGCTTATCGACAGTCATTTCAGCAGATCGAATTCTTGTTCTTGAAAAGGGCCGTGTTTGCCAAACTGGCACTCACCAGGATCTTTTGAAAAAAGGCGGTCTTTATAAACGCCTCTATGAATCCCAATTAAGTTGATATGATAGGTAAGCGCTTCAAAGATCGTCTAATGTTCACGCTGTTGCCACCATTGGCAGCTGTACTCATAAGGTTGATTGGCGCTTTTCTCAAGATTGAATATGTGGGTAGGGAGCATGTCAAATCCTATTGGGATAAACAACAGTATGTGATTCTTGCTGCCTGGCACGATCAACTTCTCATGATTATGCAATGTTATGAAGGATCCGGAGCAAAGATTCTGATCAGTCTTTCAAAAGACGGCGAACTTATTGCCAGGACTGTCCAAAGGTTTCGCCTACAGGTTGTGCGTGGCTCATCCAGCAGGGGCGGAAGAGAGGCTCTCAGGAGCATGGTTTCTTTGGGCCGTGAAGATGTCGATCTCGGGATTACACCCGATGGGCCCAAGGGCCCTCGCCACCAATTGAAGGCCGGTGTTGCCCAGTTGGCGAAGTTAACCGGCCGTCCAGTTATTCCAGTGGCTTTTGTTTGTAGCAGGGGGTATCGGTTTGCTTCCTGGGATCGATTCTTGCTACCATTTCCCTTCAGCCATGCGGTCTACTCTCTCGGTGCACCGGTCGTATATGACACTCAGGAGACATTAGAAGAATTTCAGCAGCGTTTGCAGAAAGCCATGGTCGCGAATCACATGAATGCAGTCAGCAAATTGGAGGCGAAGGGTGTCTCAGCTGTATAACTTGCTTCTTATTTTAATCTGTCCAATTCTACTCCCTTACGCCTTTTTCAAAGGGATGCCTTACGGGGTCAGTATAAAAAACGTACTTGAGAGAGCTGGTTTTCTCTCTGTGCAGCCCTTGCAGAGATCTGTCGGTCAACGTTTGTTCTTGATTCATGCAGTTTCCGTTGGTGAAGTTCGCGCAGCACTACCCCTACTCAGAGAACTTAAAAAAACATATCCTGACTCAAAAATTGCCATGACCTGTATGACGTTTACAGGGAATCAAGTTGCAAAAAAGTTAGAGGACGTAGACCTCGCGCTTTTTTTTCCTTACGACCTGCCAATAGTCGTTAAACATTTTTTAAATAAGATTAAACCCGATGCTGTGATCATTGTCGAAACGGAAATTTGGCCAAATTTCGTTAAGGCTGTAAGACGCTTAGATGTTCCGCTGTTGTTGGTCAATGGTCGTATTTCTGATCGTTCTTTCCCAAGATATCTGACGCTGGGAAGTGTCTTTGAGTCATTACTTGAATGCATCTCTGTCTTTTGCATGCAGTCTGCGAAAGATGAACGACGCATCAGGCGTCTTGGTGCACCTCCTGGACGAATTATTGTGACAGGTAATATGAAGTTCGATATGTCACTGCCAGACACTGAGAAATTAGACCTGGAGTCACTCGAACAAATTTATCAGAGATATCAGGAGAGCAAAATTATCGTTGCCGGAAGCACTCATGCCGGAGAAGAAAAAGCAATGGTAGCGGTGTTCCAAAAGTTGAGGCAGGAGCACCCATTACTCTCTTTAGTTCTGATACCACGTCACCCGGAACGTTGTGGTCAGCTTTGTGAAGATTTTTCCAAAGCAGGGATAACCGCAGTACTCAGAACATCCCTTGATGAATTGCAGCAGCCTTTGCCTCCTGATACCGTTCTTGTCGTGGATACGGTTGGAGAGGTTTTGAGTTTTTATTCTTTAGCTGATATCATTTTTGTCGGCGGCAGCCTTGTTCCTGTTGGTGGGCATAATATTTTGGAAGCATTGCTGATAAAAAAAGCCGTTTTGTTTGGCCCTTATATGAACAATTTTAAAGAGATAGCTAAGCTTGTTAAGAAGTCTTATGGTGGGATTCAGGTTAAGAATGATGACGATTTATATTACTATGCCAATCTTTTGCTGAAAAACCCTGAAGAAGCCAAACGATTAGGCGAAAACGGCTATCAGTTGCTGACCGATAACCGTGGGGCAACAACGCGTACCATCAACGAAATTTCGCGAAGAATTTGATATGTCAAAGACTCGTGATCAGTACCTCAATTTGATTGAAAGAGGACCTGAAGGTTGGCTGCAGAGAATTGCCTTCGTGTGCTTATGTCTACCCAGCATACTGTATAGCCTGATTGTCTGGCTGCGATCTTGTCTCTACCGGCTTGGCTGGTTGCCTACCTATCGTGCGTCAGTGCCTGTTATTTCAGTGGGAAACCTGACCGTTGGTGGTACGGGGAAAACTCCAGTTGTTGATTATTTGGTGAGGCAGTTTGTCGATGCTGGAATTAATGTCGCAGTTGTCAGCAGGGGGTATGGAGGTTCCTATACCGAAGACTTCCGCCGCGTCTTGACTGGAGCCGACGGTGAGCCTTCATCCGCTAGCGTCGTTGGAGACGAACCCTTTTTGCTGGCTTTGAAAAATCCGACCGCTGCTGTTTATGTTGCCCGTAAGAGACGTTTTGGCGTTTCCGCTGCTGAGGCTGAGGGTGCCGAATGTATCATCCTGGATGATGCTTTTCAGCATCTCGGCGTGGCCAGAGATTTGGATGTCGTACTTCTCGACGCAAAACGGCCTTTTGGTAATGGTTCTTTGCTACCGGCAGGACCGTTGCGTGAAACGCGCAACGCTTTGCAGCGCGCTGGAGTGCTTATTCTGACGAGGGCAGAGCGCATCCAGACCCTCCCTTTTACCATAGACAAGCCTCTGGCTTTCTGTGTGCATCGCATTGCCGACAAAGTGACAACACTTGGTGGGGAAGTCGCGATTTTAGCTCAGCTGCAAAGCCAGAGCGGTGTTGCTTTTGCCGGTATTGCGTATCCTGAACGTTTTTTTGAATCTCTCTGCACCTCCGGACTTGATCTTCATGCCAGCATAGCGTTTGCAGACCATTGTGACTATAATCATAATCAGATCAGTCAACTTGAAGCTGAGCTGGTGGATGCTGATTATTTGATTACCACAGAAAAAGATGCGGTTAAATTGTCTCAAGCCAAGTTCACAAAGAAGTGTTATGTGACGCAGCTTGAGGTCGATTTTGTGGATGATGCTGCATTTGTTAAACAAATTAATGGTGTTATACAAAAAATCAAACGATACAGAAAAACTACTGGTTGATAAGTGTGTTGAACCCATGAAATTAACCGACGGGCCTGGTCCTGCCAAAATTTTGATTCGAGCAACGAACTGGCTCGGTGATGGCGTCATGATGACTCCTGCCCTCGGCGTCGTCCGACACTGTTTTCCACAAGCTGAAATTGTGGTTGCCGCCAACCCGCTGGTTGCTCAGGTTTTTAGCCAACATCCCTGGTGTGATCGAGTTCTTGTCTATGATAAACGCGGCTGCCATAAGGGTTTGTCAGGCCTGCTCCATTTCATTCGTGAGGTACGACAGGAAAATTTTGACATGGCCTTATTGTTTCAGAAGGCTTTCGAAGCGGCGCTCATTGCTTTCTGGGCCGGTATTCCCGTCCGAGTGGGTTTCAGTACTGACCTGCGCGGATTTCTGCTGACCCATAAAAATTCACTGACAGATGAAATCAAGCGACAGCATCATTCGCGACACTATCTTGAGATGTTGCGGCCTTTTGGAATACAAGGTGCGGACTTCCCCTTACAGTTGAATCTTTCGCAAACGGAAAGAGAAGAAGCTTGCAATATCGTTGGTCTAGACAGATGGCTGCTCCTGAACCCAGGGGCCGCTTATGGCTCGGCCAAGAGATGGTATCCTGATCGCTTTGCTGCCGTAGGTAATCGTTTGTCGGGTGAGCTCGGACTGGGTGTCGCTGTCATTGGTGGCCCGGGCGAAGTTGAAATTGGTGCAGACATTGAGAAACAATTAACTTGCCCATCTGTCAACCTGGTTGGTAAGACCACTGTCCGTCAGATGATGGCCGTTATCGCCAATAGTGAACTGGCGATCAGCAATGACTCCGGCCCGATGCATATAGCTGCAGCTTTCGATACCCCAACCGTTGCGGTCTTCGGCCCGACTGATCACACCACGACTTACCCTTGGTCGGAGCAGTCTACAGTGGTCCATTCCGGAGCAGAATGCGCCCCTTGTCTGAAACGTAAGTGCCCGATTGATCATCACTGTATGTTGAATGTGACGGTCGATGATGTTGTTGCTGCAGCCCTGAAATTACTGAAGTCTGATTAAGAGTGCCCGGGGAGTCTATGCCTGCACCTTTGAAAATCTGTCTCTTTAACTCGTGTCCGATGTGGGGGGGAGGCGAGAAGTGGCATTACGAAGTCGCGACGTCTCTGGATAAAGAGCGATTTAAAGTTTTCGCCGGCGTTCAGCATGACAGCCCTCTGCAGAAACGTCTGGTCGACGCAGGTATTGCCACGAAGGCATTCTCTATTGGCAATCTGAGCCTTCTGAACCCGTTTCTAATCCTGGCTATGGTTCGCTGGTTCAAACAGCAGCAACCCGATGTTGTTATCCTCAACTTGCCGTCAGATCTTAAAACAGCTGGAGTCGCGGCAAAGATCGCCGGCGTTCGCCGGATCATCTATCGACGCGGTAGTGCCATTCCTGTACGTAACACCTTTCTAAACCGCTGGCTCTTTTCCTCGATCCTGACTGAGATGATCGCAAACTCTGAAGAGACAAAAAAAACAGTTCTGTCGCGTAACCCCAAACTCATGGATTCTGGAAAGATTAAGGTCATTTACAATGGTATTGACCTGGAAACCTATACTGATATAACTGTTGCCGAAAGCCCAAAAGAGCAAGGCCAGCCAATTGTCCTGGGAACGGCCGGGCGTCTATCCTATCAGAAGAATCAGGCATTTCTGCTTGATGTCGCCGTGGAATTAAAACGACGTGGAGTCAACTTTAAGATCTTGCTTGCCGGCGACGGTCCTTTGAAAGAGGAACTTCTCAATAAAGCCGACTCAGATGGACTCACAGATGATGTCGAATTTATGGGATTTGTTGATGATGTTCCAGGTTTCATGCAGAAGATTGACGTTTTTTTGCTCTGCTCACACTGGGAGGGCTTCGGCTACGTATTAACGGAAGCGATGGCAAGCGGAAAACCTGTTGTCGCTTTCAATAATAGTTCAACACCTGAAGTCGTCATCAATGATCAAACGGGTCTATTGACCAAGCCGGAGGATGTCGAGCAGTTTGTCTCGGCAGTTATGGCATTGGCACGCGATTCTGAGCGTTGTCGTAGATTTGGAAAGAATGGACGTCAGCGTGTTGAAAAGCTGTTCAATAAAAACAGGCTCCTGAATGAACTTGAAGAATTCCTTCTTGAATAATGGCTGCTGGTTGCGTCATCATAGCTGTATTCATGAGAATTTAAGTATTTAGGCGAGGGATACAAGGTGAAACCAACTCTGACCGTTATCATTCTGACCAAGGATGAATCACATAACATAGTTGAATGCATGGAATCGGTTGTATGGGCAGACGAGATTCTAGTCTTTGATAGCGGCAGTTCAGACAACACTCTGGCTCTGGCGGTGGAGGCTGGTGCTCGAGTGGAAGAAGCCCCCAGTTGGAGCGGTTTCGGCAAACAGCGGCAGGCTGCACAAGAGAGAGCAAGTAGCGACTGGATCCTGATGCTTGATGCTGATGAACGTGTCACGCCTGAACTAAAGGCGTCAATTGAAAAGGCAGTGGCCAGAGATGAAAGAAGTATTGCTTATGCGGTCAATCGGGCCAGTTATTTCTTCGGCCGCTTTATACGCCATTCCGGGTGGTATCCTGATCGGATTCTAAGGCTGTATCACAACTCTGAATATCGTTATGACGATGCAGAAGTTCATGAGCAGCTGGTTTGCTCGGCTAAAAACGTTGTCAATCTTTCGGGTGATCTGCTGCACTACACGTGTACTGATTATCAGACATTTGTAGCCAAGTCTTTGCGCTATGCGAATGATTGGGCGCGTGAGCGCTACCGTCGCGGTAAAAGGGCCACCCTTTTTTCAGCTTCGAGCCATGCTGCTGGTTGTTTTTTACGTAAATACCTCTTGCAGCGAGGTTTCCTCGATGGCAGGCACGGTTTTCTGTTGGCTGTTCTGGCCAGTTACTACGTATTTAATAAATACGCAGCCCTTTGGACCTTGCAGAGTGACCAAAACCAATGAACATCGCACTGGTTCATATGCGGCATGCCCATACCGGGGGCACAGAGCGATACCTGAATCTGCTTGCTATGGAGATGGCAGAGAATGGTCACCAGGTCTATATCATTTGTCGCAGCCATGAAGAGCTCACACACTCTAACATCCATTTTGTTTGTCTTAAGTCTTTCGCTTTGGGTAAATCTCAACGTATGTGGCGTTTTGCAAAAGATGTCGAGCGTCATGTACAAGTTGCTGAGTATGATCTGGTTTACGGGCTAGGTAAAACCTGGACACATGACGTAATCAGGATCGGTGGCGGTTCACACAAGCGTTTTCTGGAAAGGATGCCTGGCTGTCGTTTGAGACGCAAGGATCGGGTGTCAATGGAATTGGAAGCAAAGGCTTTTCAGCCTGGGAATTATCAACTGGTGATTGCCAACTCGCATATGTGCGCGAAAGAAATTTCCGAAGATTTTGACATCTCTGCCGAAAAGCTAAGAGTTATTCACAACAGTGTCGATCTGAACAGGTTCCAGCCAGATTTGCTGCAAGCAAAAGCCGCAGATTTACGCCTGAATTTTGCAATCGAACCGGACGCAATACTTTACCTGTTTCTGGGGACCGGGTATGAACGCAAAGGCCTTATTCCTTTGCTGGAGGCATTCAGCAAGGCGAATCTTTCAGATAAATCCAAACTGTTAGTTGTTGGTTACGAATCAGACCAGGAAAGATATCAAGAACTGGCCCGTAAAAATGGTATAGAGGGACAGGTTATTTTCGCCGGTGGCCGCAGGGATGCAGAAGTCTGTTACGCTGCTGCGGATGTCTATGTTTTGCCAAGTAGATATGATCCATTCGCCAATACGACACTTGAAGCTCTTGCAGCTGGTTTGCCTGTTATTACTACTGCGGCTAACGGTGGCAGTGAGGTGTTGAATGAGTCTGTCGGGACAATTCTCTCTGATGCAGAGAATGTCGATACTCTAGCTACAGCTTTAGAGCTTTGGCAGAACCACGAATTGCGAAGCAAAGCCCGACCCGCTGCCCAAAAATGCGCTGAAGAATTCGATCATCAGGGGATTATGGCAGAGACTCGAATATTGTTGGAAAAGATTGCTGAGGAAAAAGTCCTGGACAACTGTTAAGCAAAGAGAGTCATCTGTTGATAAAGCTTAAAAAAATACACTTACCGAATGGTATCTCACAGTGGTGCTTGTTGCGTGGGGAAGCGCACAATTTGCTACGGATTAATAGTGCAAATCTGGAGCCTTATGTCGTCAAGACATGCTCTTCAGACCTGTTTGTTGATCATGACAACCTGATTATACTAAAAGCCCCGCCAGTAAAATCCTTCTTTAAAACAAACCTTGTCAAACTATGTGGTTGGACCCCGGCTGACAAAGAAGCCCGCGGAAGCGGTCTTCTGAATAAATTTGGTTTTAAAACCTCGCAAATCCTCGGAATAGCGATACCGATTAATCCGTTTAATTCGTATCGTTCATTACTTTTTTTGCACTACATCCAGGATGCGGTAAACCTCAAAGAGTTTCTTCTTGATAATCCAGATGCACCAGGACGGCTCGAGTTACTAGACAAGGTTGCTATGCAGACGAACAAAATGATACGTAAAGGAGTGTCTTTCAGAGATTTTTATTTCGGTAATTTGCTCTATAAAAATGATGAACTTATCTGGATTGATACAGAAGTACAGTATTATTGTTGGAGAAGAAGCAAGCCTATGGAGAGCTTTTTAAATAAGAAAGACTCTATGCGTGCCCGTTTTTTACGTACTGGTGGAAAAGATGAGGAGTGGGAGCGTTTCTTTAGAATTATTCTTGGCGAATGATTGAGATAGATGCATATTGCTTTGGGTAAACATGATCAGGCTAAGAGCAGCGTTCTCCTGGCAATAGTTGGTCGTAAATTGCCAAAATCCGCTTAAACATTGTCTCTTCACTGAACAAGTCAACCGCTGGTCGCCTGGCATTAGCAGCCAACCTTTTTCGTAGGTCATCGTCAGTTGCGAGTTGCTCAATTGCCTTCTCAAGCCCCGCAATATCTTTCGCTTCAAAAAGTAGCATGTTGTCGTCGTAGAGGTCTGGTACACTCCCAACATTACGTGAGGCAACCGTTGGCAAATCCATCATCATTGCTTGCATCAAAGTTTGCGGGCCGGCCTCCTCATGTGAGGCCATAATAAAAACATCTAAAGCAGACAGGTAAGGTGCCGGATCATCCATATGGCCTAATGCATGAACATGCTCTTGTAGCTTGTGGTCTTTGATATAATTATTTACCTTTGTAAGGTTTTTACCCCCTCCTACGATAAAAAAGTGCATGTTTGAATGTCTTGCACACAGTCTTCTTGCCGCTGACAGAAAATCATCAATCCCTTTTCGTTGACTCAAAAAACCCAAAGTACCAATTGAAATGTCATCTTTTTTAAGTTTCAGTTTGTCCCTTTCACGACAGCGGTCATAATTTATGGCAGAAAAGCGGTTTTGATCCTGACCTGAAGGTATGGAAGTGACTTTTTGAGGGCACAAACCAAAATCATCAACAAGCTGATTTTTGACGTTGCTTCCCGTAGGGATGATGTGATCCGCTAGACGATACATAAAAGCTGATCTATGACGAGCTTGTGTTTTGGGGTGGTGTTGTGAACGTATAAATTTGATTCCAGCCAGTTTTGCTGCAACCCAACCGATACACATATCCTTACTACTATGACAATTTAAAATGTCAATACGATTTCTTTTAATCAGGCGGTACAGTTTGACCAAAGAAAGGCAATCAAGATTGTGAGTAAACTCTATTGAGTAAACAGACATATCCTCAGCACGTGCCATCTTGCCTATTTGTGAATTCGCGGGGCAAGCTAACAATGTTTCAACACCATGTTGCTCCATTCCCCTCATCTCCTGAAGGGTGCGCATGTGTTGTCCGCCCCAACTACGGGAAGATTCAGTATGAAGTACCTTTATTGCCATTTTGTTCCCCTGAAGTTATTGCTTTATCTTGTGCTATTTATTTGATCTGGTGTGCATTACTGCGAGGGAAAGAACCTTTATAACAGTCTTTTCCTAAAAAAGGGTTAAGTTTCTCAAATCCATCCCCTTCACAAATATTCATTTGTAATAAATCACCTTTTCGGCCTGCAAAATAACTTTGAACCTCATCGTGATGTCTTGCATGTGTGTTAGCGAAAAGTTTGCGGTCAAAAGCGTGTGTTCCGTAAAACAGTTTTCTCAATACTTTTGTCCGCAGAATGATCTTGAAGCCTGGGGCAAAGCGATAATAGCTTTGACAAGATTCCAGCCATGAGTCCAGGTCTCGAACAGTATGAATAAATTTGGACCCTGGAAATTTTTCGTCAAGTTTGTTTATAAAGATGCGCAACAGGTAGATCGGTCAAAGCGTCGTACAAATCAAATTCACGCCTTTTTATCGAGAGGCGGCCAAAGTAAAAATTCATCGATGGATAATGACGGACTTGGTACCCCAATAAATCAAGGGCTGCAACAAGACTGGACGTAGCCGTACGCGAAAGACCTATGCCAAAAAATTTCATTAATACCTATTAAATAGTAGGCAATTGCTAGAATAAAACATGTGATGTGTCTGTAATTTAAGTTATTGTTGAAATTATTTCAATCCTCAGTGTCTTGACCGTTTTTAATCTGTTGGTTTAAGTTTATTGTTCCTAGCCTAAATGTTTTGGTTTATTGTATGGTTTTTGCATGGATAAAATGTTTGTTTTAGGTGTTGGGGCACAAAGAGACGGAATTGTATGGTTACACAGTCATCTGGACTCTTTTGCTTTTTTAAGGTTTGGGCAGCTAAAAGAATATCACGGCTGTGGAATGAAATAGGTTGAATGCCATTCTTCTCGGTTTTTATGGCTCTGCCTGTAAACGTGAATTCAGTGAGTAATGTGAAAAAACTTGGTCAATCTGTTCATCATTTCGATAGCTTACATTCTCTTTGCGCAAGGCGTGCTGTTGCGATTCCTTGAGTTCATGGAAGTTCTTTTTGTAAAAAGAAATTTTACGGCAAGGGGTTCCATGGATAAGGCTCATCGCCTTAAACCAGATGTCGTCTCCATGCGGAGCTAAATTCATAAATTGATCTTGGTCGTATACATCCCGACTAAAGCAGCCGGGAGGGTAGAGCACGCCACCAACGCCAACGGGGAATACATTTAAAGACGAAGTTTCTGTTGTCAGATTGGGCCAGGTTTTGTAGCTTCCCAATAATCCGTTGCTATTGAAAGTCATCATCCTGGCCCTATGGCATATGACTTCGGCAGGATGTTTCTGATGTTCCCTGTAGAGGGCTTGCAACCAGTTAAAAGGATAAATGACATCGTCATCAGCTGTAACGATAATTGCGTCAGGGTGTTTTCTTAGGCACGGGATCAGCTTTTTGTACGAGCGGATGTTACTATAGTAATCAATTTCCAGGCCGTACTTCACCAGCTTAGCAACGTTTGATGGCAGGTGTTGTTTATCTTCTTCTGCTATACAGAGGTAGATTCTGCCTGGTTTGAGGCTTTGGCCGAAAAGGCTTTCCAGTACGAGAGTAAGTTTTTTGAACCTGGGTGGATAACTGGTTAGGGAGACGATTAGCCCATCTCCATCGAGATGGTCTTTGGACATGTACTGTCTAAACGTCGATTTAAAATGCAGGACCGTTTCAAGAAGAGGCATCATTATCCTTTGTCCAATTCATTGGCTTGTTGATAAAGAAACGAGTCAATTAAAGAAACATGACTCAACAACAAAAGTTTATACTCAAAAGCATAGTTTGGGAACTAGAATTATTAATGTAGCAAATACGTAAGAGGGAATTATGGCCTTGCTTGAGAAAATGCAAAGAAAAGCGAGTAACTTTATTCCTATGTATCCTTATCAGGACTTCAATTTAAGACATAAATGTATTTTTATCCATATCCCTAAAAATGCTGGGACGAGTGTTTTGAAGTCTCTTGGTTGGACCAAGAAAAGATGGCATCGCTCATATAGTGATTACAAAATGGCTGATTCGAAAAAGTTCAAAAGTTTTTATAAGTTTACGGTAGTAAGGAATCCCTATGATAGAGTGGTTTCAATCTATGAATATCTCAGGGCTGGCGGAAATCAGAAGGAGCCAGATTTAAAAATCTCGGATGCTTTAAGTGGCAAATCCTTCAAATATTTTGTGTGTGAGTTTTTAGATGAATATAGAATCCACGAGATTCTCGTAGCCAAACCCCAGTATCTTTTCCTCTGTGATTTCTCCGGCAAAATTTATGTCGACTTTGTTGCAAGATACGAGAATCTTGAAGAAGACATGGGCGTTGTTTTGAGGGAGTTGAACATCAGGAAATCACAACTTGAGAAGGTTAACCAAACACCAAGAGGCGATTGGAAAGGTTATTATAATGATCAAGAAGTTATACGCAGGATAAATGCGCTATATAAAAAAGATTTTGAACTGTTCAATTATGGAATGATTAAACTGCCGTTAGAATGACCCTTTGAAAATATATACTTATTTTTGTGATCCACCCTTGACTGCTTTGTGGAGAACGCAATAGTTCTATAGTTTGTAGAGATTTTGAGGATTCAATGCTACAGGAAAAGCCGCTGGTAACAATTGTTATTCCTTCCCACAACCGTCCCGAGATGCTCTCTAGGGCTGTAGGTTCGGTGTTGAATCAGACCTATAATCGTCTCGAAGTTATCATTGTTGATGATCATTCCGATAAAAAAACGTTAGCAGTTGGTTCAGCGTTGGCTGAACATCAACAGGTTAAACTTTTAAAATCCCCTGGGACAGGGGCGTGTGCTGCAAGAAATTTCGGAATCAAGAACGCTACGGGAGAGTTTGTTACTGGCCTCGATGATGATGATCTTTTTACTCCACGGCGGGTCGAGAAATTATTTGCTGCTTATGATGAGGAATATGCTTTTGTCGCTGCGAGATCGACAATTTTTACCGAAAATCATATACCTGATGTTGATGAAGAAAAGGGTCGGGTCAGATTTTTTACCCTTAAGCGAATGTTGGACACCAACCGAATCGGTAATCAAGTTTTTGCAAGAAAGGAAAGGTTCCTGGAGGTTGGAGGTTTCGATGAAGCATTAAGTGCTCGTCAGGATTATGACTTGTGGGTAAGGCTTGTAGAGAAATATGGAAAAGCAAAGATTATTACCAATATTTTGTATCTAAGAAATGAAAATGTAGATTATAAGAGGATTTCCAGGTCAAAGAGTCGGGAGAGGGGGCTTTTGCAGTTTTACAATAAGCACAATCATAAAATGACTTTCAAGCAAAGAGTCAAGTATCTTTCAATGTTGTCTGCTGTCGGAACTTTAGAAATTAATTTGTCGCAGGCACTAATATCAGCTTGTAAGCCGACAGCAGACGTTGAAAAGCTATTCAATCATTTGTGATTTTCTATCACTAAAGTAATTAACTGTAATTTCAAACTATTCATATGCAAAGTTATCTCAAAAAGATACGAAGTTTGACGTGGAGGTGGCGGTCTCTCCCCGACTTTATGATCATTGGTGCTCAAAAAGCTGGAACGACAAGTTTATTTGACTACCTTAGTCAACATCCACAGTTGGCCCCTGCATTTAAGAAAGAAGTCCATTTCTTCGATGGAGGAATAAATCCTGATATAGAGACTTATCCAGAAGGAGCCGGTTGGTATCAGTCACATTTCCCATTAAAAATTTCCCTTGGTTCTGGTGCTAAGGTATATGAAGCTTCTCCTTTATATATATTCAACCCACTTGTCCCTCAAAGGATCTATAGAGATCTACCTAATGTAAAAATCATAGCAATGTTGCGCAACCCTACTGAAAGAGCAATCTCCCATTATTTTCATGTGAAGCAAAGGGGGAAGGAGCCTCTGTCGATAATGGAAGCCTTATTCGCTGAAGATGAGCGGCTACAGAAAATAATTGAAAGCAGAGATTATAAAAATATCGATTACAGACTATATTCTTACAAAAGTCGTGGGCTGTATTTTCAGCAGCTAAGCAGATATTTCGAATGTTTCTCTGAACACAATTGCTTGGTGCTCAACAGCGAAATGCTTTTTTCAGATCCACAGAAAACTTTAAAAAAGGTGTTTGAGTTTGTTGGGGTTGACACAGACCAAGAGATAAAAAATCTTAAACCCAAAAATGTAGGTCGCATCAAAAAAAATGTAAACAATGATGTCTATGAATATTTAGATGATTTTTTTGCTCCCCATAACAAGCTTCTCTATGAACTAATTAAAGAAGATTATGGCTGGTGAATCGATCGCTCACAAAATACATTTCATATATGGCCAGTATGAAACGTTGATATCTATTGTAGCCATTCGTAGTGTGTGAAATTCTTTAATCTTAAGGTAGAACTGTTTATGATTATTAGCCACAAGTATAAGTATATTTTCCTGAAAACTAATAAGACAGCAGGGACTTCAATAGAAATTGCTCTTTCAAAGTTTTGTGCTCCAAATGATATTATTACGCCAATATCACCTCAAGATGAATACACCAGAAAAAGTATGGGTGGAGTGAGCCCACAAAAATGTTTTGCCCCTCTTTGTTCTTATAGATTTAAAGATTTTAAAAACAGGCTGCTTCGAGGAAAAAGAAAACTTCAATTTTACAATCATATTGATGCCGCAAAGGTTAAGAGACTTATAGGCGAGGAAGTGTGGGAGAGTTACTACAAGTTTTGTGTTGAGAGAAACCCATGGGATAGAGTGATCTCGGCATACTACTGGAGATATAAACAAGAGCATCGTCCAAGCATTTTAGAGTTTCTTGAATCTAATAAGTCAAATGTTCTCAAACGTCGAGGTCGTGATGTTTATTCTATTGATGGTCAAGTTGCGGTAGATAAAGTCTGTTGTTTCGAAAATCTTCATGAAGATCTGGAAGCTGTGAGAATAAAGGTAGGGTTGCCTGAAACGTTGAGTTTACCTAAAGCAAAATCTTCACATCGTTCTGACAAACGTTCTTACAGAGATATCCTCAGCGATCAAGAAAGAAATATAATTTCAAGCCGTTTTGAACAGGAAATTAGAATGTTTGGGTATGAATTTTAACTCAAGGATAGTGAGATCTGGTTTTTAATTAGAATTATTTTGATGCTTGTGCCGTTTTTTTGTTGCCGAGATAGAGAACATGATTTGCCACCACTATAAATGCATATTTGTACATATACCAAAGAATGCTGGTCAGAGCATTGAACATGTTTTTCTGAACCTTTTAGGTCTACAGTGGGAAACCCGTGCACCTTTACTGCTTCGTGAAAATGATAAGCCAGAGCTCGGACCGCCACGACTGGCACATTTAAAGGCCGATGAATATGTTTCCTGCAAATATATCCCTCAATGGATGTTTGATGATTATTTTAAGTTTGCTTTTGTGAGAAACCCTTGGAGCCGCGTGGTGTCCATCTACAAATATTTTGGCTATCACAAAAAATGCAGTTTTAAAGCTTTTCTGATGGGGGATTTTAAATCGGTCATATCCGTAGATATGGGCTGGTTTGTGAGGCCTCAGGCGGAGTTTATATATAATCGTAATGGGGAAATGCTGGTGGATTATGTGGGCAAATTTGAAACTCTGCAGCAAGATTTCGATTCTGTGAGTGAAACGATTGGCATTCCTGTAAAGCCACTGCCGCACATTAACCAATCGCGAAATAGACGGGAAGAAAAATCGTCAGAGAGGCCTTTTGTTTTTAACAAACTAAAGTGCAAGATCAGTAAGAAATATCCATCGAAATATAGCAGATATCAGGATTATTATGATCAGGAATCTGTAGCTTTTGTTACTGAACTCTATAGCAGAGATGTTGTGTTGTTTAATTATAAGTTTGATGAGTCAGAATGAACAACCCCGCCATAAGCAGCGGGGTATCAACAGCATGCAACCTTTATAAAATCACGCCGCAAGCGGCTGGGTATTAGACCCGCGCTACGCAATTAAAGTTAAAACACTTGTTTGAAAGTGAGGTTCTTCTTTGTCAAAGAGTAAAGTTGCGCGTTATCCTGCGTATTTAATGAGAGGTTGGTTGGGTAGCCTTGGGCTGTTTGGGAACCTGGCCACACCATTATTGGTTGTTGGCTCTCCAAACTCTGGAACGAGAGCTCTGGCTGAGGCGATCTCAGCACATCCGGCGATTACCGACCGCAGTGAAGCTCGTCTGTTGTGGGACAAGGATTTCCACGCTAAACGTAACGACACCTTCAAAACGGCTGATGCTGTCCGGGCTAAGGACCGAGTCCGTCTTCGTGGAAATTTCTGCTACTACCAATGGGCAGACAAAAAGCCTATGGTCATGAACAGGCATCCGGAGAATAGTGTGCGGATTCATTTCATGAAGGAGATTTTCCCTGAGGCTAAACTTGTTCATATTGTGCGCGACGGTCATGCGACAATCTGTAGTAATTATACAAGCGCCATAAAAAAGGAAGATCGACGTATTCACCCGTTTGGCGGCTATATCCGTCCCCAGGGCTGGAGAGAGTGGGTGGACCGTCCTGTTTTGGAACAACTGAGCTACATGTGGAATACTGCCAGTCTGTACGCATCTCAGGAAGGGGCTAAATATGGTGATGATTTCCTCGAGGTGAAATACGAAGATCTTCCAGATAATTCAATGTCAATCATTCCCAAAATATGGGCACTGCTTGGTCTAGAGAGTTCAGATGAGATATTGTCAAATATGCCTGTTTTTGAAAACCGTAACGACAAATGGCGCAAGGTCTTTTCTGATGAGCAAGTTGAAACGATAGAGACAATTGCCCGTCCTGCTTTTAAGCATTTCGGCTATCCTTTAGTGAGCTAGTTGAGTTAAATGATTCATAAATATTTTTCCAGTGTGCATCTCAGATGTCGTTGGGCCTTTTGGTTTGTCGTCTGTAATACCATTATTGGTGCTATTATCTCCCTCCGTTTTCTTGGCCCCATTGATTTCAATGGCAATATAGCTTCTTATGCTTATGTTGCCAGTTATTGGGTGGCTCATTTTACTGCTTTGGCATTGGGAGCTTGGCTGCTGATATTTGTGCCGCTGAATTTCATATCGCCATGGAACAGATTAGTCAGGGGAATCGGGATTCTGCTACTGACTCTAGGACAGATACTTCTCCTCATTGATACTTTTGTATTCCTGAATTATCGATTCCACATCAATCGCTTCATCCTTGACTTGATTGTCAACGATACAGAGGGGCAGATTTTCTCTTTTTCAAACATGTTCTGGATTATGGCTATAGCCTGTGCTTTCGTATTGCTAACAGTTGAAATTGTAATATCTGAATGGCTTTGGCGTCGAATACTACAAAAGAAGAGGGTCCGGTGTTTTGGGCCAGGAGTTGTTTTCTGCATTTTGCTGACAGTCTCGGCCCATGCCAGTCATGTCTGGGCGGATGCAAACTCTTTCCATCCAATTACCAATTACAACAAGATTCTTCCGCTTTCCCATCCGACAACTTCATACAAGTTGATGAAAAAATATGGTTGGGCTGACCCCGAAGCTTACGCAAAGAAGGATTCTCTTAAGGTAAAGAATAGTGCTGCCAATCTGAATTATCCTCTGGCTCCTGTTCAATGTCGCCCGACTGAACGACCACTGAATGTCTTGCTTGTTGTTATCGATTCCTGGCGTGCAGACATGCTTTCTTCACAGGTGTCACCGAACATCTATGACTTTGCTGGTAAAAGCAGTCGGTATGAGAGCCATTTCAGCGGCTCCAATAGCACTCGAGCCGGTATTTTTAGCCTCTTTTATGGTTTGCCAGGACACTACTGGAAGGCGATGAAAGATAGTCAAACCCCTCCGGTCCTGGTAAGAGAGCTGTTACGACAGGACTATCAGTTCGGAGTCTTTGCTGCTGCACGGCTGGATAATCCCCGCTTTAACCAGACTGTTTTCCAGCCATTGCGTGAGCTACGGTTAAATACCCCTGGCAAGAAGACATACGAGCGCGATGCAAATTTGACCGGTGACTGGAAGCGGTGGTTTGAAGGCGAACGAGATGAAAGCAAGCCTTTTTTCGGTTTCCTCTTCTACGACTCTCCTCACGGTTTTTCATTTCCGCCTGATTATAAAAAGCCGTTCGAACCTTCTTGGGAAAACGTCAACCAGATGCTTTTGAATGACGATTTTGATGCAACACCTTTTCTGAACCGTTATAAGAATGCTGTTCATTATACCGACAGCTTGGTGGGCGAAGTCCTTGCCCACTTGGAAGCACAAGGGCATCTAGAAGATACGGTTGTCATTGTCACTGGTGATCATGGCGAAGAATTCAATGATAACGGCAAAGGGTTTTGGGGGCACAACGGCAACTTCAGCCCTGTACAGGTTCAAGTTCCCATGGTCGTTCACTGGCCGGGGAGGGCCGTACAATCCTATGCCCATATTACAAGTCACTATGATGTTGCCCCAACGTTATTAAGTAATGTTCTGAAGTGCAGCAATCCGATAGATGATTACAGCGTTGGCGCAGACTTGGTTAATCAGAAGGAACGTCAGGATTGGCTTTTGGTTGCCAGTTACAGTAGTTATGCGATACTCGAGAAAGACCGGATTACAGAAATTGACCCCTTGGGGAATTATACTATTTACGATTACTCTTATAGACAGATGAATAAGGCCAAACTGAATTATGATGTTGTGCTAGCAGCAATGAAGGGTCTCAAGCGGTTTACTACAAAGTAGTCTGATTGTAAAAAACTGATTGCGTCAGTTTGGGAAAAATGTTCGGAGAATTCGGTATCAAGGAGAAACGCTCATGTCAAAATATAAAGAATCCGTTAATCATAAAAAAGCCAAGAGCTTTTTTAAACGGCTACATGGCTAAGATTTATGGATCTCTCCAAAGATAAAATGTAACTCCATACGGTACGGTAATTGGTGTGTCTGCACGGACAAGATCTTAGCAGAGAGTATCGTTTATTCAGTTGGTATAGGCGAGAACATCGAATTTTATTTTGAAGATGGATATCGATTCTTCTGAGTACGCTGTAATTGAAGACATCCTTCAGTTAGGTATCGATGTCGGCCAGATCCTGGTGTAATCTCTTCACCGGTTTAAGTAGGTCGGTGTGCAAAAGACGAAAGACGCCGTTGAACAACTGAGCAATCTCGGCTACAAGATCTTCTTCATTTCGGAGAAGGGGAAAGAGTACTCGTTTATCAAGGTTTGATGCTGATTGCTTTATCCAGTTTCTCGAGGACGGCATCGATTCTTATCAAGTCCATGGCCGCCGGATTCCTAACGCGCTGGCCCCATTCTATTTCCTCAACACTTTTACCGAACTCCTCCATAACCGCTTCTGGATAACAGTTAACGGTCAGCTCGCGATTTAGATAGGGGCCGGTACGACCCGGATTTGAGGTTGCGTAGAGACCGATAACCGGTGTGCCTACAGCATTGGCCAGATGCGCTGGACCTGTATCCGGGGCTATAACGACGCGAGCAAGTGACAAAACTGCCAGTAATTCTTTCAAGGAAGTCTGTCCTACCAGATTGCATGGCTTATGTTTTGCCGCTGTGGCAATCGCGGTCGCGTATTTACGTTCCAAGACAGAAGGACCGCCGGTCAGAACCGTTGGTAAATCATATTTTTCTGAAGCAAAATCAATGATTTTGGCGTATGATGCGATATCCCAGTTGCGGTAGTTACGCGCCCGGATGCTGGAGCAGGGATTGATCGCCAGGAAAGGCTGCTTGTATTGGAGCAGCTCTTTTGCTTTATTGAAGGCGGCCTCGGGGATTGGGATGTCCCAGTGGACTTCTGACGTGTCAAGCCCGAGTGTTTTTGGGAATTCAAGGAAGCCGTCGAGGACGTGTTGACGAGGGACGGCGGCAATCGATGCATTGGTAACGAGCGATTGCATGCCTTTGGCTCTCGCCCGGTCGAAGCCGAGTTTGTGCTTCGCGTTGACAGTCAAGCTGGCCAGACTGGCTCGCATTGAGGCTTGCATGTTGAGAAGAAAGTCGAAGTTCTTGTTTTTCAACTTCTGAGACAGATCGAGTTGTGCTTTCCACCCTTGTGACTTGTCATAGACAATGAAATCCACATCAGGGAGGTCTTCGACCAACGCCAGCTCGGTCTTGCCGATGATCCAGCTGATCTTTGTCTCGGGCCATTGACGCTGCAGGATGCGAAGCACAGGCAGAACGTGGCTGACATCCCCGATTGCAGAGAGTCGGAGAATACAGAGGTTTTCAGGTGGTAGTGTAAATGGTTGATTCATTAGACAATACATTCAATGTAAGAACGCTTGGCAACACAACGGTTCTGTTCGACCCTGAACTGATCGGCGAACCGTCTTTCGATATTTTTGATCCTGAACAGTTGGCTTCTCAAAACCGAATCCTTGGCTGTGCCCTCGGCCGCGGCAATTCCTTTTTTTTCAACTATGCAAACCGCGAATTCGTCTTGCGACATTTCCGGCGAGGCGGATGGGTTGGCCGTTTTGTTGAAGACCTGTATTTAGGCCGGGCCCCCGATTCCAGCCGCGCATTTCGTGAGTTGCGTCTGCTTGCCGCTATGTTTACTGATGGTCTGCCAGTCCCCCGACCGGTTGCTGCTGCGTTCACACGGTACGGATGCTGCCACCGAATCGACCTGATTACCGAAAGAATCCCCCTGGCAATGCCTCTTGCTGACCGGATGGAAGAATCTTCGCTCAGCCAGATTGTCTGGCGTCAACTCGGCGCAACCGTGCGGCAATTTCATCTCAAAGGTATTTATCATGCCGACCTGAATGCCCGCAATATATTAATTGATCAAGAAGGAGCCGTATTCTTGATCGATTTTGATCGTGGTGAGTTCCGGGCTGGGCATGCTTGGCAAGAGGACAACCTCAATCGGCTGTTACGTTCGTTACATAAATTCAACAAAAACTTGAATTCTTTTAAATTTGATATGGCCGACTGGCGGAGCTTTTTACAGGGCTATGCCGACGCCGCATCCTGATCAGAACCTAGCAATTACTCATTATGAGTTGTTTAGAAAAATATTACAACCAGGGCAATGTCCATGAACTTTTCCCAAAGAAGATCACCCCTATTCGTTGCGGTGATGAACTCTACTACCTTTGCCGTTAAGAATGGCCAGGTTCCCATGTTTGATTTTGAAGAGATTATTCCGGAAAAGTATTGCGAAAACATTCAGTTCAGAGATATCTTATTCTTTCTGATCTCTTTGTCACAGGTCAAGCGAATCGAGTTTAACTATCGAAAGCTTTTGAACCAATACGAGGAGTGTCTAGAAAAAAAGGTAGCATCCATAAAGTTGTTGCACTGGCGAAAAAAATCAGCTGGCTCGGACACCTGTCACAAACCAGCTGTGCCAATCTTTTTGGCCGGGATGTCTATCGAATTTTAACCCTCATTCGGCAGATATTACAGGTTGATGCAGAACAAGACCTGGTATCAAACTAATAACTTACTGCGAAACACCCAAGGCTGATCAATGATCGAACAATATTTTGCCAATCATATCGCTGTCATCAAAGCTTGTTCGGATTCTGCCGGCTCACAAATCGAAGCAATGGTTGACACGATCGTCGCTGCGGTACGTGATGGAGGGAAACTGCTCATTGTCGGCAATGGCGGCTCTGCCGCTGATGCTCAGCATTTTGCAGCAGAAATGGTCGGCCGTTTTCAACTGGAGCGCCGGGCAATCCCGGCAATTGCCTTGACCACAGACACCTCGATTCTCACTGCCGTTGGCAACGATTACGGCTTCGATTCGGTTTTTTCCCGTCAGGTTGAAGCGCTTGCGTGCTCAGGTGATGTTATCCTCGGTATCAGTACCAGTGGCCAATCGAACAATATTCTGCGTGCAATGGAGGTTGGCCGTGATCGTGGCTGCAGCCTGCTTTGTCTTGCGGGACGTGATGGTGGTCCGATAGCTGATATGGCTGATTTGGCCCTGGTTGTGCCCTCGCATGAGACACCGCATATCCAGGAGGCTCACCTGACTATAATCCACCTGATGTGCAAATTTATAGAGGCGCGTATTGCACATGGTGACCCGTCATGACGCCTGAAAAATATCAACCTGTTGACATGTCTGCTGTCAAAACCTACTCGGTCCATGATCGCAATAACAAAGTTCAGGTTGAAAAACATTTTGCGGCCCCGCCTGAAGCCGAAAGCTCTTTTGCCGAATTCCTTGCAGGTTTGCCGAACCTGTTGGGTGCGGAGTCTCTTCAGCGAGTCGTCGCAGCCATTGTCAAAGCACATCGCCTACAGCGTCCAGTTGTCCTTGCTATCGGTGGACACGTCATAAAATGTGGGCTGCAACCGACTCTCAAAAAGCTGATTGAGGAGGGCATCATCACGGCAGTGGCGATGAATGGTTCTGCTGCCATCCATGATTTTGAAGTGTCGTTGATCGGTGAAACTTCAGAGGATGTCGGTGCTGTTTTGCATACGGGTAATTTCGGTTTTGCCGAAGAGACCGGTGGTGGAATGAATCGAGCCCTTAAGGTTGGCATGGCTTCGGGTGTGGGCTTCGGTGAGGCCATAGGTCGTTGCATTCTTGAAAGTAAGCACCCCTTCAGAGATCACAGCCTGCTGGCGGCTTGTGTCGAAAATGAAATTCCGGTTACAACGCACGTTGCCATTGGTGCAGATATCATCCATCAACACCCAGATTTCGACGGTGCTGTGACCGGAGAAATGTCAGCACGGGACTTTAGATTGCTGACTTCGGTTGTGGCTGATTTAAATGGTGGAGTCTGGCTCAATGTTGGCTCAGCAGTTATAATGCCAGAGGTGTTTTTAAAAGCCTTGTCCATAGCTCAAAACCTTGGGCACCAGGTTGAGAATTTCACCACAGCCAATTTCGATATGAACCAGCACTATCGCCCATTGCAGAATGTTGTCAAACGTCCAACTTCAGGCAGCGGTAAGGGTTATTCGATAATCGGCCACCATGAAATTAATATTCCATTGCTGGCTGCTGCAGTCCTCGAAAAGCTGCACGAGGGAGCCTGATTCATGTCCTTTGATCGTACCTATCTGGAATCTTTTCTTGCCGGTGTTGCTAACACCAGGGCTCTTGTTGTTGGCGATTTGATGCTCGATGAATATGTCTGGGGCAGTGTGGATCGGATCAGTCCGGAAGCTCCGGTGCAGGTTGTTGAAGTCAAGCGCAAGGAGAAACGTCTTGGTGGCGCAGGTAACGTTATTAACAATCTGCTCACGCTTAACTGCCTGGTTGATGTTGCCAGCGTGGTCGGTGATGATGAGGATGGCCAGTTTCTTCTACGTCGGCTCAAGGAGCGCGGTGTCGAGCGACATGGGGTCTGTGCCCAGATGGGCAGGGTGACCAGCCGTAAAACCAGAGTGTTTGCCAGTAATCAGCAGATTGTGCGCATCGATCAGGAAACCCGCGCTGACATTACCAGTGAGAGTGAAGCGCGTCTTATCTCATATGTGCGCGATGCGATTGCTGCAACCGATGTCATTTTCCTGTCCGATTACCAGAAAGGCGTGTTGACTGATCGTCTTTTGCATGAAGTTATTTCCATCGGGCGTAAGGCAGGAGTTCCGGTACTGGTTGATCCCAAGGGTGATGATTATAGCAAGTACAGAGGATCAACCCTGCTTACGCCAAACCGAAAAGAGGCACAGCAGGCGACCTGCATTGCCATTGAAGACGAGGTTTCGTTGCTTTCTGCTGGTAAAAAGTTACTGTCCGATCTGGACCTTGAGGCTCTTGTTCTGACTCGAAGTGAAGAGGGGATGACTGTACTTTCGGCTGCCGGTGAATTCACTTTGCCGACGGTTGCCCGTGAAGTCTACGATGTCTCCGGCGCGGGAGATACGGTCCTGTCCCTCTTTGGCCTGGGGCTGGCACAAAAGCTGTCGCTTGAGTACTCCGCAGAGCTTGCCAATCTTGGCGCCGGTATCGTTGTTGGTAAAGTTGGTACTTCCACGGTGAGTGCTCAGGAACTTCTCTCTGCAGTAGGGCTACAGAATGCCAATATGGATCAGAAAATCACCTCTGCACCCTTACTGAAAAATATTCTGGCAGGCGAACGGCTGCGGGGCCGGAAAGTTGTTTTTACCAACGGCTGTTTCGATCTTCTGCACGTCGGCCATGTCAAATATCTGCAAGCCGCAAGGCAACTTGGGGATCTTTTGGTTTTGGGACTGAATTCAGATGATTCGATCAAAAGATTGAAGGGACCGAGTCGTCCGCTCATTGGCGAGGAGGAAAGGGCGCATATTCTGGCGGCACTCAACTGTATCGATTATGTGGTTGTTTTTGATGAAGATACCCCCCTAGAGCTGATTACTACATTGAAGCCTGATGTTCTGGTCAAAGGGGGCGATTATACCCCGGATGGGGTGGTCGGACGGGATCTCGTCGAGAGCTATGGTGGTCGGGTGGAGTTGATCCGTTTTGTCGATGGCAAGTCAACGACCAATATCATCAACAAGATTCTCGAATCTTATCAGAGCTAGCCTCCCTCATGATAAAGAACGCATTGCGCCCGGCCGTATTCCTTGATCGAGATGGCACCATTAATCTTGAGAAAGACTATCTCTACAAAACAGAAGATTTTGAATTTGTTCCCGGTGCAGCGGAAGCGATTCATGCTCTTAAAGAGGCAGGGTACCTGGTTGTCGTTGTTACGAACCAGTCGGGGGTTGCACGAGGCTACTTTACCATGGCCGATGTTCTGCATTTGCATGAACATATCCAGAGCGCCTTGAATAAATTCAATACAGCCATCGATGCATTTTATATTTGCCCACATCACCCTGAAAGAGGCTTAGGAGATTTTCTCCAGAACTGTGACTGTCGCAAAGGGCAACCCGGGATGTTGCTTCAGGCTGCGCGTGACTGTAATATTGATCTTTCCAGCTCTTACATGGTCGGAGACAAGCTTGCTGATATTGAGGCTGGAGAGAGTGCAGGTTGTACTTCTATCATGGTTTTGACCGGTTATGGTCAGACCGATGCAAAGAAATTAACAAAGCAGCGCGCCTTGGTTTGTGATGACCTGACTGAAGCCGTTGCGTATATTCTAAATGAAAAAGACTGAGACTTTAGTCTTCAGGAGTATCTTTTTGAAAAATATTCTCGTAACTGGCGGATGCGGCTTTATCGGCTCTAATTTTGTGCGCCTGGTTCTTGAGCAGCTTCCGGACAGTCGTATTATCAACCTCGACAAGCTGACCTATGCCGGGAATCTAGAGAATCTGGCTGATATAGAAGACAATGATCGTTACAAATTTGTGCGTGGTGATATCTGCGACGGTGAATTGATTTTCAATCTGTTTGTACAAGAGCAGATCGATACGGTAGTTCATTTCGCTGCAGAATCTCATGTCGACCGCAGCATCGAGGGTCCGTCAGAATTTATCCAGACCAATATCCTCGGAACGTTCGCTTTGCTCGAAGCCGCCCGCAAGTTCTGGTTGTCCAGCCCCCGGCCCCCAGTCCCCAACCCACGTTTTCTACATGTATCAACGGATGAAGTTTATGGTTCGCTGGGTGACACGGGTCTGTTTTCCGAGACGACTCCCTACGATCCCCGCTCTCCCTATTCGGCTAGCAAGGCATCCTCAGATCATTTAGTAAGCGCTTACCACCATACCTACGGTCTGCCGACTCTGATGACCAACTGTTCCAATAATTATGGGCCGTATCACTTTCCTGAAAAGCTGATTCCCTTGATCATCAATAACGCCCTGAACGGCAAGGATCTGCCGGTTTACGGCGATGGCAAGAACGTGCGCGACTGGTTGTATGTCGTCGATCATTGCACGGCTATCTTGCGGGTTCTGCAAAAGGGCCGGGTAGGAGAGACCTACAATGTTGGTGGCAACAGTGAAATGCAGAATATTGAAGTCGTGCAAACGGTTTGCGACATCCTTGACGAAAAAGTTGAACCGCTGGCCAATGGCCAAACCCGGCGCTCATTGATCAAGTTTGTTAAGGATCGTGCTGGTCATGACCGTCGTTATGCGATTGATGCGACCAAGCTTAAGCAGGAACTTGGCTGGCAACCCTCTGTCACTTTCGAAGACGGCATCCGCATGACCATCGATTGGTATTTGAAAAATGAGGAATGGATGTCCGGAGTGCTGGACGGTTCCTACCAGGATTATTATTCCAGTATGTATGATGCTCGTTAATTCTTCCTCACGTGAGTTGAAGGTTGCCTTGATTGGTGCCAACGGCATGCTGGCGCAGATGGTCAGGGAGCGCGCTCCGCAAGGCTGCTCTCTACATCTTTTTGATCTGCCGGAATTCGACCTGGCTGATCATGATGAGGTTCATGAGATGCTGACCAAGCTGGTCCCTGATGTCATTATCAACTGTGCTGCATATACCAACGTCGATGGAGCCGAAACTGAACAGGCTCTGGCGATGGAGATCAACGGCGCTGCCGTCGGATATTTGTCGAAGGCTGCTCTCGCCGTTGACGCGACATTGGTCCATATCTCTACTGATTATGTTTTTGATGGCAAGAAAGTTGGTGCCTATTCCGAGGCGGACGAGACCTGTCCGGTGTCGGTTTACGGAGTCTCAAAACTTTCAGGAGAGCAGGCTCTCGTCAATACTGGTTTAAAAAAGTACTTCATCCTTAGGACCAGCTGGCTCTATGGACCTGGTGGCAGCAACTTCGTTGAAACGATATTGCGCCTGGCTGCCGATCGAGACGAGCTGCGGATCATCCACGACCAGATTGGCAGTCCGACCTATACCGGTGATTTGGCTGACGCAATTTTCAGTCTCCTTTCCATAGAAGCTTCCCCCCAGTCAACGGCTCCTGATCCCCACGGTGTTTACCATTTCGCCAATGAAGGGAGTTGCAGTTGGTACGAATTTGCCTGCGCAATCGTTGAGGAGGGACGCAGCCAAAAGCTACCAATCAAGGTGCGGGAAATCTATCCGATTAATACAAGCGAATACCCCTTGCCGGCAACTCGTCCGGCCAACTCGGTTTTCGATAAGACAAAATACAAGGCGCTGACCGGGCAAGAAGTTCCGCTTTGGCGTGACAGTTTACATACTTATTTTTGCGGACGTGAAAAAAGCAATTAAGGAGTCTTAAAATGCAGGGAGTTACAAAGGGCATTGTTCTGGCCGGTGGCGCTGGAAGTCGCCTCTATCCGTTAACGCTGGTCGCCAGCAAGCAGCTGCAACCGGTTTACGACAAACCAATGATATATTACCCTCTCTCCACGCTGATGATGGCCGGGATTAAAGACATCCTGATCATTTCTACGCCGCAGGATACGCCACGCTTTGAAGCTCTGCTTGGTGATGGCAGTCGCTGGGGAATCAAAATTTCGTACAAAGTACAACCGGAACCGAAAGGAATTGCCCAAGCCTTTCTCGTCAGTGAAGAATTTATTGACAATGAAAATGTTGCACTGATCCTCGGCGATAATATCTTCTACGGCAAAATGGGCTTTGATCAAACCGTTGCCAAATTTAATGATGGGGCTATGGTTTTTGGTTACCCGGTTCAAGACCCTGAGCGTTATGGTGTTGTTGAATTTGATAAAGATGGCAAGGTTTTGAGTATCGAGGAAAAACCTTCCACTCCGAAGTCGCACTATGCGATCCCTGGCCTTTACCTGTATGACCGCAATGTCGTTGAGATTACCAAAGCGCTCAAGCCTTCGCCACGTGGAGAACTTGAAATCACCGACGTCAATAAGGCGTACCAAGAAAAAGGCCAGCTCAGTGTAGAGAAACTTGGTCGCGGTATCGCCTGGCTCGACACTGGCACCCATGAGAGCTTGCTCGAAGCGAGTCACTTTATTGGCACGCTTGAGGCGAGACAGGGCCTGAAAATTGCGTGTCTGGAAGAGATTGCCCTTCACCAGGGCTTTATTGACAAGCAAGGAATGGAAGATGTGATTAACGCGACTCCTACATCAAGTTATCGAACATACCTCGAACGGGTCTTGCGCGAATTAGGGAAATAGGGAAATAAAAGTTCAACTTAAGTGTAAACGTTAATTTATTCATTGTGTTTTGGGAAGAAATGCCATGAGTCTACTGAGTGTTTTAATTGTCGCGCGCTTGATTGATATTCACTGCTTACAAAGAGGTTTTTGGTAGGATGCAATATGAAACAAAAAAACGATCTATTCTGAAAGCGATTTCCTGGCGAACCTGGGCGACCATGACCACGGCGGTTCTGGTCTTTGTCTTTACCGGCAAATTTGCGCTGGCGATCACCATCGGTCTGCTGGAAGTTTTTGCCAAAATGGCACTCTACTTCTTTCACGAGCGGCTCTGGCAGAAGATTGGTTATGGCAAGAAGGAAATCCCCTCTTTTGTGCTCTGGTTTACCGGCTTGCCGGCATCGGGTAAGAAAGAACTGGCGGATCGCGTCTATCAACAGTTGAAGGCCGACAAGCTCAAGGTCGAACGTCTTGACAGCCATGACGTGCGACCGCTCTTCCCTGAGACCGGGTTTAGCCCGGAAGAGGTCAATCGTCACGTCAAGAGAGCCGGCCACCTCTGTGCCATGCTGGAGAAGAACGGTGTGATCGTGGTGGCTTCGTTTGTCTCTCCTTATGTTAAAAGTCGTATTTTTGCTCGTGGTGTGGCGACCAATTTTGTTGAAGTTTATATGCGCTCGACTGTTGAAGCCTGTGAAAGGCGCGACGCGAAGGGCCATTATGCCAAGGCCAGGGCTGGTGAATATCAGAATTTCCCGGGCGTTGATGTCGATTATGATGTCCCTGAGAATCCCGAAATCACGATTGATGTCGATTTGGTTTCGGTCGATGACGCTGTGAAGCAGATTACGACCTATTTGCGGTCGAATATCTTGAATAGCTAACAGTTAAAGGCTATACCACAGAGAGCACAGAGAAAGCATAAATCATGGCTTCCTCAGTGTGCTCTGTGGCTAAAGTGAGAGAAGCGAACGAGTGGTGAACGCTTTTCTGTTAGATTCTAATTGCCACTGATAACTAAAGGTTCATCTATGAAAATCGAAATGACACATTTACGACAACTCGAAGCTGAGAGCATTCACATCATCCGCGAGGTTGCGGCTGAATTTGAGAATCCTGTCATGCTTTATTCTATCGGCAAAGATTCTGCGGTCATGCTTCATCTGGCCAAGAAGGCTTTTTATCCGTCGAAAATTCCTTTTCCTTTGATGCACGTCGATACGACCTGGAAGTTTCGGGAGATGATTGAGTTTCGCGAAAAAATGCGCAAAGAGTACGACTTTGACCTGCTGGTTTACACCAACCAGGAAGGGGCAAGCCAGGGGATCAACCCCTTCGACCACGGCAGCGCGCTTTACACCGACATCATGAAGACCGAGGGACTCAAGCAGGGCCTCGATAAGTACAAGTTTGATGCGGCCTTTGGTGGCGCTCGGCGCGACGAAGAGAAATCACGAGCCAAGGAGCGGATTTTTTCCTTTCGCAGCGAAAATCATCGCTGGGATCCGAAAAGTCAGCGCCCCGAGCTCTGGAACCTCTATAACGCCAAGGTTAAGCCGGGCGAGAGTATTCGCTCTTTCCCCCTCTCCAACTGGACTGAGCTGGATATCTGGCAGTACATCTACCTCGAAGAAATTCCCATTGTCCCTCTCTATTACGCCAAGGTGCGTCCGGTTGTAGAGCGCGATGGCATGTTGATTCTGATCGACGATGATCGCATTAAACTGGCCCCCGGGGAAGAGGCACAGATGAAGTCGGTGCGTTTCCGTACCCTCGGCTGTTACCCGCTCACTGCTGCCGTTGAATCGGACGCTGCAACGCTGCCTGAGATTATCCAGGAAATGCTTTTGACGCGAACATCGGAACGACAGGGGCGCTTGATTGATCATGACTCTGCGGGATCGATGGAGAAGAAGAAGCAAGAAGGATATTTCTGATCAAAGATCAGGAATATCCTTCTTAGTTATCAGTGGGCAGTTGTCAGTAGTCAGAAAATTGAAAACTGAAAATTGAAAATTGAAAATTGAAAATTGAAAATTGAAAATTGAAAATTGAAAACTGAAAACTGAAAACTGAAAACTGAAAACTGAAAACTGAAAACTGAAAACTGAAAACTGAAAACTGAAAACTGAAAACTTTATTTCCTAGGAGGGGAAGATGGATTTTGAAAAATTAGAGGTTTGGAAGAGGTCTCGTCATTTGTCGGCGGATATTTACCGCCAGCTGAAAAACTTACAGGACTATGGTTTCAAGGATCAGATTACCCGTTCGGGATTGTCCGTGCCGAGTAATATTGCTGAAGGCATGGAACGTAATTCTGTTAAGGAGAAACTTCAATTCCTGAATATTGCAAGGGCTTCATGTGCTGAAATGCGCACGCAAATCCTGATCGGTGGTGACATCAATTATATTCCAGAACCTGTTGCTAAAAAATGGCTCAATGAAGCACGTGAACTTTCAGCAATGTTGTCTGGTTTGATTAAGTCGGTTCGTCGAACTGATAGCTGATAACTGACAACTGCTAA
Source organism: Deltaproteobacteria bacterium IMCC39146 (assembly GCA_030005635.1). Taxonomy (GTDB): domain Bacteria; phylum Desulfobacterota; class Desulfuromonadia; order Desulfuromonadales; family BM103; genus M0040. The sequence continues at coordinate 111,103 of JARUHP010000008.1, forward strand.
CTAGTAAATCAAAATCGGAGATTTCGCATGGCCCATCAATCTGATCTGATAGCTGAAGATATAGCCGCATACCTGAAAACCCAGGAACAAAAGCAGATATTGCGTTTCATTACATGCGGTAGCGTGGATGATGGCAAGAGCACTCTGATAGGACGGCTCCTCTGGGATTCCAAGATGGTTTTTGAAGACCAATTGGCCGCTCTCGAGGTCGACAGCAAAAAAGTCGGCACCCAGGGTGAAGAGATCGACTACGCTCTGCTACTCGATGGTCTGCAGGCTGAACGCGAGCAGGGCATCACCATTGATGTTGCCTATCGTTATTTTTCCACAGACAAGCGCAAGTTCATCGTTGCCGATACGCCGGGACATGAACAATATACCCGCAACATGGTCACCGGTGCTTCAACAGCTGAAGTGGCGATCATCCTGATCGATGCGCGTAAAGGCGTGTTGACCCAATCCCGTCGCCACAGCTATCTAACCTCGCTGGTCGGCATCCGCAAAATTGTGCTGGCGATCAATAAGATGGACCTGGTTGATTACGCAGAAGACCGCTATCAAGAAATCATCGCAGAATATAAAGAATTTGCCGCAGAGCTCGGTTTCGAAGAGATCTGCTGTATCCCGATCTCGGCCTTGAAGGGCGACAACATCATCAAGGCCAGTGAGCGCACGCCCTGGTATCAAGGGCCGACCTTGATGCATCATCTGGAACATGTCGAGATCACCGATAACGCTTTGAGCAAGCCGTTCCGCATGCGTGTGCAGTGGGTTAACCGGCCCAACCTCGATTTTCGTGGTTTCTCCGGCACCATTGCTTCCGGTATCGTCAAACCGGGTGATACCGTTGTGGTTCCTTCCTCCGGTCAGACCAGCAAGGTGGCCAGAATCGTCACCATGGATGGCGACCTCGAAGAAGCGGTGGCCGGCCAGGCTATCACCATCACTCTCGAGGATGAGATCGATATCAGCCGTGGCGATATGCTTTGTTGCCCCGAGAAGCGCCCTTCTTTCGCTGATCAGTTCGAAGCTCACGTCGTCTGGATGCACGAAGACGCTCTGCTGCCGGGCCGTAGTTACCTGATCAAGGCCGGTTCCGCCACTGCTCCAGCCCAGGTCAGTGCCCTCAAACACAAGGTCAACGTCAATACCTTGCAGCGTGAACCTGGCAAGACTCTCGAACTCAATGAAGTCGGTATCTGCAACATCAGTTTGACCAAACCGATCTCTTTTGATCCCTACCAGGAGAATCGTTCCACCGGTAACTTTATCCTCATCGACCGCTTTACCAACGCCACGGTCGGCGCCGGGATGATCGATTTCGCGCTGCGCCGTGCGACAAATATCCACTGGCAGTCGATCGATATCAACAAGCAGAGCCGCGCCGAGATGAACGACCAGCAACCAAAAGTGCTTTGGTTTACCGGTCTCTCAGGCGCCGGTAAGTCAACTATCGCCAACCTTGTTGAAAAGAAACTGCACAGCCTCGGCAAGCGGACTTATCTGCTCGATGGTGACAATGTCCGCCACGGCCTCAACCGCGATCTCGGTTTTACTGATGCTGATCGTGTTGAAAATATCCGGCGTATCGCTGAAACCGCCAGGCTGTTCGTCGATGCCGGGATGATTGTTCTTACTTCTTTCATTTCGCCTTTCAAGAGTGAACGGAGACTGGCGCGCGAACTGCTGGAGGAAGGTGAGTTTGTCGAGATCTTCGTCAATACCCCGCTTGAGATCTGCGAAGTACGTGATCCGAAAGGCTTGTACAAAAAAGCCAGGGCAGGGGAGTTGCCAAACTTCACCGGTATCGATTCCGATTATGAGCCGCCTGAGAACCCGGAAATAGAGGTTGAAGCCGGTACACGATCGGCTGATGATATAGCAGAAGAAATTGTTGCGAAAATAATCTAAGGCGCATCCGCGGATTGCAAGAAGATAAAAATATTTAACCGCCGATTTAATCTGAAGCTTAAAGTCTTTTATTGGCCGCAGATATAATCTGATAAGGTCTGATGGTTAGAACCAAAAGCTAAACGGCCTGAACTTGCCCTTATCAGAATTTATCCGACCTTATCTGCGGCTAAAAACGATTCGCTTTAAAACTCCCCTGCGTCCTTTTCAGGGAAAGGTTCTATTTTGAATATTGATATGGACATTGTTTGTGAAATCGCTAAAGACGCCGGCCAGGCCATCCTTTCCGTCTACGATGGTGAAATAGAAGTCGAAATGAAAGACGACAAGTCACCTTTAACCGCCGCCGATAAGGCCTCACACGAAGTGATTTTCGCAGGTTTGCAGAAGCATTTTCCCGACATTCCTATCCTTTCAGAAGAGGGAGCTGATATTCCCTACGAAGAACGTAAGAATTGGTCGTGTTTCTGGTGTGTCGATCCTCTTGATGGCACTAAGGAGTTCATCAAACGCAACGGCGAGTTTACTGTTAATATTGCTTTGATTGAAGAGGGGCGACCGGTTGCTGGTGTTGTTTATGTCCCCGTCCAGGACAAGATCTATTTCGGTCTCTCCGGAACCGGATGCTGGATGTCGGAGGCTGGCAAAGAAGCGTCTCAGATTAGGGTGCGAGCAGCAGATCTAGAGGCTGGTTTAACGGTGGTGATGAGTCGTTCACATCCATCTCCAGATCTCGAGGCTTATCTGAAAGACCTCAAGGTCGCTGAGGCGATGCCAGTGGGTAGCTCTCTTAAACTTTGTGTGGTAGCAGAAGGTCTTGCTGATCTCTATCCGCGCCTGGGGCCGACTATGGAGTGGGATACGGCTGCAGGCCATGCTGTTGTTGAGGCTGCTGGTGGAACGGTTGAACAACCTGATGGTGCGGCCCTTGCTTATAATAAACAGAATCTTCTCAATCCCTATTTCATCGTCTCAGGAAGGTGAACCAACGGTTGATTGATTTCACCGATAAAACCGTTCAAATCTCTTATCTAGAGATAATCTAATACGACGAATGGGCCTTGCGCACATTCGGAAAATAGAAGAGGAGATGTGCCATTATGGCCATTGAGGTAATTCAGACTGATCTATCAGAAGTCTTTCTGATTAAACCACGGGTGTTTGAAGACGCGCGTGGTTTTTTCTATGAGTCATTCAATCAGCGTGATTGGCTCGAGGCGACCGGGATCAACTGCGATTTCGTGCAAGACAATCATTCCCGCTCTACAAAGGGGGTACTGAGAGGGTTGCATTATCAGCTGCCACCGGCCGCACAGGGAAAACTCGTCATGGTCCTTTTCGGAGAGATCTATGATGTAGCCGTAGATATCCGCAAAGGCTCGCCGAACTTCGGCAAGTGGGTTGCGCAAGAGTTGTCGGCGGATAACAAACTGCAGATGTGGGTTCCGCCAGGTTTTGCACATGGTTTCCTGGTGCTCTCCGAGACGGCAGAGATCCTCTATAAGACAACCGACTACTATTCCTCTGTTGCTGAGCGTAGCATTATGTGGAGCGATCCAGCTCTGTCGATCGAATGGCCGCTTCAGGGAAAGCCAATCGTGTCTGCCAAAGATGATGCTGCCACTTGCTTTGCAGAGGCAGATTGCTTCGCCTGACCATACTTCCCAGAGAGACAGATCCTTGGCAGAAACGACTTTCCAGGCAATGAATACCTTTGTGCGCTCTATCGAGGATCAGCCAGACTGGCAGATCTCAGGTCCTCTGATCCGATCGCGTGAGTGTACCATTTACAAGGCGTGTTCGGTCGGGGCCGGTCTCGAACTTGCGGTCAAATCTTATCTTGCGGGGATCAATCCAATGGCTTCGGTTAAACAGGCCGAGGCCTTAAGCAATTGCCGTGACACGATGGTGGGTAAAGAAAAAAAATATGCCGTGCCTGAGATGCATGCTTATGATCGGCATCAAGGCTTCCTGGCTATGGAATGGGTCGCAGGCAGAAGCCTGCATTATAACCTCTGGACCCTGTCAAATAAGGAGCAAAGCCTTTTTAGGGTCGGGAGATGGCTCCGCGTTTTTCACGAAGCGTCTGGCATCGCCGGAGTTGAGGAGAAATCGGCTAAATATCTCGGAATCGTTGAGAAAAGGATAGGGGACCACCCGGCGAGATTGTCTGCTGAAGGGCCGGATCACGCTCTCTTTGTTTCGGCCTGCGAATGTTTGCGGCGGGCTGTCGAGCTTGAACTGTCGTTTGAGGCCCCTCACGCGGTTTCTCACGGTGATTTTACCCCGTTCAACCTGATGATAAGCAAAGAGCGGGTTGTCGGACTGGATATCTGGGGCACACAGCGCAAGCCGATTCTCGACGACCTGATCCGGATGATGGTGTACTTGACACTTGCCTATCCGTTGTTGACGCGTCAACAACGAATTGATTCGTCCAACGGGTTCCACCAGAGGATTTCCCCACTGCTGGATGGTTATGGCCTCGACCTGATCGAACCGGATTCCCTGCATTTCAAGATAGCTCTGCTCTCAGAATACCTGAGGCGTTGGCTGATCATCGCCCGACGCTCGCGGACCTTTGTCGAGAAAGCTTTCGACAGTTACCAGTTAGCCCAAGTCAAAAAGTTGATTGTTCCACTGCTCGATTCAATCAGATAACTGGATTCGTTGCGGAACCCGTCATGCGTTCGGACTTGTCTTTATATCCGACAAACCCGTTCCGGCCCCAATGCCTGCAGCAGAGCTTGCTGTAGTTCCTCTGAATTCACATCTCCCTGCTGGGAGAAAAGAGGCTGGATCTTGCCTTTGCCTTCAGGAAATGCAGCATAAATCGCCGGGGTGATTACCTCTCCCATTGAAGAGACCATGCAGCCTTCAGGAGCAACATTCAAAATCAGATCATATCCTTTGGTCAGCTTTATAGCTGCCTCTCCGATATACGGGATCAATTCACCGCCTGGTCTCCGCGTTGGAATAACCCGTTTAGCAAACTCCAAAACCTTCGGTAATGCCTCAGGTAAAGAGATTCCTACGGCTCGATACAATGGTCCCGCCAACACTTTCCGTAGGAAAAAAGCGGTCCCGCTGACGACCAGATAACGTTTTTGCTTTGTTCGCAAAAACTTTTTCCGCTTCAGGATGAAACCTTTCGCCTCCCCCCTGCTTATTTCCGCGCGACTTTCTGCTATTCCCTCTTTTGCCCGCATCTGCATCCCAGCCAACTTGTATTCCAGAAACCCCCACAAGGGTGTGTAGGTTAAATGAAAGCGTCCCGGTCCCAGAATGTGGACTAATTCGCTATGCAAGTCTTCGAACTGAGCCGTTCGCATGTAGGCCTCACCATCGATATGGATGCGAATCGCCGTTTCCGCAACAGGAATATTAAGCCAGCGTTTGCGGAACGCACTGAGCTCGGCAGCCTGAGGGGTACGGTGGAAACCCCAGGCAAAGAAGGCGATCAGGTGGTAAAGGCCCGGTATCTTTCGCGTACGTTGGCACCAGCGCTGTGCTCTTTCCCCTGGTTTCGAGGTGGCTTCGATCAAGCAGTAAAGGCGAGTCTTTAAATCCCGATAGTCGTCAAGAAAGTTTCTGTACTCATCATCCGTGCGACAACGAGTTGACCCCTCCGCCAACAGTTGATGCAGAACACCCTGGAGAATAACGGACTGTATCCCGCGCAGAAAAACCCAGCCCGGGAAACCAGTATTGAACCCTTCGTTCTCGCGAGCGACCAGGAACTGCATCAACTGTTCGTCTGGCCCAGGGTTTTGTTGCCCATGCTCAGTATGCATGTAGGCCTGCTGTAGGAAGAGCTTATGGGCTTCGACATACTGTCCTTGCCGGCACGGGCCAAGTCCCTTGTTGTTAAAGATCAGCAGCCTTTTCTTGCCACGGAGTGCCGGATCATCAGCACGTCCGCGCTGAAATAACAAGATGGCTTTCTGGATATCACCGTAAACAGCTGCCAGTGGAGCACAGACACTGTCACCAGCGATTTGGCGACCCTGTTCGATTAAGGCCTGCAGGCTGTAGTCCGAGGTGTAATTCTCCAGGCAACAAAACCCAGCGCTACGCAGTACGGCAATCAAGCCACGGTTATCCGACAGAGTTGGGAAGCAGATTACGTCATGCTCAGGATTCAGAGACTCCTGGTTGACGAAAAGATCGAGCAGCTTGACGTCAAAATGATCAGCACCTGCCAGAGTGATACGCTGGTGCCTTTCCGATGCCAGTTGGCGCACGTAGGTATTCATCCGATTTTCGAGGTGTGCCAGTTCCTTGATTGCCGCATCAGACTGGATTCTCAAAAATGGCCGGTTTTTAACCAACGCGTTGACCAAAGGATTGGTGACGCTGTCGGGGCCACACAGGAAGGTTGAGACCTGGATCAGTGGTAGCAGGGAGTCTCCTTGCTCGTAAGTACGGATGATCTCCTTTAAACCTTGATGTCCCACAATGTTGTGTAGCCGTTTCTTGGCCACGGCGTCAGCGAGAGTGGCGATCATGTGTGCATTGCGCCAGTAAAGGTGCGCGAAGCGCGCATCACATTCAATGTTAAGCACATAACTTGGAATCGCAACAAGACCCTTGTCGCGTAGAAGACGGCCGATATGACTGTCGTAGACGCCGGGGTTGAGGATGTATTCTCGTCCTACCACCAGGGCGATCCCCTGTCCTGCGGCAAGCGCTTGTCGAGCTAATCCTGTGGCATGATCGGCAACCTGGACGCGGAAACGGCGTTGCTCAGCCAGGGCACTTTCGACCAGAGCCTGAAACCGCTCAAAAGGCATATCGATGGCATAGCGCCGGTAAGCCGGCAGCAACCGCTCATAGAGTTTATGAGCCAACAGGTCAAGGCCGGTTTTCATGTTGATATGGAATAGCAGAATATTGCCCTCTGGGAAGGCGGTTTCGGCCAAGCCTTTTGCTGCGGCAAAGCCACCTTGGTTGATAGTGCAGGTTCGGCCAAGTGATCCACCCTGCACCGGGAGAAAATCTATCTGAGGAGCCAGAATTATCCCATGCGGCTGCTCGGCAATGCGCATGAATTGGCCGACAACCCCGATGTGCGGTGCACAGGTGTCGACCCGAAAGTGCGTCTGCCCTCGCAGGACGTCCTGCTCAGTTGGTGTATCAACATGAACGGGAACGCCGCACGGTTCGAACAGCGAGGCGAAAAAACGCGCCCACTCAGAGACCGCAAAGGAACGGGGAATAACCAGACGGTCCTTTCGGTCCGAAGTTGGCAGCATTTGTTGCTGCAGTCGCCAGAGAGCCTGGCACGTGTCGGGGGTAGGCTGCTCTGGACGCTGCTTCGTATGCGGCAGTTCGTTGATTGCGGCGCAGCCGCCCAGATGAAGAGAAAACCTCTTGCCGAGGGCATCCTCCGTTGTCAGCATGGAACGATAACAGCTTGCCTCATGATCTCCACAAACAGCACCTTTGCACTGAGTGATCCTGCGAGTGAAGGGGGCGTTGATAAAGATGTCGAGTTGGACCGGGATCGCCTCGGTTCGTGGTTGCTCGGTGAGGGTCCGGATTAATCCCAGACAAGCTCTGTGCCCTGGGTCTGGAGGAACCAGGCAGTAGGCAGGTCCGCCTAGGAACGACTGTAACCGCTGCGTGATCGCCAGGGGCAGGGGATCGCTCTTCATCGTCTGGCCATGCAGCAAGACCAACGTATGGTTCGGCATATGGATCTGTGTCCAGAGACTACGGGCCATGTTTTCAACGATTGCCCAGACGGCTGAAGCCAGAATCTCGTCCTGACGGCGACCTACCGCTTGCAGCCTGCGAGCATGCTCCAGCAGGAAGACCGCGCAGGTCGCATTGAGCGTCAGTGCACCGGGAGCATCCATCGCTTGGCGTACAGCGGTGGCAATGTCGTCGAGCGCGAACAGGTCAACCAGAGTGTCCAACAGACTACCGGTACCCGCGGAGCACTTGGTGTTCATGGCGTTGTCGTAGAGGTCGCCATGACGCAGGTCAATACTGGAGATCTTGGTGTCCTCGCCACCGACGTCAACCAGTAGGCAGAGTTCAGTGTTAAGCCCTTGCACGCCCTGTCGCTCCAAGTCTTTGAGATGCTCGCGGGCAAGATCCACCGACCCCCGGGCATGGGCATAGTTCTCCACCAGCGTCGTCACCCGGTCGGCCAACGCCGGGTAGACTGCCGTTAACGCTCTTTGCACCTGGTAACGGGCACTACCGGTCACGCCGACTCGCTCGATCTTCAGCTCTGTGGAACCCAGTTCTGTTAAATCACGAAAGATCGCCTTGATGGTCTCGATCGTGTCGCCGGCATTGGAATAGGCGGCACGGTGCAAGATCTCTTGGTTCGTCGCATCGCTGATGACAACCTTGGCCATGGTGGAACCAACATCGATCCCGATCAGCAGCGGTTGCTGAACGAAATTTCTTAATTCAGCAGTGCCAGCTGCATCATTAGCCAGTCGCTTGTACTTGTTCTGACTCTCTAATTGTTTTTGCAGTGCAGAAAAGGAAGGATAAGAAAGAGAAAATGATTCCTCAGGCAAGGTTGCTACGTCATTTTCAACGGTCACCTTTTGTGCTCTGGCGAGGTGGCTCAGGCCATGAAACATAACCTCTTGGGCATCGTCGTATGTGACTTCTTTTATGCCAAGTGTTCTGATGTGATCAGTAGCGCAGTCGCGAGCAAACTGCCAGCGAAACATCCCCCCCGTCAGAATGATTCTGTCGAACTTGGTCTGTAGATGTTTGCAGGCTTTTAGGACTTCCGATTTCAGTGTTGAGGCCAGAGCGAAATCGATCGGTATCCCCTGATTCTTGTCCGAGATGGTCGCGGAAGAGGCAAACACACCGCAGCGGTCCGCTCGCACCGGAATCTTCTGCCTGGCTGAGCTCCCTTCCTCACCCAGGAAGTCGGCAAGGAGGTCATCTACCTGGCTGCGCTGGATCGCCAATTTGCGCAACACTCGATCCAGGTTGATTCCCGATCCCGCCCCGCAGCGCGGGTTGGTGATCAACAGATCATCCTTGAGTTGTCCGTCTGGACCTATGCCTACCAGGATATAGCCCGAGGCGGAGAGATCAAGAATTGCAACCGAGCGGTCGTTTGCCAACCTGGCTGCCGCAGACCACAGCACCGCCATGGGAGAGAATGTGTGGCCTCTGCCAAGGTGCTTTTTGACTATACTACTTAGCTTGCCGCTAAGCAGAATGGGCACCCCGATCGGTACTTCGCCCAGCGTTTGATTGTTGATGCCACGGTTGGTAGAAAAGGACCATGTCTTGTCTGGCAAATTTGCTTGACGCAAAGAGCAACGGACAGTCTCGGTTCCTGCATCAATGAGAAGACAGGTGGAAGGGTCGTTAATATTCGGGGATTGCATCGAAGGTTAACCGGTTAAGAGGCTGCTAGCGCGAACGAATATAGTCATTCAGCGGAATGACAGTGCCATTCCTTACATGCCCAATCTTATCAACGGGATGAAGCAGACGTTGCAGAGATCCTTCTAGCGCATAACGACGGCCATGGGAAGTATAAAATCCGCCATGCAGTAAACATTGATCGAACAAGTTGGCCTTAAATGCCTCGAATCGGAGAGATTCAGGCGGGGTGCCCTCGGTCCAGAAACTCTCCAGCCCTCCTTGCCAGGTCAACCCGGGTATATTATAGATTGCTTCGCCGAGGACAATTGTCGGCTTGCCATGATGGAGTGCCGAGGTCCCAACCGTACTGTTCATCAGCACCACCCCTTCGGAGTTTTGGATCAACTCCGGAAGGTTGCCGTAATGGAGGAAAATGACCCGGTCACGTATCCCCAAGGAATAGGCTTCCAGGCGTACTAGTGTTCCGTAGGCGATTGCATCGGGATCGAGGGGGTGTTTTTTGAAGACCAGTAAAGAATCCTTCGGTGCGTGCTCTGCAAAGGAGCGAAGCACCTCGTTGATAAAATTGGCCATGCTGAGATAATTGGAATGAACACGTATTTGAGCATCGCTATCCAGTTGTAGGCAGACCAGATAGAAATGTTTCTGACTTTTATAAAGCTCCTCCTTACTCCGTAAACTGCGATATTTCTGCAAGGGTGAGTGTAGCAGGGAGCTGATCCAGAGCAATAGTTCCTGCGCTGGACGGTAAGGTCGATGCAAGATGTAGTTTTGAAAGCGCTTCAATAAAAAAGTTTTAAATAAATAGTAGCGCAGGCAGTAGAAGATAACCCAACGCGTCGCAGGTCCAACCTTCTCTGCATTACGGGGCTTCTCTTCCTGCTCAGTATCATGGAGTTTAATTAGAGCGTCTTGGTCAGGCATCAAGGGCGAATGGCCATTGACGCCGTCTCTTTCCAGGGTAATCCAGTTGGGCCTGATATACCCTTCCTCAAACACGTGGACGCGTATTCCGACCTCTTGGGCTCGTTTGATCGCTATGCTGTGCAGGGTGCGGCAATCACCGTAAACGATCAGGTCGGTCACGCCATGCTTCATGCACAGCTTGCCGAAAAAGCGGTCCCATTGCTTTTGGGTTCCTGTGAAGTTGATGACATCAGACCCAAACCAGTCAATCCAGTCGCCACCATTGAAATTGACCCGCAGGACCTTCGCCCCTTTTCTGGTAAGACGCCGCCCGAGTTGTTTGAAAAAGGGGCCGTGTGGGCCTTGTAAGAATAGATAAGATCGTTCCATGTTACACGTCCTCGCAAAACTAAGACCAAGCCCTGCAAGAGAGAGGGTTGAAGTGTATCTAAACGAGCTCAATTAATGTGCAGCTAAAAAAGAAAAATAACACATAGGAACTCACAAATCTCTCACAAAAAATAAACTGCTTTGCTGACTCCTTTTTTCTGAAGCTATAAAGCTGTGCACAAAAACCCTTATCAATCAGAAAGATGTCAGGTTCTTCCCTGACGCAAATTCTGGAAAAATCTGATCACCCTGGTTTTCAAAGGCGGTCCCTGGATGTCGGTTTTATTTTGTTGCAGCCAGCTCAAGAAGTCTTCGACGCTGCAGATCTGACCGCTTTTCGGGTCGACATAGGTCGGGTAAAGGATAAGCGTTGCAGCGACAAGTTGCTCAAGGGACAGTTTTCGTCCCCGGCGAGGGCACTGCAGTCGATCCTCGGTTAGCCCCCAGCCAGCGTAGAACGGTAACCCGTAGCAGGCCACCTGCTTGCCGCGCAGTAGCGCCTCGAAGCCAGTCAGCGAAGTCATGGTGTGCACCTCGTCAACTGCTCCGAGCAGCCGGTCCATGGAGATATCCGTGGCGATCCGGTCGCACCATTGAAGCGCCTCTTCCTCCGGCACTCCCCCACGGCGGTTGCCAACCAGCACATCCGGATGCGGCTTGTAGATCAAATAGGCCTCCGGGCGGGCCAACCTGGCTTCGCGCAACAGGGCCAGATTGGTCTTGATTTCCGGAGCCCCGCGGCTCTTTGAAGCAATGCGTCGGAATACTCGGTTTCACGCTTAGGACACCAGGAAGACTCGAGCGGATGAAACCATCTTCCTGGGCTAAATAAAACAACGCATCGCGGCGTGCCAATGCTCTTGCTCGGGTAGCAGTTGCCTTGTGCCCTCAACCGATAACAGCATCATCCTCACCACGACGCGATCTCCAGTGTGGAGCAATCCGGTCACACTCCGATAAAAACACCTGCAAATACAGAATACGTAGGATACCGTGGGATCGCAAGGGAAAGACTGCTGCATGATAGCGGGTTACATTATCAATAACAACGTCAGTCTTCATCGATATAATCCAAAATCCAAGCTATACTTGGTGATCATTCCACAGTTACTGATTTTGCAAGATTGCGTGGCTGATCCACATCGGTGCCGCGCAACACAGCGACATGATAAGCCAACAATTGCAAGGGGACATTAAAAATGACCGGTGCGCTGATCCTTCCCACATTTGCTGTGACTGGCAAGACATGTAGTCGATCATTAGAAACAATCTCGCTCGCCTCATCAGAAAAAACAAATAATTCGCCTCCTCTGGCAGAGACCTCCTCCAGATTGGCTTTAAGCTTCGCCAGTAACTCATTTTTTGGAGCAACCGCAATGACCGGCATATCGGCATCAATCAAAGCTAGCGGTCCATGTTTCAACTCCCCGGAGGGGTACGCCTCAGCATGGATATACGAAATCTCTTTAAGTTTAAGGGCCCCCTCAAGGGCTATTGGAAACAGGGTGCCGCGACCCAGGAAAAGGGCATGCTGCCGCGAGCCGAGTCGCTCCGCAAGCTGGCGAATCGGCTCCGTATGTTGCAACACATCGGCGAGACGGCCCGGTATTTTTTCGAGACCAGCGACAATTCGTGCCTCTTGATCTGCCGGAAGGCGTCCCAGAGTCTTTCCCACAGCTACCAACAACAACCCGAGTGCTACCAATTGAGTACTAAAGGCCTTGGTTGAAGCCACACCAATTTCAGGCCCGGCATGGGTCATCAACACCAAGTCAGTCTCCCTCACCAGAGAAGATTCCGGCACGTTACAGACCGCCAGACTGAGCAAGCCGGTATTCCTCTGCTTGGCATTACGCAGGGCGGCCAGAGTATCCGCCGTCTCTCCAGATTGCGAGATAAGGACCAACAACGTCCCATCGAGGATAACCGGATTGCGATAACGAAATTCGCTAGCAACCTCTACCTGAGCGGGGATGCCAAGAATATCTTCAAACCAATAGCGTGCCACCATTCCGGCATGATAACTCGTTCCGCAAGCCACGACTTGAACTTGCTTAACATGAGAAAAAAGTTGCGCCGCACCAGGGCCAAAGCTATCGAGTAGAACTGTGCCACGAAATATCCGCCCTTCCAAAGTGTCGGCCACTGCCCGGGGTTGCTCGTGAATCTCTTTGAGCATAAAATGCTCATAACCCCCTTTTCCCACCGCAGCAACATTCAACAAAGACTTTTTAGCAGCGCGTGAGATATTCAGGCCGTCTTCATTCGTGATCACCACACTATCCCGACAGACCTCTGCAAAATCGCCTTCTTCCAGATAGATAAAACGATCCGTCGCCGAAAGCAGGGCGGCACTATCAGAGGCAACAAAGTTTTCCCCATCGCCCAACCCGACGACCAACGGACTCCCTTTACGGGTAGCGATCAAGCGGTCAGGGTCATCTTTAGAAATAACGGCCAGAGCATAAGCTCCCTCAAAAGAGCAGACCGCACGGCGGACCGCTGTGAGCAAATCCGAACATTCGCCCAGGCAGTATTCGACCCAATGCGCCGCCACCTCAGTATCTGTTTCCGACGTAAAAGTATAGCCAAGTGCTATCAGTTTAGCCCGTAACTCGTCGTGATTTTCGATAATCCCATTGTGAACAACAGCAATTCGATCACGGGAAGTATGTGGATGAGCGTTCCGCTCACTCGGTACGCCATGTGTCGCCCACCGCGTATGTGCTATGCCGACCGAGCCAACAACGGGGTGATCCTCAATATAAGCAGCCAGCGCCCCGACCTTCCCAAGTGCCCGCGCCCGGTTAAACTGACCGTCTACATCCAAAGTTATCAATCCGGCCGAGTCATAGCCGCGATACTCGAGGCGATTTAGCCCTTCAAGCAAAATGGGCGTAATATTTCTATGTGATATAGCTCCAACAATTCCACACATTGTGAATTCTCCTAATAATTAGTAAATGCGTCCTCACTTCCGAGTGAAGGACGGCCACTTACCTTCCGCAGTTGAATGAACACCGGGAAATGCTACAAGTTTGAAACATGTCGCTTTTCGTAATCGGCCAGGCTCTCATACTCCTGCGTCTAGTGCGCTGTTGGCGATTCAGTTCACACTTTAAACTGCCGAAGAAATTTAAACCGAGGCATTGTCACTTGCCCCTTGTTGCATTATAAAAGGGTTCAATTTTGTTAATTGAAAATCAACTAATAAGTTTACCACTTCCAGCACAATAAATAAAGGCCTATAATCAAAAGAAATACAACATAAATTGAGGTATCTTTATATATCTTTACACATGCCTTTATAAATTGTCCATTTTTGCATATAGGCTTAGGATGTCTAGTATGAAGACCAACACACTACTAAAAAAAATCATTTCTATAATATTCTTCATGACACTTCTTGGGTCCTGCAGTAGTGGAGGGACCAATAGCAACGTGGCGCCTTTTGCAGATGCAGGAGTGGACCAGGTTGTCACCCTCAAAACAGCCCTTATTCCTCTTGACGGACGAGCCAGTCGAGATGACGACGGGGATGATTTAAGCTTTCGTTGGGAATTGACATCTAAACCACCGGGCAGTTCAGCCGTTCTAACTAACATCTCAACTTCAACCCCTTCACTTTCAGTCGTTGACTTTGCTGGCGTCTATTCACTGTCCCTTATTGTAAATGACGGCATGAATGATAGTGTGGCTGATACCGCGATTATTACGGCGGTGCAAAATGCCAAAAACATTATTCTACTAATTGGCGACGGCATGGGGTATGAGCAAGTTCGCGCGGCAGGGATGTATGCCAATGGGACAGCTGGAACATTACCGTTTGAACGTTTCCTCTTTCAAGGCTCTGTAAGCACATCAAATGCGAGTGACGAGCTTACCGATTCAGCTGCTGCTGCCACTGCAATGGCCACAGGGTTTAAAGTCGACAATGGAGTTATTTCTCAGCAAATCCCGGGCGATGCCTCAGATCTTGAAACAATTCTTGAGACAGCAAAGAGACTTGGGGCGAGTGCAGGATTAGTAACAACAACAATAATCTCTCATGCTACACCAGCAGCTTTTGGCGCTCATGAGCCGAGCAGAAATAATTTTCACGAAATTATTGCAGACTATTTGGCAAATTCTCAACCAAATGTCCTCCTCGGGGGTGCTCAATTCGTTGATCCCGTATCAGCTGAAAACGCCGGCTATACCGTTGTTGAAGACTACGACAGCTTAATCGCACTAAATACGGATTATGAAAACAAGATATGGGGTCAATTCGGAGAGACACAGATGCCATATGAATGGGATGGGGTCGGAATATTCCCTCATTTGTCAGAGTCTGCTGAAACAGCCTTGGCTATCTTGGACAATTATCAGAATGGCTTCTTCCTGATGGTTGAAGGGGGACGTATTGACCATGCGGGGCATGTTAATGATTTACAGCGAAACATTTTTGAAACTGTTGAATTCGCCAATACAGCCAAAATGGTTATGAACTGGGCAGAAAACAGGGTCGACACTCTGGTTATAGTTACTGCCGATCATGAAACTGGCGGCCTACAAATTATCGCCAACAATGGTCAGGGAAATTTCCCTGAAGTAACCTGGTCGACATTGGAACATACGGATATAAAAGTGCCAATATTTACGTGGGGAGTGAACGCTCATTTATTGAAAGGTAGTGTTGAGAACACCGATATATACAGAGTCATGAGATCAGCATTAACCGGTAACTAACTTAACTTAAAAAAAGCTACCGTCAACGTCACATTCCTAATCAACTCACATCCTGCCCTCAGCGAATGGCATCAAAAAAACCGGACAATTTCCTCATCCATTGCGCAATGAAACCTGAATCAACATTTTTACGCCCTCTGCTCGAACACCTGTCTTGCTCCAGTCTGTTCAGCGCAGTCTCAACTGGAATAATTTCGTTGTTCTGCCAGTCAATGTAGCGCGGATAGAGGATCAATGTCCCTGCCACCAGCTCTTCGAGAGTAATCGTCCGCCCTCTTCTAGCCAAAGAGTGCCGGTCTTGCGTCAAGCCCCAACCGGCATAAAAAGGGAGACCATAACAAACGACCTTCTTGCCATGAAGCAACGCCTCAAAACCGGTCAAGCTGGTCAGGGTGTGAACTTCATCAGAGATATCGAGACAAGCGGGCATCGACAAGTCAGTCACAACCAGATTGCAGTGCTTTTTTGCCTCTTGCTCTGCAATACTCCCCATACGATTTCCGGCAAGCACATCAGGATGAGGTTTGTAGATAACATAGGCCTCCGGATTCTGCTTGCGAACTTCGGCAAGCAGTCCCAGGTTGGTGCGGATATCAACACACCCCAATCGGATTGAGGCATCATCCTCAACTTGTCCCGGAACCAGAAGCACGGATTGCCCAGGTCCCACCTTGATCGATAGAGGAACATCATCACCAACATTATATTTACTAAAACGCTCGCTGACTATTCGCTGATGCAGAGCAGAGGCTTGGCGGGTCAGCTCTGCGGTGAATACGGTCTCTCGCAACAGTGACTCCAGATCGCTCGGCCGCGTAGGATCAAAATAGATACCACGACTATCGAGGACCAAAGAGAGTGGGCGAACCAGATTAGAACCAAGCCCGACCGAACGTACAAAACCATCTTCCATACGTAAAACGGGAATCCCCTGATGTTCGGCCTTTTGAACCAATTCTAAATGGCTCCCTTCCCCCCATACGACAACTTTATCGGCCTTCGACAAAGCCTTGGAGCGGTTACTAAAAACAACCCGATTTCCAGGAGCTGTCAACATCCTGCGGATATAGGGACGTTTCCACCAGCGAAAGCCTGTGCAGAGTAGGGTTAGACCAAACAGCAACCGGTGATGCCTGGATTGAAGTGTCAGATAATCGAGAACATCTTCAATGGTTCCAGCCTTATGGGTGTAAGGGTTCAGATAACGGGGATAAAGGATGTATGCGGCTGCAAACAGCTCTTCGAGGGTACGGCGGCGGGTTCGTCTGTCAATCGTTTGTCGATCACGGGTCAACCCCCACCCAGAGTAGAAGGGAACTCCGAAGCAATCGACCGGCTTACCGAGCAACAGGGCCTCAAACCCCATCTGCGAGGTGACCGTGTAGACCCGATCTACCTTCTCGATCAATGAGAGTGGATTGACCTCTTCAGCCAGCAGATGAATCCTGGGTGAGAGTTTATCTATATCGGTTAAATAACCCTTTTTTTTGCCCGCCAACACATCCGGATGGGTCTTAATGATAATGTCGGATGCTGGATTGTCTTCCAAGGCAGCGGCGAGCATTTTTTGGAAGGAATCAGCATCCGCCATACCACAGGAGATAGAGCAGTCGCCGAAGGTTTGATCAATGACCAACACTTTATGCCGACCCTGACCAGGCAGAGGTTTTTCCAAGTGGGGAGCGTGATTGTACTTGGATAGCCGCTCACTGACAACACGATTGATGGCTCGGCGAGACCGATCCAACAGTTCATCAGTCTCCCAACCGCCAACTTCGAGCAGTTGTTCTAAGTTTGATGGAGACGTGGCATCGTAATAGATTCCAGTATCGTCCACAACAACGGAAAGCGGTGGCGCGCCAGTAACTCCGGGAGCAACCGAGCGGAGAAAACCATCTTCCAGAGCCAGATATGGAACACCCTCTTGCTTCGCTAAAGCCCTCGCCTTCTTCGCCGTTTCCTTACGCCCCCAACCTACGACTACATCGAACCCATTTTTGCGCACATCTCGCAAAGATGAAACTTGACCGCATTCGGGAAGAAACATCTCTAATTGAGGGATGCTTAAAATACCACGCGAAAGCACGGCGGCAGCTTGATGACCTATTATTTTTTTAGTGGATTTTTTCATGTATCACAACAATTGTAAAAGTAGATTTTTCAGATCATATTCGCAGTAATTATAAGTATATGCAGCAGTGTCAAAAGTTAAAAAAATTAGTTATTGTCAGAGAAAAAAGTTGTCATCAATGTAAAACACGAAATTATGAACAAACTATACAAAACTCCAGACAATCGATATTGAGTTCAGTCCTCTCGATCCAATTCCCAAGGGCATGCGACAGGAAATAGTTCGTCGAGTGTCTCTTGCACTTTCTTAATGGACATGCCATCAACTGACCTATGATCGTTTATGCAAAATGTTTTAACACGACCCTTCTTCACATCATCACGTATCTGTCTAATTTTACTGTTAAAATCAAGTGCATCCGTACTCAAGTATCGATTAGCTATTTTAGACTCCAATAACTTACCTTTATAGTATGCAAGAAAACTGTGCAGCAAATACATAGGTGAAACGGTGTCATTAGATCTGAAACGTGAAGACGATGTCCTCTCCATGACATCCTCAAAAACACAATTAATTTCTTCCATAACGCTACGAAATTTTATCATTGGTGCATGTAGTGGCCAAAAATTTGGAGAGGATCCATACTTTTCCCTGAATGTCTTTACGGTATAAAGAGACAGTTTTTTGGTATCCTCATAGTCATCAAAAATTTCACCAATGGCATTAGGCACATCCTCAAGAAATAGTTTCCCAACACCATTCGGGAAGATAAAATCGCCTTTACAGACTGGTGAACCAAAAAACACATCGTCGTTCATATAAATGAAAGCTTCGCTCAATCCATCTATTTTGTGAAGGTTAGATTCTATAGCGACAGAATTGAATACAGGCAGGCATTCCTGATTATCAAAAATTTCTTTATGATCAATAACTTTAATTCGTTCATCATCAGTATCAAGCCAATAAGGAACATGTGAATCCGTTACCAAATAAATTGTTCTTATGAACTTACAGTAACTAAATAAGCTACGTAGTGAATACCTTAACTGATCGTACTCTACAAACCTCGGATCAAAAGTACTGCTAGTTTCACTATGCTTTTTCTTCTTTGCAATCCACTTTGGGTCATTACTATCGACCCACGTATAGACGATATCAATTGGTAGAGAAAATTCACCAATCAATGGTTTAATTGAGCCCAAATGATCCAAAATATTGCTCGGAAACTTATCCCTTTTCAGCCTAAATGGCATATAAGAATAAACAGACTTACTAATCTCAGATATTGGAATAAACTGACAGATATCATTGAAATTACGCGTAAGAATCCCCTGTGTTGAAATGTACCAAGGATCTAATTGAATAATTCGACTCTTGAAAACATAATCATCGTCATGAAAATACAAACTGATCAACCCAAACTTCTTGTCCTGCCTATAAGTTATAAGTTGTTTTTCACCCCATTCAATATCATTAAGAGACTCAAGGACCACATTTACAGTATTGTCAGGTATGGCAATACGTATGACATGTTTGTACTTCAATGGAATAATGTAAAAATTGACGCCCAAATCATCTATCACTTTAAATACTTGGTCATACAAGCAACACTCAGTAATATTATCTTCCTTTAAATCACTGAATTTAACTTGTCTAAACCCATCAGGCTCAATAGATCCGCCTTGTTTTGTCGAAGTATCAAAAGAATCCATCTTCATAGGTTTTTTTAGTGCATCAACAAAAAACAGACGAGGGGACTTAATAAACTTTTTAAATTTTTTCCTAAATCTCTTTTTGAACGACATATGTCAACCTAACTCCAGATATCTTTGAGTAATTCTGTCCACAGTAATCTTTCTTGTGAATCGATCGAGAACCTTTTTTTTCAAAACGAATTCGGATTTATCAACAAAAACTCTTTCAATGATTCTTGAAAGAGCAACAACGTTTTCAACCTCAAAAAGACCGTTAAAATTATCTCCGACAATATCATCGAAAGAGGGTATTTTAGACAGGAGCAGTGCATTGCCATAAAAAATCCCTTCTAGAGCCACTAAACCAAAAGACTCAAACCGTGAAGGAATTATTAAGACGTCAAACAGATGCATAAATTCTGCAGCATTATCAATTGCACCAACTAACAATATCCTATCATCACCATCGATAATCTTTTCAATCCTTTCTCTCTCCCTACCCTCACCAATAATTGTTAGACTTGCCTTATCTGAAAGATTGGCTTTCTTAAACGCTCTCACAGCAACATCAATGCCTTTAATAAGCTCGAGCCTTCCGACAACAAGAAAATTAAATTTATTTGAATCGTAGTACGATCTAGCTTTGAAAACTTTTTCTCTTTTTACTCGCCCCTTTTGAACGAGCATTCGTGGAAGATAGTTTCCAGCCAAGGTAGTTTTTCCAGTTGCCCATTCAGGAGTATCAATCATTTGCCATGGAGACACATGAAATATTCCATCCGCATAGCTATATAGATGGTGATATCTCACATGTTGAGTGACAAAAATTTTCGCATCCTCATTAATCATTCGACCTAATTGACACCCATATGGTAGATGCGCATGGATTATATTTATCTTTTTCAATTCTTCAAAATCTGGATGATCCTGAAGAATTTTAAATTGAGTATCAGGATGTGACGCTGATTGTTTAACAAAATACTTATTTATATTTGAGTGCAGCATTCCTGCAATAAATTTATTGCTATGCGTTTTACTTTCTCTAAGAATGACGGATACATCATCCCCTGATTCAGCCTGGTTATTTGCAATATCTATTGCAATTTTTTCTGAACCCGCAAATCCACCGTGAGTTATGATATGTAATATTTCCATACTAAAAGCTCCATTCTACACTACTTACACAAGTTAACTTTTCATCATTTCACATCTAACTAATCAACAAAATCGAAGCTGACCTAAACAACCCAAAAAAGTCCAGCACATTTTAACAAACTGCCGCAATCGTCCATATTTATGGGGGCACACACAAAAGCTATAGAGACAAAGTTAGCACCAAACAATTCAGGTTTTCTGGGCATTAACGTAAACATACACAAAGGTCTATAAAATAGGAGAGAGCTATTCATAGAAGGTATTATAGTATTCGTTGAGCATTGAATGTAATGCTTTTTCGTACGGAAGATTTGAATCTGCGTTGCTATGAAAATCATTGGCGCAAAAAGAATGTGGTGCACGATCGGTATTACATTTATTCAACAATGCTCGATAGTGCGTCTCTGCTGCAGGCGAACGCAAATTAAAATAGTAACTAATATCACGAACCGGGACAGCAAACCCTTCAAGATAACTCATCCAAGGGACGAGAAATGAAGCAAGATTTAGATCGTTAGTCCCCCTAAAACGATTGCATAAGTATGTATCTATAACGTCGGAATAGCGGGACCAAGACAGTTCAAACATGCTTTTGCATAAAGGAATATATGTATGCACTAATGGTTGATCGATTTCAAATAAGTAGTCTTCTTTGAGCATTTCTGCACCGCGCAAAGAAGCAGACAAAGTCGGGGTTTCAACACCTCTTAGTTGCATCTCAGCAAAACTTTTCTTTGAGGCAAAAAGCGATGCAATTCCGTTACTACGGAAAAAATGCTCAGGAGGTAGCGGTCTGGCAACAAAAACATCATCGTTGAAATAGATAAAATGTTCTGTCAAGTCAGGCACCTTGTGAAGATGTGCCTCGATTACGTGCGAATTGAAGGTTGGGAGATACTGAGGGTTAATTAATTGCCGATGATCTACGATCCGAAGTTTATCGTCCGGCTGAAGCCAGTCAGGACACTGTCCATCAGTCACAATATGGATCCGATTTACCCATGGCATGAAACGTTGCACACTGAGGAGCGACCAACGTAACTCATCATGGTTGGCGAACCGGGAACTGTCATCCCCATAAAGTCCAATAAAATCAGGGTCTGCATGCTGTTTGGCGTGCATGTAACTGTCACGCCACACTGGATCTCTATCATTTACCCACGTAAAGACAACATCGATAGGAAGAGTGTTCGCCGGAAGTTGGCACAGGTCAAGATCATGTTTTAACAAAACACTCTCTTCATCCTCGGGATAACTCATTTCGTTATAAGAAATCGGGTACCGCTTGATCAGGAGGTCTCGTAGAAAAGTACCTGGAGATTTAATTAGTTTTTTAAGTTTTCTACCAAACAATCGAAAAACTCCCCCCCACAACCTCACATCTGTATTTAAAACACATTTGTGAGTCTACTTTTTTAGGCCTCTTACATGTATCTATGTGTGACTACGGACCTGACCACAGATTAGAGCCGCAAAACAACACACGTCGCTATAGCGATCTGATACAAAATCTGTTTAATATCTTTGGCCACCTGCATGTTCTTGCTATCAATGCGCGGAAGAACCGAGATTTGATCCCCGGCCGAAATCTCTGTGTCCCCTGATCGCAAAATCTCGCCATTCGGTTTTACTACCAGAATATTTTCTTGTCGGTACGGGTAGAGAATCCGCCGGTATTGGTAACATAATCGGCGACATCCTTCTGGCCGTTGTAAACAAGTGCTTTGGCATCAGAACTTCACCACCGATCAAGACCACATCACTCTTCGCGGACCATCTTATAAAAATCCGCCAATGGCAAATCTTTAAAGACTAAAGATCCAGCGCCACCTTAGCCGCCACCGCCACCTGATACAGAATCTGCGAAATATCCTTCAGTACCTGCATATTTTTGCTATCAAAACGCGGTAATACCAGAATCTGATCCCCGGCTGCGACAGATGTTTCTTTCGCCTGTAACACTTGACCATTCGGTTTGACCACCAACACATGCTTTTTATCAGCACGCTTAGAAAAACCACCGGTGCTGGCGATATAATCGTCAACATCCTTGCTGCCGGCGAAAACGATCGCCTGCGGCATCAGCACCTCTCCGCTGATCATGACCACATCACTCTTGGCAGGGATGATGATCTCATCACCGTTTTCAAGGTAAATGTCGGCAAATTCACCATTCTGTCCTATTACAACCGTTCCGCCCGGTGTAATTTGACGTGCCTTCTCGACGAACTTCGCGATCAGTTCAGCTTCTCGAACCCTGATGCTGGCTTCATCCACGCTCGATGAGGTCGCTGTGAGCGAGCTTTGCTCCAGCCTCTGTAGGGCCTCTTCCAGGGCTTTTTTTTGTTGAGCAGCAACACTTTTGCGGCGGATGTGGAGTCCATCAAGGTTCGCCAGTTCTGGCTCGATAGAAATGTAGCTCAATAACTCCTTTAAGCGGGTACTCTTTTTAACCGGATAGCGAGATGCACCTACGATTGCGCCTTCGGCAGCAACCATGATGGTATCCCCCGGGATGTCGGCGTGGAAGCGCACCTTATCGCCATCATCGAGTAGGAGCTGAAGAAATTCACTAATCGGCAGGTAGACATTGTAAGGGGCCCCCTGACGGGAACCGGTAATGCTGACGTGAGAAGCCTTACTCTCTGGTGATGTCAAACTAAGTAGTTTGTCACCGAACAGCCGTACAGAGGGCTTAAACTCAAACTTTGCTGGGTTGCGCACCTGTCCCTCGGCAGAGACGACATGCCCACGCTTGCCGACCAGAATCACATCCCCTTCTTCTAGCCGGGGGCGAATCAGTTGCCCTTCCAGCATGAAGTTATAAAGGTCAATTTGTTCCAGTTGTTTGTCTTTACGCAGGATGCGGATATCTCTGAAACTGCCCAGAGCTGAATCGATTCCTCCTGCCAGGTCAAGATAATACAGTACGGAATCGGTGGGGCCGCCTGCGTAACGACCGGGGCTGGTCACAAAACCGGCAACAAAAACAGAAACGGGCTGCGGTCTGAGTAAATTGACATAGATGTCAACATTTCTGGTGAAAACCGAGCGGACTTTCTGCTGAATAGAATTTTCGAGTTCTCCGAGCCGTAAACCTTCGACCCGAACGGGTCCGATTTCCGGCAGGAAGAGATTGCCACGCGCATCGACTTCGAGGATGCCGTCAAAGGTTTGAGCACCCCATATTTGCACTTTGACGCGATCACCAGGCATGACACGATATTCGTTGTTCAGGCCATCAAAGAAGCTTTGGGCAAAGTTCCCCTGAAAAAGGTCGGTGCCAAATGGTTGCATTTCTTCTTGCTTGGCGCTTGATGTCTGCAGCGGTGCAGGGAGGGTCGCTTGCACAACGCAGGGCAGAAGCAGTAAGAGGGCGATAATGAGCAGGGCACGAAAAGACATATTAGACTCCAGCATGTTCACGTATTGCGGCGATAGTCAAAGAACCGAGACTAAATACCAGGAAAATAATCGCCAAGCTGATGCCGATAGCATAGGCCCGCCTTGGTGACAGGGCCTCGTCTGGCAGAGTCGGCTTGATAAAGGCGACAAGATAGCGGCTCTGGCTCTCGGCACGGATGCGGGCCGTCTCGATCGAAGCGACTGCCGAAAGATACTGCTTCTGGGCAAACTCATGCTCAAGTATAAGGCTTTCGTACTCTGAGGCCAGGGTGCTGACGGTGGCTTGTCCTTTGCCAGTCAGACGAATCTTTTTAGCCCGGATCTGGCCCTCAAGGGCACGGACCCGAGATTTGAGACTGACAATCCTCGAACTATCCTCCTGCATGTAAGAGCGTGCCTCGGCCAACTCGGTGTTCACCTTGGCGAGTGAACCTTCCAATTCTGCAACCAGTCCCTGAACGGAACCTGCTTCCACCCGGGGGTCGAGCAAGTTGTGTTTTTCACGGAACAGCCGCATCCCACTCTGGGCGGTTGCCAGCCGTTGCTCGGCACGATCAACCTCATGACGGGTCAGAGCCAGGCTATCCTCAATCGAACGATCCCGCAGGCTGTTTACCAGCGCTTCGCTTTTGTCGAGAATGGCCTGACAAAGTTGTTGGGCCATCTCCGGGGAGAACGCCTTGACTTTTAAGGTCAGGATCCCAGAGACCTGGTCGAAGTTTAATGTCACCTGCTTAAGGAAGTAATCTATGTATTCTTCCTGACTCGGAGCCGTTTTCATTTGTGAGAGAAAGTCGGCGCTGGGATTCTGGTAGTGCTGCTTGATTGCGAGGGTTCGATCAAGCTCTTCCAAGAGGGTTGGTGAACTGAGGTATTCCTGGATTACGTAGGCATCGGCACTAGATCCGCTGGAGGCCTGACCAAAGAGAGATAACCATTCCACGGAGTTCCCCTGCTCGGGGCTACGGAGGGAAAATTTGGCTTCAGAGATGTACATGTCGCTTGCCCATAAGCCATAATAGAACAGGGCCAAGAAGGCAGGTAGACCGATAAATATGAGCCATTTGCGTTGAGTCGTCATTCTCATTTCCTAGTGTTTTGCTGCGGGAAGATCGTTGTAGAAGGCTATGCCGTCGTCCAAATCGTCAAAGAACGTCAGATCTCCTTCGTGCAGGATCGCGACTGTTTCGCAATGTTCCCGGATTGTGTTGATGTTATGAGAAACGACCAGCAGGGTCGAGTGGTCTTTACGTCGGTCAAACTCGGCCTTGGACTTCTTTTGGAAGCTGGCATCACCGACTGCTGTGACCTCATCAATCAGGTAAAAATCAAAATCAATGGCCATGCTCAGCCCAAAGGCCAACTTGGCCTTCATCCCCGATGAATAGGTATTCACCGGCATGTGCATGTAGTCGCCGAGACCGGAAAACTCTTCCACGAATTCTGCGACTTTATCGATGTCAACGTCAAAGATCCGGCAGATGAAATTCAGATTCTCACGCCCGGTCAGGCTGCCATGGAAGCCGCCGCTGAAACCGATCGGCCACGAAACCTTTGCTTGCCGAAAGATCTTGCCGGTCGTTGGCAGTTCGGCACCGCCGATAAGGCGGAGCAGAGTTGACTTGCCGGCGCCATTCTGGCCGAGGATTCCAAGGTTGCGGCCGGGTTCGATTCGGGCGTTGATATTACGTAGCACGATCTTTTTTCTGCGCCCCAGCGGGTAATGCTTTGAGATGTTGATGAGTTCGATCATACCATGCGGTCCAGATAACGTCGGGCGTAGCGCTCGAGGAGTAGGCCGAAAACGAGCAGGATCAGGGCGAAAGTAAAGGCATAGCTGAGCGAGATGTAGTGTTCACCATAGTCTGTTACAAAACCACTGCGCATGTACTCAATCATGTGAGTTAAGGGGTTGTAATAAAGGATCGCGCGTAGTGAAGACGGCAGGTCGACAATTGTGAAAAACAGCCCCGAGGTAAAAAAGAGCAGGCGCATCAGCATTGGCACCAACTGACTGGTCGTGGGCCACATCAGGTTGAGGGCGGAACACATCGCGCCTCCTCCAAAACCTAAGAGAAGCGCTAAAAGTAAGCTAATGAAAATTGCATGGGGGGTGACGATCTCAACATGTTGGCCCATCCCCCAGGCAGTGCAGAGCAGGATGGCAAAAACAACCGTCTGCATGGCGCTTTGTAATAAGACGCGAGCAATGAGTGGGTCCAGCGGGAAAAGTTGGGGGTAGGTTAAGAGGGTACGGTTGGCCCAGATGGCGTTCATACCGTCAGTGACCCCATTGTTAAAAATGAGCCATGGAATAAATCCACCCAGCAAAAAAACCGGAGTTGACATGCCGTGTGGAGGTTGGGCGCCAGCAACTTCGCGGATAAACCAGAATACGCCGACCTGGAACGAGGCATTAATAACCGCCCAGAGATAACCCAGCTTATGCTTGCCAAAAAGGGTTTTGGTCTCACGCAGCATCAGGGCCCAGACGACCCTTTTCTGAACTTTGAATCCGTCGAGTAAAGTTACAGCCATTACGTTTACTTCGCTTGCGACCAGATGTGCGGGGCGAGTTGCCACTCATCATTTTGATCGCGGCAGAGGGCGATCGACTCACGATCAAACTTGCTGCCTTGAGCCTTGATCCAATAACATTCCTGCCCGAGCGCTGAACGATAGTTTTGGCCAACGACAGCGTTGAGCATGCCGTAACCGCCTGCATCATTTAGCTGGATCTGCTCCCCAGTGGCAATCTGCTGGCCAATCTGGACGGTTTGCTCTGGCGCCGGCGCTTCATTTACTGGTTGTGCGGCAACTCGATTGGTTGGGAGGGAGGTGGCAGCGCATCCGGTTAAAATAACTGCGAGAGTGGTTACGAATATTGTTTTTGACACTTTCAAGTATAACCCTTGGTATGTAAAAGAAGTCTAATTGTTGTGGCTGGTTTGTGACTTTATTATCACTTAGGAAAATGCAATGTTTAGTTTTTGGGACTATCCAAAAAGAAGCTTATATCACGTTAAGTGTATGGAGACAAAAGATATTATTATATCTGCAAATCTACTTTGCTCCACTAAAGAGCTATTTTGTTAGATAAAGTCACAGTCAATCTCACGCCCGTTCGCGTTGCTCAGTCAAGACACAAAGACGCGAAGAAAGCCTTAGAACGTAGGTTCAACCTTGGCGTCTTTGCGACTTTGCGTGAGACAATCTCTCGTTTTTCAATCAGGTTTAGATTGAGTCAAATAGATAACCATAACAATATGATGGATATAACATACTGAACTCAAAAGTATCTCACAAGAAGTCCGCATCGCTGAAAAAGTGCTGAAACGCCGTCATCTTTGGACGCGATCTTTAAACATGATTTGCAGTATCCGCACACTTAGTCTATAAGGATGAAATATTCAGTTGATAAGTTGAAACATTCATGTTCCGTTTACTACATGATCTTAGACGACACTCTGAAGGGAGGTACGTTTTGCTCAAAAGTATGACAGGCTACGGCAAGGGCGAAGCCCAGCAAGACGATGTAACCGTCACCGTAGAAATCAAAACCGTAAACCACCGCCATATCGATATCTCGGTGAAATTGCCGCGCTCATTCATGAACTTTGAAAATGGCGTGCGCAAGAAGATCGGGCAGGCCTTGGGACGCGGCAAAGTTGATGTTTATGTGAATTATGACCTTTCAACTGAAGCGCAGGCAGTGCCAGCGCTCAATCGTGAGCTGGCGTCGGCGTATCATCAACTCTTTGCTGGCATGGCCAAAGATTTTGAGCTGCAGGATCAAGTCACAATCTCGCACATTATCAACCAGAGGGATGTTGTGCAGGTCGAGGAGGCGGAGATCGATGAGGCAACCCTCGGTGCCTGTCTGACAAGCGCTACGGAAATTGCTCTGCAGCAGTTGATTGCGATGCGTCTTGCTGAAGGTGAGGAGACGCGCAAGGATATGGAAGCGCGGGTGGATGCTACAGAAGCAATGCTGGTGCAGATTGAGAAGCGCGCCCCACAGGTTCCAATTGAATGGCAGGGCAAGCTGACCGAGCGACTGGCAAAACTTCAGCAAAATATCGAATGGGATCCACAACGCATTGCCCAGGAGATCGCTATTTTTACCGATCGTTGTGATATCAGTGAAGAGTTGGCCCGGTTCAAGAGTCATCTAGTTCAGTTCCGCGCTCTTTTCAACGACAAAGAGCCTGTCGGTCGCAAGATGGACTTCCTGCTTCAAGAACTGAACCGCGAGGTCAACACCATGGGCTCGAAGTCCAATGACGCCGAGTTGACCATGTCGGTTGTTGCCTTAAAGTCCGAATTCGAAAAAGTTCGTGAGCAGGTTCAGAATATTGAATAAATCTGGGTCCAGAGGCTGGGGGGGTGGGCTGGCCAGAGGCCTAATTTAGTCGTCAGTTTATGGACGATCTAAGCTGTTGGGCGAGAGGGAGTTACTTTAGGTTGTGATGAACGAGACGCGAGGGTCTATACGTTTTAGTTGTTGTGTTGGCCTACACGCTACAGATTACTGAACTTGAGAATTTGCCGGCACAACAGCATAGTGCTTACCGCTGGTTCAGTCCTGACATGCTGCTGAGTAGTGAGCTTGGTACATGAGAATACCTAGGCTTATTTCCGATGATTGGTCTTTGTTGTTTGCATGGTGTCAAGACCGCTTGAGTTTTTGTTGAAGAAACAAACCCTTTGTTGATGCCAGCGGCAGAAATGCTGGACTATCAACAACAAGGCACTCTCTGATTTATTTTATGAGTTTTTCAAGGAGGGTTTAAGATGATTCAACCAGTGATTCTGTCCGGTGGGGCCGGAACCCGGCTCTGGCCGTTATCGCGCGAAGAATATCCCAAGCAACTCTTGCCGCTTAATAGTGAGCTCACCATGCTGCAGGAGACTGCAGCGCGTCTGCAGGGGTTGGTGGACATTGCCGATCCGATGGTGATCTGTAACGAGACGCACCGTTTTATGGTCGCCGAGCAGATGCGCCTGCAGGACAACGGTAACGGTGCTATTATATTGGAACCCTGTGGGCGCAACACGGCCCCGGCTGTTGCAATCGCTGCCTTGCAAGCAATGAAAGGTGATGTTGACCCCGTATTGTTAGTGCTTCCTGCCGATCATCTGATTCGCAAGGTCGATGCCTTCCAACGGGGGGTTGACACTGGTTTGAGCCTGGCTATGGAAGGCAAACTGGTCACCTTCGGGATTGTGCCTGATAAACCGGAGACTGGGTATGGGTATATTAAGGGCGGGGAGGGGATAACCCCTGTAGATTCTTCACTCCTCGCAGCCTTTGCTGTTGCTGAATTTGTTGAAAAACCCGATTTTACAACTGCACAATCCTACCTGGAAAATGGTGACTACTACTGGAACAGCGGGATGTTCATGTTTAAAGCCTCCCAATTTCTTGCTGAGTTGGAACGCTTCAACCCACAGATGTTTAAAGCCTGTCAGAAAGCCCACAACTCATTGCAACCTGATATCGATTTTCTGCGTCTAGATGCTGAACTCTTCGCTGCATGCCCGAGTGATTCAATAGATTACGCAGTTATGGAGAAAACTACCGATGCGGCGGTGATCCCCTTGGATGCGGGCTGGAACGATGTCGGTTCCTGGTCGTCACTGTGGGATGTCGGCGATCAGAATGCTGCCGGTAATGTCATTCGAGGCGATGTGTTGACCGAAAATGCCAGCAACTGCTACCTGCATGCCACTCACCGTTTAGTTGCCGGGGTCGGCATCGAAAATTTGGTCGTGGTTGAGACTGCCGATGCGGTGCTGGTTGCCAACAAGGATCAGGTGCAGGATGTCAAGGTGATAGTCGCACAAATCAAAGCGCAGCAGCGTGATGAATATCTGCTGCACAAGAGGGTTAATCGCCCCTGGGGAGCCTACGAGGGCATTGATGCTGGCGAGGGGTTCCAGGTCAAGCGTATCACCGTTAATCCAGGCTCTACCCTCTCGTTGCAGATGCACTATCACCGTGCTGAACACTGGATTGTTGTTCAGGGAACGGCGCTGGTAACACGAGGCGACGAGGTGATCACCCTTAGCGAGAATCAGTCGACCTACATACCTCTTGGTGTCAAACACCGCCTGGAGAACCCTGGAATCATCCCCCTTGAGTTGATCGAGGTCCAGTCTGGTAGTTATCTTGGAGAAGATGATATCGTGCGTTTCGATGATCAATATGGCCGGGTTTGATTTGTTTGCCCTTCGATGAAGATGTGTGAATTGATGCTTCGTCAAAAAGTAAGGCTGTTCAATCGACCGTCTAATGTCTGTGATAGTTGTGTCATCTCTCTGGTCCTTTTTTGTCTATTTCTTTAGGGCCGTTGG
The DNA here is from genome assembly GCA_030005635.1 of Deltaproteobacteria bacterium IMCC39146. GTDB lineage: Bacteria > Desulfobacterota > Desulfuromonadia > Desulfuromonadales > BM103 > M0040. The sequence goes on from JARUHP010000008.1 coordinate 141,097, forward strand.
CAGACATTATTGAACCTGACGAATTTATTATGCAAAAGAATCAGAAGCTTGCAGAAACCTCTAAATAACAAGGCAACATAAATGACTGTACCAGCCTCCAGCCTCCAGCCTCCAGCCCCCAAATCACGCAAAGGTATTCTCTTCGTGATTTCTGCCCCCTCCGGTGCTGGAAAAACCTCAATCTGCAGGGCTATCCTGACCTTGTTTCCGAAGCTTCGCCAATCGATATCATTCACGACCAGGGCGATGCGATCAGGAGAGCAGGAGGGCAGGGATTATCACTTTGTCTCGAAAGAGACTTTTGAGAAAATGGTTACGACCGGCGAGTTTGCTGAGTGGGCGGAAGTTCATGGCAACTGCTACGGGACAGCACGCAAAACACTGAAAAGCGCTAGCGAAGCCGGGGCCGATGTTTTGCTGGATATTGACTTTCAGGGAGTTGACCAACTCCGCAAGAGTGGCTTGGACGGCGTCTTTCTGTTTATCCTGCCGCCCAATATGGAAGAATTGCTGAGTCGCTTGGAGTCGCGTAACACCGATGACGATGAGACGATTGCGCGACGCATGTCCAATGCCATTGCTGAAATTGCCGAGTCAGTCAAGTTTGATTATATTGTGGTGAATGATATTCTTGAACAGGCTGTGGAGAAGGTCCGCGCGATTATGATCGCTGAGACTTTGCGTACGGGTCGTGTTTTAAGAACGTTACCTGAAGAATTCGGCTTAAACCAGAAGTAGCGAATTCAGGTTGAAATTATTCTCATACCTGTATATCTTGTTCAATCTGACAAAATTAATTCGGTCTGTTTAAACTGGACTGATCCAAAGTGAGGAAAAATGGCACGTATTACTGTTGAAGATTGTTTGAAGGCTATTCCTAACCGTTTTCTTTTGACCATGGTCGCAACCAAGCGGACCAAGCAGCTCTACAAGGGTGCAGAACCGCTGATCGAGAACAAGTCGAACAACCGTAAGATCGTTCTGGCACTCAGGGAAATTGCCGCGGGCAAGGTTGAATTCGAAATCCCGACCCCGAAATAACCCTGATCGTTTTTTGCTCATGGTCTTAAACGTAGTGCCGCGTCAACGACAAACTGACGCATCCAACTTGTTCTTTTCCGTTCCAGCTTCGTTATGTCTTAAGCCACGTAGTTACAACTATGTGACTCAAGACATGCCTTGCTGGAACAAAAAATTACGGCGTTGTATTTACGTCATTTCATCATTGAAACGACACTAGCGCTTCCTGCAAATTTAAAGATGCCGGCCAGTTATGGCCGGCATCCCTTTTGTTGGCTGAGGCCAACGACCTGGACGTCGGTTATGATTCGTATCGACGACATCCTCGAAGCAATTCGTTCCTATCACGCCGACGCTGACCTTGACGCTGTGCGCAAGGCCTACCTGTATTCTGCAAAAGTCCACCACGGTCAGACGCGCCTCTCCGGCGATTCTTACATGACTCACCTGATGGAAGTAGCTTCTATCCTTACGCGCCTGCGTATGGATGTGCCGACCATCATGACCGGCCTGCTCCACGACACCATCGAAAACACTTTCTCTACAGAAGCAGAGCTGCGTGAAATTTTTGGCGATGAAGTCACTGAAATGGTCGATGGTGTCAGCAAAATCAGCAAGATCACTTTCAAAACCAGCGAAGAACGGCAAGCTGAGAATTTCCGCAAGATGCTTCTGGCGATGGCCAGAGATATTCGCGTTATCCTGGTAAAGCTCGCAGATCGCCTTCAAAACATGCGAATGCTTTCTCATCAACCGGAAGAACGCCGACTGAAGTTTGCCCAGGAAACCGCTGATATCTATGCGCCACTGGCCAATCGTCTCGGTATCAGTTGGGTGAAGAGTGAACTGGAAGACCTCTCTCTGCGGTATCTGGAGCCGGAGACCTACAAAGCGCTGTCGAAGAAAATCGCCCAACATCGCCGTGAACGAGACAAGTACGTTGCGACGGTGAAAAAAAAGCTTGAGGATATCCTCAAAGAACATGACATTGATGGACAGGTTCAGGGGCGTTTGAAGCACATCTGCTCGATTCATAAAAAGATCGTGAAACAAAAGATCGAGTTTGAACAAATTCACGATTTGATTGCTTTCCGTATTATTGTTCCTAGCGTACGAGACTGCTACGCCATGCTTGGAGTGATTCATTCCTCGTGGAAGCCTGTGCCCGGGCGTTTTAAAGACTTTATAGCCATGCCCAAGGCGAATATGTACCAATCCCTCCATACGACAGTTTTTGGCCCTTCAGGGCAGCGTATGGAGGTTCAGATGCGTACTGCAGAGATGCATAGTGTCGCTGAAGAGGGGATCGCGGCGCATTGGAAGTATAAAGAGGGGAAAACAGCGGCTACCGCTGATGAAGGTCGCTTCAGCTGGTTGCGACAAATGTTGGAATGGCAGAAGGAACTTAAGGACTCCAGCGAGTTCATGTCTTCTGTTAAGGTCGATCTTTTCCCGGAAGAGGTTTATGTCTTCACACCGGACGGTGATGTCAAAGAACTGCCCAAGCAAAGTACACCAATCGACTTTGCCTACAGCGTGCATTCCGATGTTGGTCATCGCTGCAGCGGCGCCAAGGTCAATGACAGACTGGTTCCTTTAAGGACCGAACTTAAAAACGGCGATATTGTTGACATCATCACCTCTAAAAGCCAGACCCCAAGCAAAGATTGGTTGAAATTCGTTAAAACCTCCAAGGCGAAGAACAGGATTCGTCATTGGGTTAAGGATCAGGAGCGTCAGCAAAGTCTGGAACTGGGAAAAGATCTTCTGGAAAAAGAGCTGCGTAAATTTGGCTTCAGTTACAACCGTGCGCTGAACCTGGATACGGTTAAAGGCGCCTTGGCTGAGCTGGGCTTCCGCAACTTCGAGGATCTGCAGGCTGCCGTCGGCTATGGCAAGGTTACCTGCAATCAGGTTCTTTCGCGGATTATTCCGGAGCAGTTCAAAGCAGAGGCACCTAAACCAAGCAAAATCAGCCAGGTCTTGGGAAAAATACGAAGAAAGCCGGTTGATGCAATTAACGTGCAGGGGTTGGAAGGCATCCTGGTCAGATTCTCAAAGTGTTGTAACCCCTTGCCGGGCGATGAAGTGATCGGATTTATTTCACAAGGCCTTGGCGTTACTGTTCATGCAGCCGATTGCCCACGTGTTCTTGAGACCGACCCTGATCGTCGTGTAGAGGTGTCCTGGAATCGTCAGAAGGGCGCGACCCGCTCAGTTAAGATCAGGGTCTACAGTATGGACCAGAAAGGTATTCTGGCAACCATTACCAAGATCATAACCAAGAATGCCGCCAATATCTTGCGTGCCAGCGTTTACTCGACGAGTGACGGTCGTGGCGTTCACAGCTTTGAAATCGACGTGCAGGATGTCCAACACCTGACCCGGGTTATGGAGTCGGTGCAGAAAATCAAAGGTGTGCAGCAGGTCGAGCGTGTTAGGGTTGGCCGCAACAAGTAAGTGATTCTAAACTTGGGAGGAGCTCATGGATAAAAAACAGATACAAACCAATAACGCCCCTGCCGCGATTGGACCCTATTCGCAGGCCATTCAGGTTGGAGACTTCACTTTCTACTCCGGACAAATTCCTCTGGACCCTCAAAGCGGAACAATTGTCGAAGGTGGGATCGTCGCTCAAACCCGGCAGGTGATGGCGAACATGGGAGCAATGTTGAAGGCTTCGGGTCGAGGCTTTGATGATGTTGTTAAAACCACCATCTACCTGACTGATCTTGCTGACTTTGTAACGGTTAACGAAATTTACGGTGAATTCTTTGGTGATGTTCCGCCAGCCAGAGCCTGTGTGCAGGTCGCGGCTTTGCCGAAAGGCGCTGAAGTCGAGATTGAGTGGATAGCTGTCGCCTAAGCTGTTTTCTTTAAAAGGCTTATCTCTCGCAGAGACGCAGAGACAGCAGAGAGTTCAAAGTCAAAAGCGATAGAATAGATATTTTTTTGAACCCAAGTCCTAAACGGTTTTTCTGCTGTCTCCGCGTACTCGAGTGAATGAAAAGAACGGGCGTGAGGCTGGTTTTATAGTTAAAGGCTTTAGTTCTTCTGATTGAGAGCACTGATATTGATTTGTCAGTGCTCTTTTGGTTACAAGAGATCTTAATATGCTAAAGACACAAGCGATTAAATCCATTAACGCAAAGACGCAAAGGCGCAAAGAGGCTTGATCAGTGGACAGACTTTCATGAACTTTAAAACCTTCCTCTGCGTCTTGGCGTCTTTGCGTTAAACATTTTTTTAGGTTCTTTGTTTTATCAACCCGCACAACGTTTTTTAAGTTCGTCCTGGACAAGCTTCTTCTGTGACGGACTAAGCCGGCGTGATGCGAGCAGGTTGCGAACGTCCGGTGTGCGCAGTTGAGGCAGGTAGAGTGTGAACCATATCGCCGGAGTGCGGCTGTTCTTGAGAACGGCTAGCTTCAGATTAGGACGTGATTTCCACTTTGAATGCCTTGCCACCATGGAGATGGTCTCCGGGGACGCTGCCGCGCTGTTGATGAACTGAAGAATGTCGACTTCACGCAGGCGTGGGCTGCCGAGGCAGATTTCAACGAGTCGTGCGTTGCCTTCCTTGAGGATTGCTCCGACAACCGTCGCAGTCGCCCGGCGTGCCAGAGTCATTTTGTTGCCGAGTTCTGTGGTTGGCAGGCGCTGCAGGATGGCGCGTTCTGCGCCAAACTTCTGATCCGGTGTTACCCCGGGAATTATGCAGAGGTCAACCAACTCAAAGAGATGAAGGAAGGGCAGTAGTGCCAGCGCGACCGGTCCAGGCGTGCCCGGATTCTTGACCAGGGCAACCTGCAGTCGGTGGCTGTGTTTTGATATGTCCAGTTGATAGATCAATTTAAGTAGCTCTTCAGTGAGGTCACGTCTCTTGAGCAGGGTCAGCAGGTGGTCTTCGTTGATGTTCTGGTTCTTGAAGGTAGAACGCAGAACCTGCATGTCGGGATCAGTCAGAACCTGAAAAAGCTCATCTGATGAAGCCGTGAGGGCTTTATGCAGACGCTTGGCCAGTTCGAGGTCAATGAGGGGTATGCGGGATTTATTAGACATTATTCAATCGGAAGCGTGGAATGTATTTCCCGGTGCTTGCTTAGATGAGACAAATACTTTTTGCCACCCGTTCGCTTCTCTCACTCGAGGCACAGAGGGCACAGAGAAAAGTAGAGAGCTTTTGGTCCACTCTGTGTCCTCTGTGGCTCTGTGGCGAAAGTTTTTTGTACAAGCCTAACCTTTGTTTACTTACTGATGCCCTGTCGCTTGCAGCGTGGTCGTTGATTCATCTTGGCCGAGAGGGGCAACGTCAATGACCAGGTTTGCCGTCATCACGTAAGTACTCACCTAGGAAGTCGTCCTTGAAGGCGCTGTAGTTGTTTGCTTCAATCGCTTCTCTCGCACCTGCAACCATGTCGAGGTAGAAACGTACGTTGTGGATGGCCGCCAGGGTGGCGGAAAGCACTTCGTTGGCGTTGAAGAGATGGTGCAGATAGGCCCTGGTGAAATTTGTGCAACAGTAGCAACTGCATGAGGCATCGACGGGGAAAAAATCCCGGCGGTAGCGGCGGTTGGTCAGGCGAATCTTGCCGCGCCGGGTGAAGAGGGTGGCGCTGCGGGCGTAGCGGGTTGGGATGACGCAATCGAACATATCCATGCCGCGCTCGATGCTTTCGAGAATATCTTCGGGCAAGCCGACCCCCATCAGGTACCTGGGTTTATCCTCGGGTAAGAAGGGTTCTGTATAGTCGACAACCTTTTTCAGTAACTCCAGCCCTTCGCCGACGCTAACACCGCCTACGGCGTAACCCGGGAAATCCATCTCCTTGAGTGCCAAGGCACAGTCACGACGCAGGTCATCGTAAATGCTGCCCTGGACGATGCCGAACAGAGCCTGGTCTTCACGACTGTGGGCTTTAAGGCATTGCTCTGCCCAGTTTAAGGTTTTACGAATCGATTTGCGGGTGTAGTCGTGAGTGGCCGGGTAGGGGATGCATTCGTCGAAGGCCATGATGATGTCAGCCCCCAGCCGATTCTGGATGCCGGTTGCTTCTTTAGGACCAAGGAAGATGCGGTCGCCATTAACCTCATGCTTGAAAAAGACCCCGGTGTCGGTGATCTCTTTTTTAGGCAGGGAGAAGACCTGGAAACCACCGCTGTCGGTGAGGATCGGTTTTGGCCAGTTCATGAACTTATGCAGGCCACCGGCCTTCTCAACCAGAACTTCACCGGGTTTAAGATGTAGATGGTAGGTGTTGGAGAGGATGATCTGGGCTCCGGCGTCGTCAACCTGTGCAGGCGTCATCGCTTTGAGGGCGCCATGAGTGCCGACGGGCATGAAGATCGGTGTTTCGATCACTCCGTGTGGAGTTGTAACGCGTCCGCGCCGGGCGCGGGTTGCCTTGTCTTTGGCGAGCAGTTCAAATTTCAACATGATATATTTGGCATTTCTGGCGCAGACGTTGCAAAATGTTGTTTATACAAGTTGCAATCGACGCCGATTGAGTGAGGTCAACGTGTGCGCGGACTTTAACAGAATTATACAAGGACTACAATAACCTGCAATGGCCACTGAAAACGATTTCTTTATGCCGGAATGGCCCGACAAGTTACTGGATGTTGACATCGTCAAGGTTCGTTTCGTTATTGAAATGCAATCCCCCTGTTTCTTGCAACCTGCTGATATCCTAGGTCTTGGGCGACTTCTTCGCGTTGCAGGAAGGCAACTTTTCGATCCTCAGGATACGTTGGCATTAAGCCAATGGCGTGCTCTTTTTCAACCTTCTTTAAGCACTGATCCGGTTGCGCTACGCAAGTTTCAAAAACCGGCGCCGGCTTTCGTCATCACTATGCCGGTCACGCAGAAGGAATTCCTCTCCGTTGACGATCGATTTGCTCTGGACGTGCTTTTTATTGGCACAGGCATACCGCTAATACACGAATTTCTGCGCAGCCTGATTCATATTGGCAAACTTGGCCTTGTTGCCGGTGAGGGACGTTTTGAGGTTGTTGAACTCCTTAATGCGACGCCAGATCAAGCAGAGAGTTCGGTTTGGCGGCAGGATGAACCTCTTGAGCTCCTGGCTTGTTCTGTTCAACCCTTGTCCTGGTTGTTGTGTCAGGGGCAAATTCAGAAACAGATCCGATTAAGGTTTACAACGCCGACCCGACTCATGGTTAATGGCAAACCTTTGAGGAAACCTGCGCTGCGGAAAATCTTTCCATTTATGTTACGACGAACGACATCAATGTTGCACACTCACTGTCAACTTGAAGTGCTTGATGATCCTGTTACGCTTCTGGAGCTCGTCGATAAACTTGAAGCCGTCGCTTCCAGAATGAGCTGGTCAGATTGGCGATCGTTACCTGGCCGACAGGGCTTGTCTGTGGGTGGTTTTGTTGGAGAGATGTCTGTAAGCGGGGAGACTCTGCAGGATCTTTACTGGGTTTTTGCCGTGGCCTCTCTGCTTGGCATTGGTAAAGGTGCAACCTACGGTGCGGGTCAATTTGAACTTAGTGGGTAAAGCTTGTTGCCGGCATTCAAATGCTTGTTATAATTGGTAAAACAGTTAATCCTTGGAGGTGCCACTATGACAGACGCATGGGAAGAGCGCAAAAAAGCCTTAGAGAATAAATACTTTCATGATCTGGAAAAGGTTTTGATTGATAAAATCAAGACCGAAACTCGCGAAAAACTGATTCATGAGTATTGTCTTGGTCGCTGCCCGAAATGTGGCGAACCTATCGAAGCGAAGGAGTTCAGGGGCGTACCCATGGATAAATGTGTTAGTTGTGGTGGCGTCTGGCTCGGTCCCAATGATCTAAAAATGCTTTCTGAGAAAGATCATCGCACCTGGTTTGAGCGCTGGTTCAAGGAAGAAGTCTCCGAACAGGAAACTCCATAGTTCTGTAACTATTTCGCTCGCCTAACATCTGGATTGATATGCACTTAAAGCTTATTCGTTACATTCTGATCAGTTTTCTGGTGATTGCTGGTGTTTTTATTGTGGCCGGGCTGGCAGCACTCTCTACTTTGCAGCAGGTTGCCGATCAACTCACGGCATCGAATTTTTCTCACTTGCAAGCAATGGTTCGTAATAGCCAGGGAATTGTGATGGTTCTCTGCCTGGTTGGCCTCTTGAGTGGCCTGATCGCCATGGCATTTGCGGTTCATCAGGCTTCTAAGATTATAGATCGACTGCGCTGTGCCACTAGACACCTTGGCGACGTGGTTCTCGATGAAATGACTCCCAGTGAATTTCTCAGTGCAAGTGATGGTCTCGACCGGGAAATCCAGGAGATGATGCTGAAGATCAAGGATAGTCAACAACGCTATCTTGATGCCAGTCCACTGACGCGCCTGCCGGGCAACATGGCCATTGAACAGGTGTTGCAGGGAAAGATGGACCGCGGTGAGAAGTTTGCGCTTAGTTATATCGATCTTGATGATTTCAAGGCTTATAACGACAGATACGGCTACGCCAAAGGCAGTGATCTGATCAAAATGACCGGAGAGGTCCTTTATCGCGCTAAAGACGAGTACGCAGAAACGCAGGATTTTGTTGGTCACATCGGTGGTGATGATTTCGTTCTGATCACTTCACCTGATATCGTCGAGCAGGTTTGCAAGGCCATTATCAGTGAGTTCGACAGCCTGATCCCTGATTACTATCATGCCGATGACCTTGAGAAGGGTTTTGTTGAGGGGACGGACCGGTATGGTGTGAAGCGGCGTTTTTCGATTATGTCGATTTCGATTGCGGTTGTTTCTGATGTGAAGCGGTCCTTTACGTCGCCTATAGAGATCGCTAAGGTTGCTACAGAGATCAAGGACTATGTGAAGAGTTTGCCCGGTAGCAACTACCTGATCGATAGACGTGTGACCACGCGATGTGACTCTTGAGATGAGTTGTGTTGAGCTGGTGACTGGTGACTGGTGACTGGTGACTGGTGACTGGTGACTGGTGACTGGTGACTGGTGACTGGTGACTGGTGACTGGTGACTGGTGACTGGTGACTGAGTGTGGCGGAACGCTAGAAATTAAACGATAACGGGAAGGCAAAATCTGCCTTCCCATTTTTGTATGCTTATTGTCTCAAGTGTTTATTCTGAAGTGTCTTCACCAAAGACCTGGGCGCTGAAAACGTAGATATCAGCATCTTCAGCCTCCCACGCGTCTGTGGGTAAGCCTGCCTTGATACAGGTTTGCTTGAGGAAGGTCTGGCGATCCCAGTTGTGCTCGGTTGCTACTTGAGGAAGAAGCACTCCCCGATAAAAACTTTTTTCGATATAGATTCCGTGTGTGCCGACTTCGATCTCTTCGATACTTTCAACTTTTCGCAGCGGCGAAAGCACTGAGATTTCGAGGTTGAAGTTTGTGAGATCTTCTTCTTTAAGGGGGTAAAAACGGGGGTCTTTCGATGCTGACGCCTGTGCCATCTGGGCGACTTCTTTGAACAGTGGCAGTTCGGACTGAAAGTTGCCGATGCAGCCACGTAATTGTTGGTTCTGCTTGATCGTGACAAAACAACCGTTACGTTGGTTCAGGGTTTTTTCTTCCCGAGGTTCGATGTACTCCTGACCCGTTTGCACGCCGTGAACGATTGCCTGACGGGCAATAGCCAACAGAGCTTGCTTTTCGTGAGCGTTTAACTCTCTGTTCACGCTGCCTCCGATGTTGTCTGGGGTGAATGCTTCTCATGAAGAACGCGCCAATCATAGTGCTATCCGCTTATTTTTTCAAGACATCTGACACCCTTTTTCTATTTATTTATTCTATCGGGTAATTGTGATGGGTCGACAGGACGAAATGGAGACGTAACGAGCCCCTGTGCTGTTGATATAGAGGTTTTTCCCCTCGACTCAGTTGCGAATAGAAAATGTCGGCTTGCATTAAAAAACTGCCTCAGGTTGCTGTCGGGCAAACCCGACGGTTTTGCTTTTGTCTTTGGGGTTAAAAGTTCTACAAGCAGAGCAACAGATTAACGATCTGTTGCTCTTAAGATGTCACCTGCATGGAACGTCAATTAATAAATGTCTTCATGGACGCTTACACAAGAACTGCAAAGTCCTCAACCCTATGTCCATACAACAAAGCCCGGCTGAATTATCAACTGGGCTTTGTTACTGACTGTGGTAATGGTTTTAAGCTTGAGCCAGAGCTGTCCTGATCTCTTGCTCCTTCTGTGCCCACCCCTGGTCGAGGCGCTGCGTCAGAAAAGTCGCAAAAAGGCTGTTAAAGAGCTGTAAGCCTTCCTCAAGCAGATACATCCTTTCAAAGAAGACTGCTTCGCGTTCCATCTCCGGATCTGTGATGTCATCCTTTTCCAGGGTCACTGCCGGAGCCTTGAATGATGCGAAATGAAAGGTGTCGCCTTTCAGAGTCATTTTCCATTGCTTCTCCTGCTTCTCCATGTAAAGTACCGCCTCGTGAATCTCTTTGCCCCCTTGAAGGGCGGTGCGGACTTCACTGAAGTGATCCTGTGGTCCGGTGACCGTGACTTTCTGAACACCACTTTCACTACTGGCAGCCAAAAGCAGGCGGTCGTTGAGGTAGGCGACAAAGCTATCGCCAGCGACTGCAGGTCCCGGTTGATTTACGGCGTATTCAGAGGCGGCATTCATGGTCTCGTGCATCAACCAGAGTAGAAAATCGGTGCCGAGCCACTGGTTCGCTTCGATTTGCTCCAGAACCGCATCACTGCCGCTGCGATTGGCCTGGGTGAGGGCCTGCTGCAGAGCGTCGTCGATCACCTGCCCAGCTCGCGCGATAGGGTGTATCGGCACCAGGCGCAAGCCTTCAAAGCTCTTCTTGAAGAGGTCTACAAAGAGATCAACTGCATTTGTACCGAGGGCACAGAAGGTGATCATGTTGCTGCGGGTATCCCAGACGGCATCGTAGATCGCCGGCGCTGGCAGGGTTTTGGCGAACAGATTGCCACGTACGGCATCGCGCAGATCTTCGCGTTGTTGTTTAGGCACGCGTTTGAATTGCGGATTGGCTGCCAGCCACTCTTCTTCAGCTTTTAGAATATAGGGTTTGAGCAGCGCGGTTGGCAGTTTGCGCTGGTCGCGACGAAAGGAGAAGGTCAGGTAGTGATCGTGTTGAAACGTATGCAGGCCGTTAAAGTCGCTTTCCTGATAATCATCCAACTGCACCCAACCGCTTGATAGCTCCTCACTGGTTTGTTCTATGGAACGAAAACCGTCATTGGCAAGGCCTTCGCCGACCCAGATTGCCGGGTCCGTTGCTGGCATGGTGCCGAGCACCTGGAACTGACAGATGCTGACGGTGTTGTTGAGTATGCCCATGATTTCTCCTCTATAAGTATGTTGACCAGGGCTTAAGGTGTTACACCTTTTGTGATAAGAGAGCAAGGGGAAACTCAATTGAATATTGGCTCTGCAGCAATGTTTAAAAGATGCCCGAACACCGCTCTCTATTTTGCCTCTTGTCTGTCTCGGTTATGAAGACTAAAGTGACCCTATGGAAACAACCTGGCCGGCTATTTTTACTTTTCTCAGCCTCTTCACCTTCGCGATTGTCTCACCCGGACCCAATTTTATCCTGGTGACCAACACCGCTTTGGGACAATCCAGACGAGCAGGTCTTTTGACTGCCTTGGGTGTTGCCACCGGCAGTGGTCTCTTCGCCTTGGCTGGTCTGGTCGGTTTACTTGTGCTGGTTGATTCCCTTCCCTATTTTGCTTTGATTACGCGTTTTGTCGGCGGCAGCTACCTGGCCTGGATCGGTGTTGATATGTTGCGTCATTGCCGAAGCACAAAGGCCCCGGATACGGCTACGAACACGCAAAGAGAACTTTCTCCACTGGCCTCTTACCGGATCGGCTTGCTGACCAACTTAACCAACCCAAAGGCATGGGCCTTCTACTTGAGCCTGTTTGCTCTGCTCATGAACCCTGACTTCCCGCTCTGGGGAAAAGTTGTTCTGAACATAGCCATGTTCGTCATCTCTTTTGCCTGGTACGCCATTGTTGTCGTATTGATTTCCAATCGCAGGTTTAAGCCGGTTTTTCTTGGTTTGCAACCTGTTATTCAGGGGACTCTGGGAGTTTTACTGGTTGTTCTGGGTGGGAGGATTTTGTTGGGGTAGGCTGCTAGTACCGTGTAACCCATAAACTAACGCATCTTGCTTGTTCTTTGGCACACCAACTGCGTTTTGGCTTCGGTAACATAGCGGTGCTATGCGCTCTCAGCCACGCCTTGTTGGTGCGTCAAATCCCATTGCAATTTTGCGACATTTTATGAGTTATACGGTACTAGCAACCTGTCGGACTAACCATGAACTGGCTGCAAATCCGCCTGTTTGGTCCATATCTCAGCTCCTTTTCGACCAATAGCTACGGCTATTACTCTCAAAAGAGCCAAAATCTGTTCTCAAACAGTCAAATTTTCGCTTTAGCCCAGATAGTCCGACAGGCTGCTAGTTTCTGCTGTTCCTCAGATGGTCTCTATTATGTGCGAACAAATTGAGACTCTTTGGGTTTTTCAGTAGTTTGAGGGCAACAGATTAACGATCTGTTGCGCTTTTGATGTCGTCTGATGGCTTTTCATCAACATCCTTACCTTCTTTCCACCATTCTTTGTCATCATTATCTGTGCGACGAATACTCTGGGTCGGACATGCTTCACGACCCGGGCAACCATGCCGACGGCAGGGCTCGACATGAATGGTGACGTCTGTGCCTATGATTTCATCTCCGATCTTCTTTTCAATGTAATCGGTAATGTCGTGCGCCTCTTCGACTGACAGGTGTTTACACACAGTCAAGTGAAAGTCGATCAGCTTCTGTGACCCGGCACGACGGGTGCGCAAGTTGTGGTAACCGAAGAGCTCGTGTTTGTGATCGTTGATCAGGCTTTCGATTTCATGTCGAACTGCTTCCGGCAATTGTTCGTCGAGGATGTCACGCATGGCCTGTCGCAACAAACGGAGCGATTCGATGAGAATATAAACGGCGATCATGAGTGACATGACCGGATCCAGCCAGGGCAGGTTGAAACGACTGATCAGGATTAGGCCAACAAGTAAGGCCAGGTTGGTGTAGACATCCATCGAAAAATGCAGGGAGTCTGCTTCGAGGGCTGAAGAGTCGGTCTCTTTGGCGACCCGACGCAGGTGGCGACTGATCATGATAGAGGCGACCGTGCTGATTGACATGACCATAATGCCGATTCCGGTCTGCTTGATCGGGCTTGCTTCAATCATGCGCTGAACAGCTTCGTATATAATCCAGCAACCCGAGGCCGCAATAACCAGGGCTTGAAAAATTGTTGCCATGGATTCAAATTTACCGTGACCGTAGGGATGCTGTTCGTCGGCCGGTTGCTCAGCTTGATGGATCGCCATCAGGTTGATACCTGACATCAGGATGTCGAGCAAAGAGTCGATAGCCGAGGTCAACACCGCCAGGCTGCCGGTGAGGATACCGGTGGTAAGCTTGAGTATGGCCAGCCCCAATGCTGTAAAAATAGAGAGCCTGGCTGCTGCTATTTTAGGTGATTTTGATGTTGGCGTCATCTTGTCGTAGGCTTATTGCTTTGCAATGAGTAATGGTGCTGTTTATAACGGACAGGCGTCTCTCCAGATGTCGTAACCCTCGCCTTCGATCGCCCAGAAGGCATCAATCCTTTTCTGGAAGTAGTCGAGAGCCTCACTTTGAGCGCTAATCGCGTTGGCGGTCTTCTGGCTTACCATCTTTTGGGACGCCAGGTAATTATAAAGTTCTGCTGTCCCTGCAAGGATTTTTCCCAGCTCGGTAAGGTTGGGCTCCGGTGTGCGAATGATGTACCAGTGACCGGCAAACTGCAGCAGGTCTTTTGCTTCTACCTCGAAGAGGTTCTTGTGACGTTCGGGGATGACGAACTCGCGCAGAAAATAGTCCGCGCCATGACAGCGCCCGCCGGCTTGCTCCGGCTGCAAACCTTTCTTCTGTACCAGTTCCTGGTAAAGGTGACGTAACAGGTCGACACAGAGGCTGTCGACACGAATTTCATCATCCAGGCTCTCTACGTTGTAATCGCTTTTGTTTAAGCCCTGAAGCAGGGGATGGAGCTCGGCTGTGTGTGGCATCGACGTTGATGTACTCCTCTAGCAGCCTGTCGGACAATCAATGACCTGGCTGCAAATTTGTCTCTTTGGCCCATATTTCAGCTCCTTTTCGACCAATAGCTATGGCTATTACTCTCAAATGAGCCAAAATCTGTTCTCAAACGGCCAAATTTTCGCTTCAGCCCTGATAGTCCGACAGGCTGCAAGAATTAATAGCGTATAACCATAATGTACTTTGCGTACATTTGGCAACCATCTGAATTACTTTAAACCCTTCTTTGCTGTTTACAGTCAACAGACTGATTTGTTAACATAATAACTCAGTAATACTTAGATTTAAAACTTTTGTACGGCCCTGTAAGGGGTTGTTTTTTTTAGGATTACCGCAGCAATGGCAAAAAAGACACCGATGATGCAGCAGTATCTGGAGATCAAGGCTGATTATCCGGACGCGATACTATTTTTTCGCCTTGGCGATTTTTATGAAATGTTCATGGAGGATGCCGTTGTCGCATCTCGAATCCTTGATATTACCCTGACCGCCCGCAACAAGGGCGCTGCAGAAGAGATCCCTCTCTGTGGCATCCCGTTTCATAGCTGCCAACCTTACATCGCCAAGCTTGTTCAACACGGACATAACGTCGCAATCTGCGAACAGGTTGAAGATCCAAAAACAACCAAAGGTCTCGTCAAGCGCGCAGTCGTTAGAGTGGTCACACCGGGACTGGTTGTCGATACCGACACGCTTGATCCGCGTCGCAACAATTATTTGTTGGCTTTGGCTCCGATTGGCAGTGACTGCTTCGGCATCGCCTATGTCGATATCACGACAGGTGAATTTAAGGTTACGGAACTTTCCGATCTGGAGAGCACTGCGGGTGAGATTCTCTCCCGCGATCCGGCTGAGGTCCTCGTCGCTGAAGGTGATTCTGGGGATAAAGCGGTTGATGCTTTGCAAGGTATTCTGCAGGGGCGGATCGTTAACCGCCTCCCCGATTGGGCTGCTGCCGAAGATCGTGCCCGCCAGGTGTTGCTGGAGTTCTTCCCGGGCAGCTCTTTAGAGAGCTTCGGGTGCCACGCGATGCCTGCTGCAATTCAGGCCGCTGGAATGGTCCTTTATTACCTGGAAGAAACGCAGAAGGGTGCGGCTTCTCATTTGCAGCCGTTACTGACCTACCATGTGCGCGATCATATGGTTCTCGATGACTTTACCCGCCGCAACCTGGAGCTTACGGAAACCTTGCACGATGGTCATCGTAAGGGCTCTCTGCTCGGGGTCATGGATCGTACCGTAACAGCCATGGGGGCGCGTAAGCTGCGACACTGGATGACTCACCCCCTGGTTGACCAGAAACGTATTGTTGAGCGGCATGGCGCTGTCGAAGAGCTGGTTCGCGAGAGCCTCTGCCGGGATGACTTGCGCGGATGCCTGAATGAAGTTTATGACCTTGAGCGGCTCAATGGCAGAATCGCCATGGCCACCGGCAACGCCAAAGACCTGGCCGCGCTTCGCATTTCACTGGAAAAACTTCCGCAACTTATTGATCGTCTCGCGCACGTAGAGAGCCCTCTGCTGGCGCAGCTGAGAGACAGCCTTGATACTCTGCCAGAAATGGTCGAGTTGATTGCGAAGGCTATCGTCGATGACCCTCCCTTTGTGATGCGTGAAGGTGGCTTGATTCGCGAAGGCTACCATAACGAGCTCGATGAGCTGCGCAGTATCAGCCGTGAAGGCAAAGGTTGGATTGCACGACTGGAGCAGGAAGAAAAAGAGCGCACCGGGATCTCGACCCTCAAGGTTCGTTATAACAGAGTCTTTGGCTACTATATTGAAGTCACCCGCTCGCATCTGGATCGAGTCCCGGAGGATTATCAGCGTAAGCAGACATTGGCTAACGCCGAACGTTATATCACGCCTACGCTTAAGGAATACGAGGAAAAAGTTCTTGGCGCGGAAGATCAGGTTGTTGGCATCGAATACGACCTGTTTCAGGACGTCCGTAGACAGGTTGCGCTTCAGGGCCAACGGATTCAAGCGACGGCCGACAAGGTCGCTGTGCTGGATGTCTTATTAGGTCTTGCCGATCTTGCTCATGAACACAACTACTGCACTCCGTTGATGGATGATTCCACCGAATTGCGCATTGAGGATGGTCGTCATCCGGTTATCGAGACGATGACCCTCGGCGAACGTTTTGTTGCCAACGATGTTCACATGGACACCACGGAAAGGCAGATTCTGATCATCACCGGTCCGAATATGGCCGGTAAATCAACCTTCATGCGTCAAGTTGCACTGCTTGTTCTGATGGCGCAGGTCGGTAGCCTGGTGCCTGCAAAAAAGGCACATATCGGCATTGTTGATCGAATCTTCACCCGGGTTGGCGCCAGTGACAACCTGGCCCGCGGGCAGTCGACGTTCATGGTTGAGATGACAGAAGCCGCCAATATCCTCAACCACGCCACGCCACGCAGTCTGATTGTCCTCGATGAGATCGGTCGCGGAACCTCTACTTTTGATGGCGTCAGCATCGCCTGGGCTGTGGCTGAATACTTGCATGACAATGCCAAGGTGGCAGCCAAAACCTTATTTGCCACTCATTATCATGAATTAACCGATCTGGCACAGACCCGTGAACGTGTGCAGAATTACAATGTCGCGGTTAAGGAATGGAACGATCAGATTATTTTCCTGCGCCGGATCGTTAAGGGTGGGGCCAGTCATTCCTACGGCATTCAGGTGGCGCGTCTGGCCGGTTTGCC
This sequence comes from Deltaproteobacteria bacterium IMCC39146, assembly GCA_030005635.1. Classification (GTDB taxonomy): domain Bacteria; phylum Desulfobacterota; class Desulfuromonadia; order Desulfuromonadales; family BM103; genus M0040. The sequence goes on from JARUHP010000008.1 coordinate 157,955, forward strand.
TGCTGCTGTGATCGAGCGTGCCAAGGAAGTTCTGCGCAATCTGGAATCCGGTGAATACGAAGCCGGGGCTCCACGTCTGGCACGCAGTAAGAATGCTGTCAAACAGAGCGAAACGCCGCAACTTGGCCTCTTTGAGCAGGCTGATCCACTTAGACAGCGTATTGAAGAGATGGACGTTTCTGTCCTGACACCACTGGAAGCACTTAACCTGCTCGACGAACTCAAAAAGATGCTTTGATGAACATGAAACGCATAGTCCTATTTACACTCTCTTTGCTCTGGCTGCTGTCGCCGGTTACAGTCTTCGCGGAAAGCTCTGAACAGGCTTACCAGAAGGCGCGTGATGCCTACTATTCTCTACAGGACTCATCACGCAAGCAGATGTATCGTGAGAATTGGGAGAAGGTTTACGACAAGTTCGAATCGGTGTACCAACGTTTCCCCAAAACCCGCCGCGGTGCAGACTCTCTTTACATGTGCGGCAAGACCATGGCCGGCCTTTATACCGTCAGTCGTATCAAACCGGATGCACAACGCTCTGTTGATCTCTTCGTGCAGATGGCTGAAACTTATCCTGAAAGCTCCCTTGCCGATGATGCCCTGTTGCAGGCAGGGAAGCTTATGGAAGAGGTTGTGGTTGACAAGTCGGCGGCTTACGTCCTTTACGAGCAGTTGGTCAAAACTCAGTCGTCAGGTGATATGGTAGGCAAAGCCAAGAGGCGTTTGGCGGCTCTGGCTTCCTATGCGCCTGTCGATAATGCGGTCGTTGCCAAACATCTCGCAGTTGCAAAAGGCGCTGCTGGCGCACCGCAATCCACGATAGCCAACGCTACAACAAAAACGCCTGCAGGCTCCAGAACGCTCTCCTCAATTCGTTACTGGTCGAACCCCGGCTATACTCGAATTGTTCTTGATGTTTCCAGCCAGACCAAGTTCTCTGCACACTACCTTGTCCCGGAGCCGAGCAAGGGTGCTCCACCCAGACTTTATGTTGATATCGAAAAAACCGGTTTGGCTGAAGGACTTAATGAAAAAACGGCTGTCGATGATGGCTTGTTACGCCAGATTCGCACTGGCTCGCCGCAATCCGATACGGTTCGTGTGGTTCTTGATCTTGAAAGTATTGGTGATTACAAGGTCTTCCCGTTGAGTGATCCCTGGCGGATCGTTATTGATGTTGCGGGCGACAAGTCGCCGGAGCTCAAACGCCGCGACTCTGAGATCAGCAGTTTACCTGACAGCCGCGGAGATGCGATCGCCAAAGTCCTCAACGAGACCCCAAAAGATCAAAAGCCGTTGCATATCCCCAAGGCTCCGGCTACGTCAACCCTGCGGCGCATTGTTGTGGATGCTGGCCACGGTGGAAAAGATCCCGGTGCTGTAGGCAAGTCTGGAACCCTTGAGAAAGATGTCACCCTGCAGATGGCCAAGGCCCTATCAAAAGAGTTGACGAAGCAGATCGGGTGCGAGGTTATTCTAACCCGTAGCGGAGATGTTTATCTGCCTTTAGAAGAAAGAACCGCCATTGCCAACAAGGTTGGCGCAGATCTTTTCGTATCGCTTCATGCCAATGCGAACAACAACCGTAAAGCCTACGGTATCGAAACTTATTATTTGAACTTCTCCAAAAATGACAAAGCCGCCGCCGTTGCTGCCCGTGAAAATGGTACCTCGATCAAGCAGGTTTCTGATCTTGAACTGATACTTTTTGACCTGATGGCTAACTCCAAGATCAACGAGTCCAGCCGCCTTGCGACTGTGATTCAGGAGGGTTTGGTTAAAGGGATCAGAAAAAAATACAGTGACGTGCGTGACCTGGGCGTAAGGCAGGGTCCGTTTTACGTGCTGCTCGGTGCGACAATGCCCTCTGTTCTCGTGGAGACGGCTTTTCTCAGCCACCCCCGCGAAGAGAAGCGCCTCAAGAGTAGTGCCTACCAAAAAACTGCTGCTAAAGCAATTGCCGCAGCCATCAAAGACTATGCAGTCAACAACAAGCTGATCGCGACCCGATAACATGACGAAACATGAAACCATAAAAGATTTTTTTGCCACAGAGTTGATGATGGCCGGCGATGTCTCTTTTGAAGAGAGACGTGCTGATTTGCTCGACGCGGCCCGTTTATACCTCGAGTACCATCGTGGAAATTGTCATGAAATGCACAAATCCGGAGGCAGTGGCCGCGATGTCGTCGCCTGCATGACTGCGATGGCAGACGAATTGATTCACACCCTCTATCAGTGCTCGGCTGCAGAGTTCCCTACGGCCGGGAAGGTCTGTTCTGCTGTTCTTGCCCTGGGTGGTTACGGTCGTGGTGAGCTGAATCCGCTTTCCGATATTGACGTCATGTTTTACTGCAGTGAGCAGAATAAGGATCTCGCAGAAAAGATCGCTGAACGGGTGCTCTACCTGATGTGGGACCTTAACCTGGACGTCGGTTACAGCGTCCGTACTGCCTCTGATTGCTTAAGCCTTGCTCAAACAGATATTACCATCCGTACCGCCATGCTCGACACGCGCTTTCTTGCCGGAGACGAGGTCCTTTATCATGAGTTTGAACGTCAGGTGCTCGGGCCACTTCTCAGCCGCAATAGCCAGGGGTTTCTGAAATCGAAATTCGAAGAGCACAAAACCCGGTTGAGCAAGTATGGTTCGACTGTCTATATGCTGGAACCGAATATTAAAGAAGGGGAAGGTGGCCTGAGAGATCTCCATACTGCGGTGTGGATGATGCGTGTCAAGTTCAAGGCAAAGAGCTTGCGTGACCTTTTGAAAAAAGGTGTTATCTCGAGTCAGGAGATGGAGGATGTCGAATCCGCTTACGACTACCTCTGGCGAATTCGCAATGAACTGCACTTTCAGTCGAAGCGCAAAACTGACCAGATCCAGTTTGACAAGCAGGAGCAGATCGCTGCCTTCCTTGGTTACGAAGACAACAAAAAGGCTCTTTCTGTTGAACAGTTTATGCAGGATTACTACTCACACGCAACCAGTACCGAGCATCTGGCGACCTCTTTAATTTTTAACGCGTATAAAGAAAAAGATGCCTCCACAGGCTTGTTCGGTTATCTCGGCAGACGCAGCCTTGGCGAGGACTTCTTCAGTTATCGCGGTGAGCTGAAGACGGCTCGTGAAAACGTCTTTGAAAACCGTCCTGAAGCAATCATGCAAGCCTTTTTGTTGGCCAAACAAAAGAGTCTTGCACTGAGTATGGATGTTAAGGGGCAGATACGTGAGAACCTCCACCTGGTTAATGACGGTTTTAGACGGAACCGCCTAGTTTCAGAGATGTTCCTGGAAATCATGCGTGGCCCGACCGGTGTTGCCCAGAGTTTGCGTGATATGCATCACCTGGCATTTTTGAATAAGTACATCCCCGAATTTAAAAGAATTTACTGCAAGGTTCAGCACGACGCCTATCATGTTTACACGGTGGATATCCATTCGATCTTTGCTGTCGAAGAGATAGAGAAACTCTGGTCCGGTTTTTATGCTGGGAAGAAGCCATTGCTGACCAAGGTTGCTGCTGACATTGGCAAACCGGAGTTGATCATGCTGGCGGTTCTCTTTCACGACATAGGAAAAGGAGAGGGGAAAGATCATTCCAACAAGGGCGCGAGCATGATTCCAAAGATCGCCCGTCGTCTGAACCTTACTAAAGAAAGTAGCCAGCGTCTTGAATTCCTGGTTCGCCACCATCTTGATATGGCTCATATCTCGCAAAGACGTGATCTGAATGATATCCGGTTGATTCAGGATTTTGCCAATACTATGGAAAGGGCAGAGACGTTGAAAATGCTCTTCCTGCTGACATTTGCCGACCTGAAGGCTGTCGGCCCGGATGTCTGGTCAGAATGGAAAGGTTATTTGCTGCAGGACCTATACGAGAAGACCTACGAAATATTTGAGCGCGGCAACTTTATGAACGATTTACGTTCTGAGCGTGTTCGGAATCGTAAACGTAAAGTCTTGTCGGCCCTGAAGGATGATTTTGGTGAAAAGAAGGTCAAAGACCGGTTGCGTACACTGGGGACGCGTTATCTGCTGACCCACCGTTCCTGGGAAATCAAGGACCATTTGGCTCTCGAACTGTCGCGGGGCAAGGATACGGTTGCCATGCAGGTTACTCATGATGAAGAATCTGAATATACCAACGTAACAATTTCCACCCTTGATGTCCCTGGTCTGTTCAGCATGATTACTGGAGTCATGGCAGCTAACGGTATTAATATTCTCGGTGCGCAGATTTATACTCGCCGTAACGGCTTTGCCCTCGATGTCCTGCATGTGAACAAGCCTATTGGCGGCATTATTGATGATCCTGCCAAGTGGGAGAAGGTTCAAGCTGATTTAACCGCCGTTCTGGAAGGTCGTGTCAAAGTTTCCAGCCTGGTCAAGAAACGTCAGAAAGCCGGCTTCCTGCCAGGTCAAAACCTGCCGCGTTACCCGAACAAGGTAGAGTTTGATACAGATGTTTCCAGAGAGCATACGGTTATTGATATTTTTGCTCACGATGAAGTTGGACTTCTCTACAGGATTACCCGAACTCTTGCCGAGTTGGGCCTTTATATTCACGTTGCCAAAATTTCGACCAAGGTTGATCAGGTTGCCGATACTTTTTATGTCAAAGATATCTTCGGGCAAACAGTCAGTGACGAAGAAAAACGTGAAGACATCCGCAAAGCCTTGCTCGAAGGTTTAGATGAATAACGAATTTACTTCATAATGTTATGAACCATTATCTCGACCATTACTTAAATTATCTGGCTGTAGAACGTGGGCTGGCAAATAACACGCTCGATGCCTATGGTCGGGATTTGGCGCGCTACCTGGATTACCTCGAAAGCCAGAAGGTCGTGGCTCTTGAAAATATCTCTGCGGCCGTTGTTTTGCGTTTTCTCAGCCATCTCAAGGATGCGGGCTTATCTCCGCGAAGCAGGGCTCGGACTCTGGCAGCTTTGCGAACTTTTCACAAGTTCCTGGTACGCGAGAAAATCACTCTTGGTAACCCTACTGATCAGGTGAATTCGCCAAAGAGCCTCAGCGCCTTGCCCCACACTTTAGCGCCGTTGGATGTAGAAAACCTGCTGTCCAGCCCTAAGGGGGAATCTCCTCTTGCCTGGCGCGACAGAGCCATGCTCGAGATCATTTATGCGACCGGTTTGCGGGTTTCAGAGTTGGTCTCCCTCAAATTGAGTGACCTGCAGATGGATGTCGGCTATCTTACTGCGTTCGGTAAGCGTAGCAAACAGAGAATCGTTCCCCTGGGAGAGACCGCGATTGCGGTTTTGCAGGAATATTTACAGAATGGGCGTCCGGGGTTGGAGAAGCAAAAAGGCTCTCATTTTCTCTTTCTCAATCGCTCTGGTGAGGGCTTGACACGTCAAGGCTTCTGGAAGATTATTAAGCGCCGCGCTCTTGATGCTGGTATTAGTCAAAGCATTACGCCGCATACCATGCGCCATTCCTTTGCAACCCATCTGCTGGAGAATGGTGCCGACCTGCGTTCTGTTCAGGCCATGCTCGGTCATGCGGATATCTCTACCACTCAGATATATACCCACGTTACACGAGAACGACTGCGGAAAATGCACGCAGAACATCATCCCAGAGGCTGATGTTAGTGATTAGTAATCAGTGACAAGTGATCAGTGACAAGTGATCAGTGCTCAGATAATCGACACCCGATACCCGATACCCGACACCCGACACCCGACACCCGACACCCGACACCCGACACCCGACACCCGATAACTGATAACTGATAACTGATAACTGATAACTGATAACTCAAATAAGACAGGTTCTGATTCTATGAAATATATTGTTCTACTCGGTGATGGTATGTCTGACGAGCCGATTGCAGAGTTTGATGGGCTAACACCCCTGCAGGCAGCCAACACTCCCAACATGGACAAGCTCGCGCAACGGGGCAGGATTGGCCTTGCCGCGACAGTTCCTGATGCTTTTCATCCCGGCTCTGATGTCGCTAATCTTTCCGTGTTCGGTTACGACCCTGCGAGTTGCTATACCGGTCGCTCGCCTTTGGAAGCTGCCAGTATGGGGGTGGCGCTCGGTCCTGGTGATGTTGCATTCCGTCTCAACCTGGTTACGCTGGGGCTAGCCGGTGGCGACATGTACATGCAGGATTTCTCTGCAGGTCATATCTCAACTGAAGAGGCCCGTGAGTTGATCGAATGCCTCCAGGAAGAGTTGGGTGACGATGAGTTTCAGTTCTATCCGGGTGTCTCTTATCGACACCTGATGGTCTGGAGGGGAGGGAGAGATGATCTCCACGTCCTGCCACCTCATGATTTGACCGGCCAAAGTGTCAGCAATCATGTGCTTCGTTCGGAAGAGGCCATGCCTTTGATGCAGATTACCAGCTCAGCACAGCTTCTTTTTAAACGTCACCCGGTTAATGTTAAACGTGAAACAGCGGGCAAGAATCCTGCTAACTCCATCTGGCTGTGGGGGCAGGGGAAGCGCCCGCAGATGCCGACTTTGCAGGATAAGTTCAATCTGACTGGCGCAGTAATCTCTGCTGTTGACCTGATCAAGGGGATCGGTATCTTTGCCGGTCTTGACGTCATCGACGTGCCTGGCGCGACAGGTTATCTCGATACCAATTATCTCGGTAAGGCTGAAGCTGCTCTGGAAGCACTCAAGACCAGAGATTATGTTTATCTGCACGTTGAGGCGCCCGATGAGGCCGCTCATAGTGGCAGCCTGGCTGATAAAATTGAAGCGATCGAACGTTTTGACAAAGATGTCGTAGGAACGGTGATGGCCGGTATCGATAGCTTGGGTGATTATCGTGTGCTTCTGTTACCAGATCATCCTACGCCGGTTGAGAAAATGACGCACACCAAGGATCCTGTTCCTTTTGTTCTTTGTGGGTCCGGCAAAGAGTTCGCTTCGGAAAATGTAGTGGCAGGTTATTCTGAGGTTGTGGCCAAGGAGTCGGGACTGTTGATTGATCCTGGTCACAAAATTATGGATCTTCTGGTAAGTGGCAAACTCTCGTAGAGGTTTACTGAAATATTTGCTTTTTTATAAGGGCGGCCTTGGTGCCGTCCTTTTTGTTGCGACTCTGTAATGTCCGTTTGTTTGACCAAGGGTAACAAAGCTTATTGAAGGCGTACGGGACTGTCATGCTCAAGTTTTTTGATAAGACTTCTGGTCTCATCGCAACCCTAAACAAGAAGTTGAGGCAGTCACTGTTGAGTTCTGGGTGAAAAAGAGGGCTAAACCTTAGCCCTTTCAACGTCTCCGATAAGCTCTGCGACCCTCGTGCTGACGCTGGTGTGCCTACTCATCTTCTTGAGTGGTCTCACCCTCTACGCCTTCCTCGAGAGCTTTCTCTTCTTGTCTGCGCTTAAGTTTTTCATCTTTTTTAGCTTTCTTGGCGATTTCCTTCTGACGTTTTTCGTAACCATAGTTGGGTTTTCTAGCCATTATAGTGTGCCTTTCAGGACTGAGAATAAGCCCGGTCAAGTTTAGAAGAGAGAATCTTGTAGTGAAAAGTGTTGCAGAAAAAAAAGCCTCACGAAAACCCGTGAGGCTTTTTTAACTTAAACAAAATTAAGATTAAATTTTGCGGACGTTAGCAGACTGAGGACCTTTTTGACCTTCAGTAACGTCAAAGCTTACACGATCTCCTTCAGCGAGAGACTTGAATCCGTCGCCCTGGATCTCGGAAAAGTGAACGAATACGTCAGGACCGTTGTCCTGCTCAATGAAACCAAAACCCTTTGCGTCGTTGAACCATTTAACTGTACCTTCTGCCATTTTTTCCTCCACGTTCCCTTCTGGGAATCTGTACTGGTGTGTAAGCTTTGAACGCCCTAAAGTGAAAGCACACAGCCGAAGTGGTCTGAGTGCTTTAATCCGTTTTGACACCTTGTCAATCTGGCGAGCGACAAAAAACACTTACACGAACTTACTAAATGCAAACAAGCTAGCACGTTAGAATTTTGAAATGCAAGTCTTAAGTGTCTATTGATACAAAGATTCTTGATGAAAAGATCTGTATCGCTGTCGGCAACGTTGAGAGAAGCAGATTAGGGACGTCTTATTTGCAGCGCATGATCTTTTTGCCGGTTTCAAAAAGAACTTCTATTTTGCGCAGCCCGACAATGCGCTGGTTAAGGCCGATACCGAACTGGGGGTGACTGATAAGTGCCCCAACTTTATAGGCAGAATCCATAGAGTAGCCGCTTGCCTGCTCACTGTTCATGTTTGGGCTCAACTCGGCCCATTCTTTCTGCTCTGCGACTTTTGGGTCAACGGTACGCCGTACTGCAGGTTTCTTGGGTGCTGTTGGTGGCCGATACTTATGTTGTCCACTACAAGTGTTGCACTGAACCTTGGCAGGCACATCATCTTTCATGGCGACAACGATGTGATTGGTGTTTTTACGGCATTTTGTGCAGCGAGCTTCAATCGGATCGCCAGGCGTAAGTTCTGAAATTTCCATATTTATTCTCCTAGCCAGGATGCAGCCGATAAATTACGGGGAGATCACCGGAATTTATCGGGGCAGGTTTGACATTTTGCGTGCCTGAGATGGTGGCACAGTAATCGATTCACTTCTTGCCGTAACGTCATCTCCGTACGGGGCGAAGGGTGGTGTCTGAGAGAGTTTTCCAAGAAGGAAACTAACATCATACATAGTTTTATTAACAAAAGATACTGATCAATCCTGATACGTCTCAGGAAAGAGCCTAATCTTTAGCGTTGTCTCTGTCGTTGGTTGCCGCCGCCGCTTCTGCTTCCTGCTGCAGACCTGGTTTTGTTTCCCTGAGGTCTGTTCTGCTGTCCGGCTCGTTTTGGGCGTTGCGAAGGTTGAACAGTACGTTTAGGCGCGGGTACGTTGTAATCGAAGCCCTCTACACGGCGCTGCTCCAGCTGACTGCCGAGAGCTCGTTCAATCGTTCTGACCATCAAGCTGTCTTCATGGGTGGTCATGGTGAACGCATCACCACTTCGCGCTGCCCGGCCAGTACGGCCAATGCGATGAATGTAGGCCTCTGCAGTGTCAGGAATGTCGAAATTGATGACGTGAGAAACGAGCGAAACGTCTATGCCACGTGCGGCAATATCTGTAGCGACCAGGATTTGAAAGCTGCCATCACGAAAGCCGTCAAGAGCCGACTGACGCCTGGATTGCGAGAGGTTCCCTTGCAAAGAGGCTGCACGATAGCCACTCTTCACCAGCTTCTCGCCAAGTCTTTTCGCCCGGTGCTTGGTTCTGGTAAAGACCAGCACCGATTCTGTGCTCGTATGCTCCAGGAGTTGCAATAACAGGTCTGTCTTAAGGTGCTGGGGCACGGGATAGAGTGCGTGGCTCACAGTTGTCGGCGGGGCAATCGTGTCGACCTGGATCGTCTCGGGATTGTTGAGCACCTCTTGTGCCAGGTGTCGAATCTCTTTGGGCATGGTCGCTGAGAAGAGCAGGGTCTGACGTTGTGCTGGCAGACATTTGATGATACGACGGATGTCCGGCAGAAAACCCATATCGAACATGCGGTCTGCTTCATCAAGAACCAGTACGTCTACTTTGCTTAAGTCAATGGTTCCTTGCTTGATATGATCGAGCAGGCGTCCCGGGCAGGCGACGACGATTTCAACGCCGCGCTTGAGTTTTGTGATCTGCGGATTTATGCCGACACCGCCATAAACGGTGACGCTGCGTAACCCGCTTTCTTTGCCGAGCTGAATGATTGCTTCATTGATTTGTTCAGCAAGCTCTCTGGTCGGGGCGACGATCAAGGCACGCACGTGACCGCGCTTGCCTTTCATCAATTGATGCAGGATCGGTAGGCCGAAGGCCGCGGTTTTTCCTGTGCCGGTCTGGGCAAGGCCCATCACGTCGCAGTGTTGCATGATCTTCGGGATTGATTGTGCTTGAATGGGGGTAGGTTCGGTAAAGCCTGCGGCTTCGACGCCAGCGGCAATCCTCGGGTTGAGATTAAAACTTTTGAAATCCATATTTTCTTCTTTATTGTAAGCCGGTCCGAATTAGTTGTTATGACTGTAACGAGTGAATTGACATCACGGACAGGCTTCAGAATAAAAAAAGCTCCGGAAATTCCGGAGCCTTGAAGAACGTCTTTTCAATCTGGGAACAGTGTTGATCGGTCGCACTGGATAATCACTTTGTGCTAATCAACTTCGTCAACCTAACAGTGGCGAGTGAAAAAGTCAAGGTAACAACAGGTAACTGTCGCTAGCAAATAAACTGTCCGGTGTTGTAGCACAACATCTGTCCGGTTCATTCTGTCCAGTAGGAGGACACTATGAAACGAACAGTTCTACAACAGGAGATCCGGATAATGCGTTTCGAAGAGA
>JARUHP010000075.1 GCA_030005635.1 Deltaproteobacteria bacterium IMCC39146
AACCTGATTATGCCCTGCTGTTTTTAGGGCGGAAATCTGGTATCTTTCTTCTCGGGTAAGCTGCGTGTAGTGTCTCATCGTGCTCCTCTAACTTTGGTCGGTGAAAGAAGCCGTGAGACTACCGCAGCTTATCCTTCAAACCAAGTAACTAGAGTTGCACTTACAACTTGAATTCGGGCAGTCTTTTTAAGGATATTTCTATTAATGACAGCTCGTTAGCCTGATCCGATCATATTGTCCCAATATTGAGTGTTGCTGACTCGGTTGAGCAAGACAACAACCCAAAATTTCAGTTCTTGCAACACTGTTAAATGCATGACACTCAAAAGAACCATTAAAGTTAATCCTTATCTTCCTCATCATTCCAAAGGGGATTCTCACGGTCATCTGGGTGTAGCTTTTGCTTTTCTTCTTGATGGATATGCCAGAAGGATTGATCAACCGCCCCCTCAAGGTATTCGTGTTTTTTATCATGATGGAACGGACACCACCAATTTTCGACGATTTTTACTAGATAGGTAATGTAACGGAAAAGCGCCACACTCATCGGGCAATAAACCTTGCAATTAAAAATCCAGTACCAGCGATAGCTTTGGAACTGAAACCAAGTATTCTTTGAATCAAATGTGATTTGGTTATTGTATTGATAACGGTGTGAAACCCAAGACGGCACAAACGACCAGTAGGGTTGAATATCCATTCCGCCGACATACTTCAAATGAAATTTGACTAGTAAAATACCAGCAATTAAGAATGGAATTGTAGTCAGCAACGGTGCGTAAATCAAAGGAATAGCGAGATATCTCTTCCACGCGGGTTGATCAATGTAATTCCTGCCAATAATAACTCTATCCATATCTGTGCCTCGCTTCAGTGGATATCTAAAGAACTCGGCGGACTATACTCGACCATTTACAAGGGATTAGAATACATGTGCTCTAAGCGTTAACTTAGCAGTTAGTCAAATTGAGTGCATTAATACTTGTTCCCCCAATTTGTTATGATCTTTTAGAGAGAATTGGTTATTATAAAGCGAATAGCTTGCAGTACTCTTTCGCTATACCATCTAATCCCAGATACCTACGTAAACAAGACACTTTCAATTATACTCAGACTTAGGTAGAGGTCAAAGCGGAGGGATTTTTATTTATCCACTCGTATAGATTTGATTCGCTCAGAATAGGGAGATATAGCGTTCAGCGGTAAAGAGGAGATATTTCCTAAAAGTCCTCTCGCATTGTTTTGATGTTGAGAAATGGCGTTTTTGAGGTGTTTACTAGAAACCTTGACATATAGGAAAGGCCACCAAGGATCGAACCCTAGTGGCCATCATTTTGCGTATTTAAAGTGCTTCCTGAATACCGCTATCAATAGAGCCTTTTGCAAAAATACATTCACGTTTATGAATACACTTAGTAAAAGCATATAAAAGTCGAGCTTCAAGGACAACTGTCTGATATTATTAGGTTACTAGGCCAAATAATCCTCAGGAGGATGCCCATGAAGCTCAACGCGA
>JARUHP010000076.1 GCA_030005635.1 Deltaproteobacteria bacterium IMCC39146
CATGGCACGGCTGGCTTCTGCAACAGAATAACCTTGGGTAACAACCAGACTGGCGGCCTCGTGTTTAAATTCGTCGGTGAATGATCGTCTGTCTCTTCTGCTCATTTGAACACCTCTCTTGAAGTGGCATACTATACCACCTTAGTTGGTGTCCGGTTTTATTGAACCACTACAAATGAAGAACTACTGGATACCCTGACATATAAGAAAACGGCCACCCGGAATCGAACCCTGGTGGCCATAGTTTTGTGAATTAAAGAGCTTCCTAAATATGTCGATCAATAAGAAGCCGCTTTTCTTCTCGTAAGTCGTGGTGAATAGGACATTATTGTTTACATTCTTCGTATGTCGGGCCCCAAGGCATTATTACCCAATTAACTTTATTACCTGAAACATACATAGTGTTATCAATTGTAAATTCTGAAGTTTTTATTTCGTAAAGCTTGTCCCCAGGGAGGTCACTATGAACGAACTTGTGGTATCCATCTTCAGAGCCAATATAAAACCATTGCGATGATTTAGGTTCTTGCCATTCACATTTGAGCTTATTTAAGTCATCCAAAGTAATTACTTCAAACTCGTCAGATAGCCAATCACATGCTGTGACTGTTAGTAGCAATATGAAAATTATTGTCATCTTCATAATATCGTCCTAAATACCCCACCGCTGACACATTTCAAGTCAGTTTTCCTTGTTTTTAATTGTGAGCTGGCTTGCGAAGCCTATTATGAACATTAGCAATCCAACTAGGCCGACAATTACAATGAAATTGCCATCATGCTTATTCGGCATAACCTCTCTATTCAGCCAACTTATCAAAGCCCAAGAAGTGACCGATCCACCGCAAAAGATAAGCAATACGTTTATAGCAACCCTGAAGTCCATATCTGTATATTTCGTCCTATTCACCTCGGTGCTGACACACCCGATTTAACCTTTCAATAGACTGCCGCTGACACACTTAAAAATTCTCAGGAATCCTCTCATATTGTTTTGATGCGGTCAAACTTACAGAAACACATAATCCTTACTGCCCCTGACATATAGGAAAGTTTTCGACTCTATCGGTAGACAACACTTCAAAGAGTGTTATGAATTAAACAACTCTGCTGCCTTTGCTTTTCCTTCCTTTTGAGGCACAGAGATTTAGCCTCACCACACCCCCCTGTGAGTGAGGCATTTTTTTGTCCTATGCCGGCAACAAAAAAAGGCCACCCGCTTCCAGGTGGCCATCATTTTGTCGTCTTAAATGTCTCTATCAATAAGAAGCCTGTTTTCGTCTCATATGTCGTGACTTTTAGGACTTTGTTTAGTTGTAATGTGCTTGAGATCAGAAGGTTACGCAGCAATAAACTGCTTGGCCTTGTCGACCAAAGAGTTCTCTGTAAATGGCTTCGGCAGGTAGCCATCAGCA
>JARUHP010000077.1 GCA_030005635.1 Deltaproteobacteria bacterium IMCC39146
GATCAAGTCCAAATGTTGCTGTAAATTCCGTTTCGCCCGATTGGTGCAGCTAATCAGTTCATCGCGACTACCGTACTCTCAGAAGACAGTGGTTGTTCCGTTGCCCATTCGTGGAATTCGGTCATATCCAGATAACGGCGTGACTGCCATTCCTCATGTATCTCTGCTAAGAGAGCGCCCATCAATCTAAGCGCCGAAGACTCGTTGGGGAAGATGCGGATGACTCGTTCCCTGCGGCGGACTTCTTGGATTAGTCGTTCTTGCATATTGGTCGATTTAAGCCGTTTTCGATATTTACTTGGCAAAGCCATGACGGCTAATGAATCCTCAAGCCCGTTCTCCAGGCAATTGATAGCTTTTGGCGCTTTCCGCTCCATTTCCACAGCCAGGTCATCAAAGCGTTGGCGAGCTTCTTTAAGACTGTGGGAACCAAAGATTCGTTTAAGGCCTTCCCCCATTTCTCGTTTGTTCTTCGAGCTTGTATGAGAGAGGACATTACGCATGAAATGAACTTGGCAACGCTGCCAGATCGCACCTTGAAAGCAACGCCTAGCGGCTTGCACCAAGCCACTATGGTCGTCAGAGACGACGTAGCTAACATCTTTGAGGCCACGCTGTTTTAACCAGCGGAACGTCTCAAGCCAAAAGGCCTCAGATTCGCTGTCGCCGATGCGCAGCCCTAGTATCTCTCTGTTGCCTTCTTCGTTGACTCCAGAGACCATCATCGCGGCCTTAGACTTGATTGAGTCACCTTCGCGAGCCTTGAAGTACATGGCGTCAACGATTACAAACGGGAAAGCGCCCAGATCACGTTCGTTAAAAGCTTCAACTCGTCCATCCAGGGCCATGCACAGTTGGCTGACGGTGGATTTGGAGAACGATGCACCGCATAACTCTTCGGTGATCTTGGTCACCTTGCGGGTGGAGACGCCATTGACCACCATTTCCATCAGAGACAGAACCAAGGCCTGCTCAGAACGTTGATACCGAGCAAAGATCTCAGTGGAGAATTGCCCGTCGCGCATCTGGGGAACACGAAGTGTCAGTGGCCCGACTCGGGTGTAAAGTTGTCGAGATCGATATCCGTTACGGTAAGCAACTCGATCATCTGAGCGCTCGTAGCGACCGGCACCGACCTGTTCGCTTGCTTGCGCATCAAGGACCTGATTCAGAACCGCCTCCAACAATTTTGGTAGACCGTTTTGCTCAGTTAAAAGACTCGACAAAAGGTTGCTAGGAACATTAATCTCGAAATCGGTCATCGTGGTTTTCCTCTCTCGTTGGGGGTTGATGTGTCGTAACACCAATCCTACGAGATGAAGGCCACGATGGCCTCATGAATTTACAGCACTATACGGACATAACC
>JARUHP010000078.1 GCA_030005635.1 Deltaproteobacteria bacterium IMCC39146
CCGATGGTACACAAGAGTTGCGCTCGTGTTCGTCGTCTGGGCGTGGAGATACTTTGCCGGTGATCTGAAGACATTTTGGAGGCAATGGACCCAGATGTCATCGACTGGCCAGAATACAAACAAAACAGTCTGGCAAAGGTTCAGGAGCCTGTTTGCCGGCTTATTGCTGTTGTCTGGACTCATCCTCCTAAGCACCCGCTTCGGTGAGTTGGAGAATTTTGTCCATTTGCTCCACCAAGTGGAGCCTGTTTGGCTTCTGATCGCGCTGGTTTTGCAACTTTCCACCTATGTTTGCGTAGCTGCGGTCTGGTATTTATCTCTTCGCTATTCTGGACAACACATTTACCTGTGGTCTCTGATCCCGCTCGGGATTGCCAAGCTGTTTTCCGATCAAGCGATACCAAGTATCGGAATGAGTGGAACAGCTTTCTTTGTCGCGGCTCTGAATCGCCGTGGGGTTGCTAATCCTTTATGCATGGCCACTTTGCTTTTGAGTCTGGTGGCGTATTACAGGGCTTATCTACTTGCCGCATTGGCAACGATAATGTTGCTGCTCTCTTTCCATGAGCTCCATGCCTGGACCATCGTGTTGACGGTCGCCTTTGCATTCATTGCTGTGGGTATCCCGGCAGCAATCCTGTGGTTGAAGCGCCTGAACAGTGAGAATCTTCCGCGCTTTCTGGTGCACTTACGCTGGGCCAATAACCTCATCGAGGCTATCAACAATGCTCCATGGGGCATGCTTCATAACCGGCCACTGATAATCACAACAACCCTGCTACATCTATCGGTGTTTATATTGGATGCGGCGACCTTGTGGGTCATGTTGCATGTGTTAGGGGTTCATATTTCCTTCTTAGCGGTATTCCCTAGTTTTATGCTTGCGTCGATGGTAATGACCATCGGGCCTATCCCTCTTGGGTTGGGGACTTTCGAGGTGGCCTGCGTCAGTATGCTCGGGGCAATGAAGGTGCCCCTCGAAACCGCCTTGGCTGGGACCCTGTTGCTGCGTGGATTAACTTTATGGCTTCCTATGTTACCCGGAATGTATCTGGCACGAAGAGCTTTGCGGTAAATTTAGTAATTTGGGAAGAAGGTTAGTAAATCTTTGGATTATGGTTGGGAGTGGCATGATGTGTTTGTCAAATAACTGGGAGCCAATCCAAGTAGTTCGGCTCAACCCTGATCGAAAAAGAACTGCTGAAGAGGAATTATGTTCCAAAGCTGCATAATGAGAAAAGGCGACAACTATCTTGACACCCACCGTAGAGGTATTCAGGAAGCTCTTTAATACACAAAATTACGACCACCTGAACAATATCGGGTGGCCTTTGTTGTTGATTCCATAGAGCAGAAAAC
>JARUHP010000079.1 GCA_030005635.1 Deltaproteobacteria bacterium IMCC39146
GTTAAGGTGGCCACAACATTAAGGGCTGTCAGTGCGACGTCCATTCGGATAGATGACCAGGCGATCACCGGGATGAAGCGGGTTATTCATGTCGATGCGGTTCCATATCAAGATCGCGGCTAAGGGAACGCGAAATTGTTCGGCAATGGTCGAGAGGTTATCGCCGGGCTGAACGATGTAGATCCGCTCCTTCCTCTGCTGAATCCATTCCTCGTGGCCCCTGTTGAAACGCTTTTGAACCCCCGGTGGCGTGTTTTCGGGGAAAGCTAAAGTGTAGGTTCCCGCCGCCAGATAATGACCGCGCAACTCCGGGTTCAAATCCTTGATCCGCTTGAAATCAGTCTGCGCCGCCTGTGCCACAACCGTCAGGCTGGTTTCCTCAGAGGTTGTCAACTCAACGTTGGTAAACCTGATGGGAGAATAATAATCATTGTCCTGCAAGTGAAAGCCGTAACGATCCGGCTGCGTCAGAATCAGTTTGGCTGAAAGAACTCGAAACAGGTAACGCTGGGTTTCCAACGGTAAGTAGAGACGGTAGTAGTTACTGACACCCTGGATCAGGATCTCCGCCTGAAGTCCCTCCTCACCCATGTTGAACGCCGCTGCCGCCAGGCTCCAGGACCCAAATTTTTCGTGAAGCTCGGATAGATAAGTCACCGCAGCCTTGGTCGAAGCGGTCAGATTTCTTCGCTGATCAATGAACTTATTGATGGTTAAGTCATAACGACGACCGGTTTCCGGCAAAAATTGCCAGAAGCCGATAGCGCCCTTTGGTGAGCCGACGTGCGGCCGCAAGGCGCTCTCAGCCAGTGCGATATACTTCAGGTCATCGGGCAGGCCGGCTCGGGAAAGCATGGCTTCAATAACAGGTAAATAGCGGGTTGATCGTTTCAGCCATAAAACAGCCTGATCCCGATCCCAAAGAGACAGCAGGAGTTCCTTTTCCATACGCTCCCGCACATCGGAATCTTCAAGCGGGACCGCTTCACCACAAAATGTCAGTGTCTGTTCTAGGCGGAGGCTTTCATGCAATGGCGGAATCACACCCTCGTCTTTGGCAAACGCGGGTCCGCTGAAAAGCAGACCGACTGCAAGCCAAGCTATGACCCACAAACGAAAGAACATGATTTTCCTTGAAGAAAACGGCTCTGAAAGAAAAAGTGATAAGGTTTTGTCATGACGCATTTGTGGCACTATGAGACCTAAGCCCTGATTCTCAAATTGCGACACAAATAAGATGTTGCCAATTATACCCAGTCATTGATTGAGGTCAAAGTGACGGGTTCTTATTTATCCTCCTAGATTGTTTTGCGGTACTCAGTTTGGCTGAAATGCGAAATTCTTGGATACCCTG
>JARUHP010000080.1 GCA_030005635.1 Deltaproteobacteria bacterium IMCC39146
GGGCCTGTAAAGAATATTGTGTAAATGGCCCGCCGGTCAGAGTAGCGGCATCCGCCCTTCAAACATAATCGAAAATTGATTCAGTGCCGATCGCCAATGATGGATCGGCATTGTCCATTTCTTTGAGATATTCTGCAACGCCAAGTAGAGCAACTTGATCATCGACTCATCATTTGGGAACGATCCTCGGTTCTTCGTCACCTTGCGCAGCGACATATTGACCGACTCAATGGCGTTTGTCGTATAGATCGCCTTGCGTATATCAGGTGGATAGGAGAACAACGGCGTAATTCGTTCCCAGTTATTGCGCCAAGACTTACCGATAGTCGGGTGGCTAGCGTTCCATTTCTCCTCGAACTGAACAAGGTGGTACTCAGCTTCTTCGACGGTCGGTGCTGAGTAAATTGACTTCAGGTCAGCGGCCACTTCTTTGCGCTGTTTCCAGGAGACGTAGTTCAGGCTGTGCCGAACCATGTGTACGATACAGAGTTGAACCTGTGTGTCCGGAAAGACCGTCTCAATCGCCTCAGGAAATCCCTTCAATCCATCGACGCAGGCGACGAAAATATCCTTCACGCCACGGTTCTTCAGTTCGGTGACCACCTGCAACCAGAACTTAGCTCCCTCAGTCTCGGCGGTCCACATGCCGAGGACTTCTTTAAGTCCTTCCATGTTCACGCCAACCGCCAAATAAACTGCTTTGTTGATGACCCTGCTATCATGTCGTACTTTAACGCGGATCGCATCAAGATAGACGATAGGCCAGACTTCATCCAGCGGTCGATTCTGCCAGAGGACAATTTCTTCCTGAACAGCCTTGGTTACCTGTGAAACCAGCGTCGGTGAGATATCAACGCCGTACATCTCTTCCAGGTGCGCCTGAATGTCACGGGTCGTCATCCCACGAGCATATAAAGCGATAATCTTGTCATCAAAGCCGGTAAAGCGACTCTGCCCCTTGGGGAGAATGGCCGGTTCAAAGCTGGCATCTCGGTCGCGGGGGACAGCGATGTCGAGATTACCAAACTCCCCTTTGACTTTCTTCTTATAGCTACCGTTGCGGGCATTACCGGCATTATTGTTCGAAGGAGCATTCTTCTCGTAGCCAAGATGATCGGTCATCTCGGCCTGCATGGCTCTCTCCAGCAGTTGCTTGGTCAGTTGTTTCAACAGCCCGGTTTCCCCGATGAGATCTTCAGGATTTTTGTAATCCTTCATCAGGGTATCGAGTAGATCTTTGGGTATGGTCATCAGTGCCTCCTGTGGTTACGGGTTGTAACCGACTGAGACCATTTACACAAAGTTTTTTACACCCTC
>JARUHP010000081.1 GCA_030005635.1 Deltaproteobacteria bacterium IMCC39146
ACAGGCATTGTCTGCATGAACACAAAAGGCCACCCGACAATGATCCGGTGGCCTTGATTCTGTGGATTAAAGAGTTTACTGAATACCTCTATTAATAAGAAGCCAGTTTTCTTCTCGCAAGTCGTGACATATAAGAGAGCCCCCGACCCGCAGATTGGGGGCTTTTGAACGTGAGGCAGTGACAAACGATCAGAAGCTGTAACGCAAACCAACCATCAGGTTGTGCGTGTTAACTGAGTCTGCATCAGTCACATCTTCAAACTCAAGATCCTCAGTGCCAAAGTAACGATACTGAACATCGCTTGTTAATCTTTCAGTCAACTTAAATGCAACTCCTGCAATGAGCTGATATGCAAAGACATCATCGTCCTCACTTATGCCTAAAAGATCTATTTCTGCATTTGCATAACCAACCCCTGCACCGACAAAAGGGTTAAATGTTTGGCCGGGCATGAAATCATAAAGGCCATTCACCATAACCGCAACAACCGTTCCATCACCGTTAAGAGAGGCCGACCCTTCCCCGACCACAGTGACCTCGTCCAAGTCGCTCGAGAAGTAGTTAAATTCAATCTCTGTCCTAAAGCCATTGCTGTAGGCATGCCCAAATGCAGCAGAAACCCCATATCCTGGATCAAATGACAAATCTATCGTTTCAACCCCATCTGTCAAACTAATATCATCGACCCATCCAATGCCCACATTCCCAGAGAAGTACATTTCAGCACATACGTTGGAGACGCCCAACCCAAGCACCATGGCGAGAGCCAATAGAACAGACAGTTTTTTCATAAAACCTCCGTTTTGCAATCTCCTAAAAACCCGTTAGTTAATATTTGTAAATATTATGCCCATAATGGGTATTGTCAACAAACTGTATTTATTAAATTAAGTTGTGAAGAGGGCGGTACGACCGACGGTAAGTTCAAACAGAAGGGAAGCAAGGGTTACTGTTTGTCCTGCAATTCAGTAAAACCTCCATATCTCAGATAATCTTTCATGACCACCCCCACCGCAGCGGGTCACAAGAGACAGTTATCAAAAGGGGGTTGTCATGGGTACGAAAGTAGGCTACGCAAGAGTAAACACATCTGGACAAAAGCATTCTGGGCAGTCGTAAAACTACAATATCAATCACTCAATTCTTGCTAGTCTAGTTTCCCCTGATAAAATCAAAAAAACCCTTAAGTTTCAACGAGCTTTCTTTTGCTTGGGCTTTTCGGGGATCACTATGGACTTTTCTTTTTTCAGGTGGCTTTCTCCTAGAATCTTCCTCGAATTGCCAACCGTAATTGTTTCTTTTGTTTTTATC
>JARUHP010000082.1 GCA_030005635.1 Deltaproteobacteria bacterium IMCC39146
TTTGTAGTGGTCAACTATTTCCGGACAGTAAAATAAGTTTTTCTTCCGCCGCGGTTGGCGTCATACCACCATTGCTCTGATGTGGCCGGTACCAGTTATAGTAATCCATCAAATAATAGCCAATGTCTTTCTTTGACTCAGAGAAGGATCGGTAGCCTTCAGAGGGCATCCATTCACTTTTAAAGCTGCGGAACACACGTTCCATAGGGGCATTGTCCCAGCAATTGCCTCGACGACTCATGCTCTGCTTCATTCGGTAACGCCAGAGCCGTTGGCGAAATGACTTGCTGGCATATTGGCTACCTTGATCCGAATGAAACAACACGCCAGATGGTTTACCTCGAAGCTGATAAGCCATGTCCAGAGCGGCGATAACCAGTTTAGCATCGGCCCGTTTGGACAGGCTCCAGCCAATGACTCTGCGGGCGTATAAATCTAGGACAACGGCTAAATACACCCACCGTCCTTGAGACCAAACATAGGTGATGTCGCCGCACCACACCTGGTTAGGCTCCATGACATCGAATTTTCTGTCCAGATGATTCGGGATGTCTGGTCGCTCAACTTTTGCTGTTTTATAAGCGGGTGGCTTTGGCTGTTTACTCTCTAAGCTCGCCTCTTTCATCAAACGACGTACTTTGAAACGCCCAATATCTTCGCCAGCCTCACACATTTTAGTTACGATGGTTCTTGTGCCTGCTGAGCCGCGGCTTTTGTTGAATATCTCAGTGGCCTTGGTGCGCAGCCGTATCCGCTCTATATCAATTTTTCTCTTCCGATGACGATAGTCGTAATAACTTGATCGAGAAACGTCAAAGACTGAGCACAGCCGATTCACATTTTCTCGCCCTCTTAATTGGTCGATCAGCGCAAATGCGGCATCTCGTCCGACATTAAGAGAGCAGTAGCCTTTTTTAGAATCGATTTCTCTCTTTCCAGCCTTTTAACTTGCGACTCCAGCTCTTGAATGCGCTGTTGATCTGGAGTCATGGCCTGCGCTTTGGGTGTCACCCCGCTGTGTTCTCCCTCGAGTTGTTCAACCCAACGACGCATTGCTGATGGCCCCACACCCATGGCACGGCTGGCTTCTGCAACAGAATAACCTTGGGTAACAACCAGACTGGCGGCCTCGTGTTTAAATTCGTCGGTGAATGATCGTCTGTCTCTTCTGCTCATTTGAACACCTCTCTTGAAGTGG
>JARUHP010000009.1 GCA_030005635.1 Deltaproteobacteria bacterium IMCC39146
TCAAGGACGAGTTCGGAGGCCGCAGCGTTCAGGTCCGTGGCCCGGATAAGGTCATGATGCACGCCATGTTCGGCGTCGTGACCTTGTTTGCCGACCAGTTGCTCAAAGTCACAGGTTGCTGATTGTCACGGAGCAAAAGATGAGTTTACAGGGAGACGTCTGTTCCAAAAGCCGAAAACCGGCCAAGTAGATCGTTTCCTGCCGTGCTTTTTTAGCTGAGACGGGAAACCAAGGCTTCAACTTGTTCTGAAGTGCCTCAGCCCAGGACTTTTGCAAAAGGCTCTATTGATAGAGGTATTCAGTAAGCTCTTTAATACACAAAACTATGGCCGCCTGGATCAGTTCCGAGCGGCCATTTATTATTTGTCAGGATTTTCAGGAATTGCTCTCAGTAGATGTTTTCGGGGTCCGAAATTTTCAGAAGCAACTATTGAGTCACAAACTTTTTGATTTTTAACACTGATTAGCATATTTTACTCCTGCCTTAGATATTTGCTTGTGTGAATTTAGACAACGGATAATATCTTCATAACTTTGAAAGGATAATATTATGTGTATTAAAGCTAGAGTGGTAATGATGGCCCTGTTTCTTATTTGTTCCTCTGTAAATACTTACGCCGATGAACTAGTTATGGCCAAGACAGGTTATCAACTTCTCAGCCCGAGTGGTAGCATTGCTGGTACGGTTAATGGAGTAGGGCAAAAAGTTAATATTGAACGGGACCTAAGTTTGGATGACAGTGAAGATGTAACAGCTGAAATTGCTCTACAATTAGGGGACTCACGTTTGTCTTTCAACTATTTGCCTATCAAATTCTCTGGAACTGGAAACCTGAAGGTTGCTGGCACATTTAATGGACAAGGTTTCAGCATAAATGACTTGGTTAAAAGCGATCTCTCTCTCGATTTATACGACATTGGCTACACTTATTATTTTATAAATATGGATGATTTGCCAAGCCGCTTTCAACTTGGTATGGAGCTAGCTGTAAAAATCGCCGATGCAGAAGTTAAGTTCAACGACATTACTGCGGGATTTGTTGAATCCGAATCCGTAACTGCCCCCATTCCAACTATTGGCGCTAGAACTAGAATCGCTCTTGCTGATGTTGTTGGTATAACCGGTCGCGTTGGCTATTTAGAGTATGAAGACAATCATTTTCTTGATGCTGAAGCACAAGTGGAATTTTCACCCTTGCCAATGGTTGGTATTTATGGTGGCTACCGTTACTTTGATTTGAAGATAGATGAGGATGATGTATTTATTGAAACCGATTTTTCTGGGCCGTTCGTCGGCGCTTTAGTGCGTTTCTAAATCAACCATTCCCGACATATTGAAAAGAATGGCCTGTCTACTTGGATAGGCCATTCTTGTTTTGCAGGGTCAGTAAGAATTTCGCCATTCAGGCAATTCAATACCATTCAGGCAATGAGAGAGGATAAATAACAATTAGACTGGACAGTTCGAGTCCAGCACAGCCAAAGTGCACATTATCGAGTCCAGAAATACAGGCAGGTGTTTAATCTGGCAAACTGCCAGGTCAAATTATCCGTCAGCCACCTCCAGGCGCTTTTGCAGCACCACAATCCATTCTTTCCGTTGTGCCGTTCGGACGATAATTCCAAAGCAGAAGCCCAATCAGAACAAACGCTGAAATTGAGTAGATCCATGAATCCGTACCATGGTCAGCATGCGAAGCCCAGTCCAGTACATCGATTGATAACCATTCGTAGATCCGGTTGACGATCCAGCCGAAGGCCAAAGAGCAGGTAGCAATAGCGGCGACATAAACAACGGTTGTTGCCTTGCCTAGGTGTTTGGCTACAACTGTCATTGTTGCAGCATTTGTAGCAGGACCAGCGAGCAAAAACACCAGCGCAGCACCTGGAGACAGCCCTTTTAGTACAAGCGCCGCCGCAATCGGTGTGGATGCACTGGCGCAGATGTAGAGTGGAATGCCGATGATCAGCATAATAAGAAGAGAACTGTATTCCCCGCCAAGGTAGCGATCCACGAAGTCAATCGGGACGAAATAAGAGATCACTCCGGCAATTAGAATCCCAAGCAGCAACCAGCCGCCAATATCTTTGAGCAAATCAGTGAACGCATAAATGACTCCGTCCTTGAGACGCTGGAGAACTGGCTTCTGCTGAGCAGACAACGTGCTCTTGTCAGGATCCTCCGAACAGCAACTATCTGCCGTGTCAGTCTTAAACACTTCTTTCTGCTCAGGCAATAAATTGATCAACGAGCCTGTTGCCAGGGCAGTAATAAAAGCTGAGACAGGGCGGATAATGGTCATGAGCGGGTCGAGCAAGGCCCAAGTGATGGCAACCGAGTCGACTCCTGTTTCAGGCACAGAAACAAGAAACGATGCCGTTGCACCTTTGCTGGCCCCCTGTTTGCGCAGGCCAATGGCTACCGGTATGACTCCGCAAGAGCAAAGCGGCAGAGGAACACCAAACAGCGATGCCTTGAATACGGAACGAAAACCATTTCCACCAAGATGTTTGACGATGGCTTTCTCCGGGATCAGAACTTTCAATAGACCTGCAGCAAAGAAGCCAAAGATGACAAACGGCGCTGCCTCTTTAAAGATCAACCAACATTCTTTTGCGATACCAACTAATACTTCAATCATAATGTGAGACTCAACGGCATCAGTCGTTTTTTAAGTGTTCAAAAATGTTTGACAGCACATCCTGCACGTAGCTGTCTGCGACCGAATAATAGGCAATTTTCCCCTCTTTGCGATAACGTACCAGCCCCTTCGTACGCAATAGTCTGAGTTGGTGAGATACCGCTGAGGATGAAATATTCAGGATTGCAGCAAGATCACAAACACACAATTCTGTTGTGTTTAGTGACCGTAAAATGCGAAGACGTGAGTTGTCCCCTAGCAAACTGAAAAGCTCTGCTGCCTCAGTGACTAAACGTTCTCCAGGCATATTCTCTGTCGCTTGCATGACCTGTTTCTGATGAATAATATTAACCTGACAGCTCACTTGGCACATGTCTTCATTCATGACACCCTCACTTGGCACATGTCTTCATTCATGACACCCTCACTTTCATATGTACTTATATGTCTAGTTGTTACAGACTTGGACTTCCCCTGTCAATGGTTACGCACGCCGAAACTTTGCTAGAAGAATTGACTTTTTCTCCTAGGTTTAAACTATGAGGATGATCATGATGCAAGCAGTTAGAAGGAGCCTATCGATAATCATTGCATTTGCGGTTATTGTCTAATGGCTTATAAGTTGAGCGTGTCAGCCGCAAGACTGCTAGGTAGCTTTCAGCATTACTGGAATACAGGGTTAGTAAGAATTTCGCATTTCGGTCAATCTGAGCACCTTCTGTCAATGTAGGAGGACAAATAAGAATCTTTAATGACTTTTCCACGGAGGCGGACGGCGCGATTTTTCCAAGGCTTCTTGAGCTAACGAATGTTGGCCTAGTTTGGTGAAAATTAGATACATGTTGTAATAACACTTTTTGTCGTAAGGACTGAGTGACAGAGTTTTGTTAAGGTACTCAATTGCCTCCCTAGGTTTGCCATTTAGGTATAAGGTTATCCCCATATTGTGATTGGAAACGGAACAGTCTGGGTTGACCGCCAGAGCATGTTCCCACAGTACGGCATTATTACTCCAACGCTGAGATTGTTGAAAACTTAAAAATGCAAAAAAAAGGCAGATACAAGTGATAAGTGTAACGGATGTTTTGTGATAAATCTCAACAGCTTTTTGTGTTGCATGCAAAAATAAAAATATCAAACCAGGAAGAATCGCATACCAGTATCTGTCCGCCGTCAGCATTGCCGAGGGCCAGAGATTAGATACCGGCAACCAGAAAGCCAGACACCAGACCAGCGCAAAAAAAACATTTGAATTTTGTTGCTTTCCGGAATGGAAGAGAAAGGTTATTACAGCAATTATTGTGATGATTGACAGAGCAACCGGAAATTCAACCCATGTATCTGGAGCAGGAATGGCATACGCGGGTGCCAGATTAACAGGCCAGATTATCTTCGGTATCATCGTTCCCCACGATTTCAACAAAAGATGGATATAATCTGTTAGGTCAGGCTTTGGGTAATAGTTCGCGCGACTAATTATTTCCCAGGCATTTAATTGCAACTCTCTTATGCCGCCTATAGATACCAACTTCCAAACATATGCAAGGCAACCGAGTCCGAACAAAGTCATGAGTGATTTGATTGGCGATAGTCTTGCCAAAAGACGTTGATCGGGTGAAATAAAGCGGTATTCATAAACTAACCAAAGGAATGGAACCAGAAGAGCATTTTGCTTTGCTTGGCAGGCTATTAAGTAGAATATAACGCTGCAAAAAAACAACATGAGTCGACGACTTTTTTGACTCTGATAAGCCCAGCCATAAACCAGTACCGAAAAGATAGAAAAAGCTAAAGATAGACTGTCTTTACGATTTGAAATATTGGCGACAACTTCGACATTAAGAGGATGTACCAGGAAGATTAATGCTCCCAAAAATGCAGGAAGGCTTCTTGAGAAAAGCTTACGTGCTAAAACATATATAAGTATTGCGTTTAGACCATGCCAAAAAAGCTGCTGAAAATGATAGCCGAAAGGATTGTTGCCAAAGAAAAAAAAGTCTAATAGAAATGTAATTTCTCTCAATGGCCTCCCAGGACGGGTGTCGTTAAAGAACCCCGACAATGATTTTGTGTCGGGGTTGTTGACTAATACACCAAAGTCATCGATGGACCAATCATGATAAAAGTTTTGATGAAAAAGAGCATATGTAAGTATCAACAATAAAAGACAATGGATTACAGGAGATGAATATCGCAGATGAGATTTTAGTGTTATAGAAAGCGACTTGATATTTTTCTGCAAAGGAAGGAGCCCCCAATGATTTTGACAGTGCCATACAGTTAAAGATTGTTTATTAGCAATTCCAAAATGTATTGTCAATTTTGGATAATTTATTAAGCCTCTGGTGCCTGCATGTTTTCAATCAAAAGAATATGCAATGAGGAAAAAATCTTAGAAATCACCACTTCCGAGAAGATAAACGGCTTATTATTGAGCCTTTTGCAAAAGTCCTGGGCTGAGGCACTTCAGAACAAGTTGAAGCCTGAACTGATCGCTATCCTTAAATTTTTTATAAAACGTTTCAAATGACTCTAACTGTTGATTGCCAGGATTATCATTGTTAGATTCTGAGTATGAACCAACTAAAAGAGCAACTGATAACGCAAGTGCGCATATAATTTTTGACATAATAGTTGTCTAGTAACGTTTGAGTTCAGCTGATTTTTGGGGCGCAACCCTAAAATTTCCACTGCAACGATTTGTTAGGTTTCGGTTATTGGGTATATGTATAAGCATAAATATACCCATTTAATTTATCAATACATAACCAGCCATTATGCCGGTTGAAATATTTTTTAGTCTCATAGAGCGTTAAATTTTTGAATTCGGTTTCTGGAAGCCACCACGCTTGAGGTGTGTGTGGAGAAGAATACTTAGTTGTATTATTGAATGGGGGTTTAAGATTACTTACCCATTTTTCAACATTTGCTATTTCAACCTTAATCCGTAAATATGAAGTGTAATCGGTAGGGCCAGGGACTCTGCCAGTTGAAACGATATTTTCTTGGATGAAATTAAATTCTAGAATTTCAGAAGGCAATTTTTCATTTTTGTGAAAGATTTTATGAATAGACTCGACCTTGTCAAAGGTTACAGATTTCACTCTTGGGGAATCGTCCCCACAGCCGACCAGAATGAAAATGATCAGAAGATTGAGTAAATTATAATTCATCGAATAGAAACCTAACATTGATTCTACGAGCGAGTACGCGTGATATCACCCCGCAGTTAGTTGGTTAAGGTTTGTGCTTCAAATCCTTATTGCGAAAAACATTTCAGGTTGAAGTCGTCTAAATATTGAAGAACAAAATCCGAGTTAAGGGTCACAGACCATAAACACAAAAAGCCACCCGCTATTTTACGGATGACTTGTGTCATAAATCTTTGTGCCACCTGTATTCTCAGATACCTACATAAATAAGACGCTGTCAATTTAGCTCAGTAATCGAGAGATGTCAAAGAGATGAGTTTCTTGTTTCTCCTCTCGCATTGTATGAAGAGCGTGAATTTGACTAAAGTTGGTGATTCTCGCTAACCCTGACTATAAGAAAAGGCCACCAAGGATCGAACCCTGGTGGCCATAGTTTTGTCTTCTTAAATGGCTCTATCAATAAGAAGCCATTTTTACCTCATAAGTCGTGACTTCTTAAGAAATTAGCCGGCAGCTAAATGTCTGGGACAACAAAAATATCTTTTGTTCGCTTGTATATCTTAGTGTTTACATTGAAGAGACCAAGGACGCTGTGAAAGAGGTTGTCGTGAGTGTATGTGCCCTGGCTTGTATTTAACAGTTCATTACGGTCAATGTGTTCCTCAGCATAGAACTGTTCCGAAGCCCAGAAAATCATCGGCACATTAGTCTGCTCCTTAGGGGCCAGAGCATATGGTAAGCCATGCAGGTAAAGACCATTTTCGCCAAGGGATTCACCATGATCCGAAACATAGAGCATTGCGGTACTAATGTCCTCGGCCTTTAAAATCTCGATGACTCTGGAAAGAATATAGTCCGTGTAGACGATGGTGTTGTCGTAGGCGTTAACGACCTCTGGTTGTGAGCAGTCCTGCACGTTGGCCTGAGCGCATTCCGGCAAAAACACTTTGAATTCAGGTGGAGTTTGCTTGTAATAGGATGGCCCGTGACTACCCTTCGTGTGCAGGACGATGAACGTGTCTCTTGCAGTCGAAGTGAGCAGAGGCTGGAGTCTCTCGAGAAGAACCTCGTCGAAGCAGTTATTAGAGGTGCAGAACTTAGAGTCGATTTGACGCGATAGGTCTTCGTTAATAACGCGCTTGGAGACTCCCTTGCTGCCGGAATTATTGTCGAGCCAGACTACGTTGACCCCAGTATAGTTGAGTATGTCCAGCAGGTTCTCAAAGCGAGCGGCATCGTTAGGTGAGTAGTTATTATGCTCCAGGTGAGAAAACATACAAGGCAGAGATTCAGCCGTTGACGTGCCGCAGGCTTCGACATTGGGGAAGTTGACAACATTTTCCTTGCCGAGGAGTGGATTAGTGTCACGTGGGTAACCGTTCAGGGAAAAAGATTGAGCACGGGCTGTCTCGCCGAGCACCATTATAATGACTTTTCTGGGACTATCTTCTGAGCGTGTCGCGTCATTGGCGATAGCTCGCACCGGTTCATTGGCATGGGCGAAATAGGTCGTTTTAACAACCTTCTCCAGTGAGTAGATCGCATAGGTTGGGTTGATATACATCCTCAGATCTCGGTTTTCCCGAGCAAAAAAAGCAACCTTCTGATAGTTGACAAATGCTAGCCCTGCAACCAGTGCCACACTGCCTAGCAGTACACCACTCCTCATTAGCAATTCACGTTTCCAAGCGGAATATCTTACCTTGGTCAGCAATAGCAGGACAATTGGCACGACGGCGTAGAGGGCAAGGTGTCGAAATAGAGGCCAAACCATAAGCTCAGAAGCTTCAGCAACATCTGTTTCAAGGATGTTGTGGATCATCGATTGGTCGACGATCACACCGAAGCTGTCGGCAAAGTAACTGACGCTGGCAGAGAGTAAAATAATCAGCGCCATGAACGGCTTAAGTGTCCAACGAAACGCGAACAACGTAAAGGCCAAGTTGAGGAGGAGCAGCAGGGTAACCCCTAACGTGACTGGAATGGAGCCAATCGGAAGACGATTCGGATCGAGCCTTGAGATAAAGGATGACCAGAAGAGCCGGTTATCAAATAGGACTATAAATAATGATGCCAGCAGCGTAACTGCCGGCCAGGCGAGTTGTGGGCGAAAGATTTGGAATCTCGAAAGGTTCTGTCTGGACATAAGGCTTATTTATAAATCCTTCAAAAGAGTTATTGTCACTAATTACATCTCGTCATAATCCCAATAAAAAAACAAATCAGTCTTGCGATGCTCACCTATGGAGATTCAGACCAACAGCATATACGCCCTTTAATTTAGCAAAGAAATGCCATACTTAAAAAAGTCTCAATACGACTGCCCCGGAGGCAACTTTTTGGTCAACACTAAACACGGTGGGTGATACGACAAAATCTCTAACAAGCTTCGTATTCTTTGTTGGGTTGCATAAAACAGAGAGTGTGTATGCTAGAAATCATTAAAATATGTCAGTAAAACGTGAAAATCAACCTATTAAGGCGAAGTTGTAGAGAAAAAGAAAACCATCTTGATTCCTCTGTAGACGGTTTTGACTTCTTGTTCATAATGCCCCAAACGCGAAGCCATCGGAATCAGCTGACGATAATCGTCGTAGCTCAAGCTCGTCTGCCAATGATCAGTTAGCATACCGGTTAATACCCCACCGCCAAAAAGCACCACAACAATCATCACAATCGCGACTCCCGCCGGCACTGGTCGTTTCCAGAAGGCCATCGACAGAGCGGCCTTTTCAGAACAATGAATGAAACAGGTCAGGCAACCTGTAAACCGGGGACACACAAAATGTGTGTCCCCGGTACGTTGAAACCACATTACCCCTCCGGTAAATGCTTCACCCCCCGCCCCCTGAAGAGCCCTCTCAAAGAAGCATAGATCCCTTTAAGTGCCCGCCAGAGAACCGGAAGAAGCCAGACCATCAACGCAACGAACAACAGTAGGAAGACAAGAAACAATGAAGGATAATAGAGGGCCGTTAAGAGGCCGCCGACAACAACGGTATCTTCTGCCAAGGAAGCGCCAATATTACTGAACGGCTCCGGAGAAGTATTCACCAGAAGACGCGTACTGGCCTTGGTCAGATGTGTTCCCGCCGTCAGCCCACCACCTACCAGAGCAGCCGAAATGGCAATAGCCGGATCAACATCACCAACAGCGGTTGCAGCCAGTACGGCACCGGCCGGGATTCGGATAAACGTGTGCAGGGCATCCCAGGCGCTATCAACGCCTTGAATCTTGTCGGCAAAAAACTCAACACAGTACATGAACCCAGCAACACCAATGACAATGGGATTCTGGAGAACCTGCAATGTTTCGGGTAGCGGCATATTGGCCGAAAGCCCGAGCAGGCCAAGGACAAGAAGCGCTGCGTAGAGATTGATTCCGCTGGCCCAGGCAACACCCATGGAGAGAGCGATGTAAGGTAAGATCTCTTGCATAGTGGCAGCACACCCCTGCTATCGAGTAGAATAACTTTATAACGATAAAAAATTGATAGACGTCAAAGACCGCATACGCGAAGCATACTATGATCGGGGCCAATCAGCAAAGGAACCTCACCATGCAAACCACATCTGAAACCATTCTCCTCATCACGGTCTGGACTTTAACTTTTTGCGGATTGTTCTTCGGAACGAAGGCGAAACTGCGTAAACGCAAAGAGAGGAAGGCGAAGGAAGAGCAGAAAACAGTGACTAGTGCTCAGTGACTAGTGACTTGTCATTAGCCTTGAGAGAGTGCTTTCCCTCTGCGGCTTTGCGTCTCTGCATTAAACGTTTTTCAAAGGTTATAAAAACAAAGGGCCAGATGATCAAATCATCCGGCCCTTGCTTATACAATTATCAACAGGAACTATTTATGCAAGTTCCATCAACTCGATCTCGAAAGTCAGATCCTTACCCGCCAAAGGATGGTTGGAATCGAGAACGACTTTCTCTTCTGTCACATCGGTCACCGTTGCAACCATCGGCGGCTGACCTTCACCACCCTCAGACTGCAGCTGCATACCAACCTCAAGGTTGACGCCCTCTGCGAACTGCTCGTGACCAACCTCGAAGACACGCTCCTCAATGAATGGGCCATAAGCCTCATCAGACGGGATCTTCACGGTCTTGGTATCGCCAACAGCCATATCGGCAACAGCCTCATCAAAACCACTGATAACCTGCCCTGTACCAATCACGAACTCGAAAGGCTCACGCTCACGCGAAGAATCAAAAACCGACCCATCGTCAAGGGAACCCGTATAATGAACCTTGACCGTCTTCTCACTTGTAGCTTCAGACATGTTTCCTCCTATTTTGTGCCGAAAAAGTTTGCACTTGACTAACATATCAATGGCTTGCTGTGAAGGAGATAACGCCTTTTTCTGCAACTTTTCCGTAAGAACAAACCTTGAACCACTCAAATATCCATAAAACGTGCTCGTTTCATTCCTCCCGGCTTATGCTAGAATGCCTTTGCTCTATCCCTAAAAAAAACGAAACGAGGCATTTAAATGGGTCATCTGATATCCGGCAAATCTCACCTGGTTCCACTGATCGACCGTCTCAACCGTTATCCGGTCGGTCTGGTCGACAATGAAAAACTACGAGAGATCCTCGCCCTGCTCTTTAGCGAAGAAGAAGCCTTCATCGCATCGTGCTTTCCCCTTTCGGAAACCACCAGTGAAGAGTTAGCCGCTCGCACCAGGATTGAGGTGAAAGAGCTGCTGCCAAAGCTTGAGCAGATGGCAGACAAAGGCTTGGTCATAGACACGCCATGCGAAGACACCACCTATTGGATGCTGATGCCCGGACTGATCGGTTTCTTCGAATTCACCTTTATGAAAAGGCGCACCGACATACCAATGGCCGAAGTGGCCAAACTGATGCGCGAATACTTGCACGAAGTGCGTCCGGGCCAGGCAGAAGAGTTCTTCGGCTCAGCAACGCAATTAACCCGCGCCCTGACCTACGAAGACAAGATCCCGCTCAGTTCAAAAGTCACCCGTTGGGAAGATGCTCGCGACATCATCCAACAAGCCGAGTTCGGCGCAGCGGGGCTCTGTTTCTGCCGCCACCAGAAAGAACATCTCGGTGAGACCTGCGCCAAAGTCGCGCCGGTGGAAGAAATCTGCATCGCCCTCGGCAAGGGCGCCCAGTTCCTGGTGCGGCGCGGCTTCATGGAAGAAAAGAGCACCGAAGAGCTGCTCGCGATCCTGGACAAGGCCCGTAGCCACAACCTGACCCACATCACCGACAATATCCGCGAGCAGCCATCGTTTATCTGCAACTGCTGTTCTTGCTGCTGCGAGCTGATGGCCGGAGTCCAGTCGGGCTTTCCCGATGGCATAGCCAAGACACCCTTTCTGGCAAAGGTCGATGAAGAGGCCTGTACCCTCTGCGGCAAGTGCATCAATGTCTGCAATGCCGCCTGTATCGACCCGGTAAAAGAAGAAAAAACAACCCGCGTGGACGAAAAAGTCTGCCTTGGATGCGGCGCCTGCATCGATTCCTGCCCGGAGAATGCCCTGCAGCTCGTCGAGCGCGACAAGCGCCCCCGCCCACCTCTCAACAAGGGCTTGATGTTTACCCGAATTTTAAGAGAGAAGGGACGTCTGATGCCGATGGTGGCTTCTGAGGTGAAGAAGAATTTGAAGAAGATGGTTAGGGGCTGAAGCTGGAGGCTTTTATTACATTTTCTTGACGTAGAAAAACGCGGTCGGCAACAAGACAAAATCAAAACCGGCTTCACGCAGAGGTGCGGAGAGCGCAGAGGAAGACTGCTCATGGGAACGTTTTGTTGTTTATTTCTTACTCTGCGCTCTGGTTCTCAAGAGAGCAAAGCGAACGGGCGTGAGTCAGGTCTTTTGCTTTTCCTGTTTCAGGTTTTCCAATGCTTTACTGGATCATAATAGATAACCAGATTAAATAAAACCAAAACTACGCAACTTTCCCCATATCCCGATGCAAAGCCTCCCGCAAATGCCAAGCCGTAGCCCCCACCAGTCCTTGGTTAATCATAAAGTCATCCACCTTAACCACAGGCATTACTTCCAGCGAAGTTGAAGTAATAAAAACCTCATCCGCATACTTCAAGTCCTGCATCTTGAATTCACCGGTCACGACCCTCAGGTTCAACGTCTCTTCACAGAGCCGGATAATGGTCGCACGGGTGACACCTTCCAAAATCCCGGTTGAAGCATCCGGCGTAAATACCCACTGATCCTTGACCCAGAAGATATTCGACGAAGCGCCCTCGCAGATATGATCCTTGTTGTTCAGCATGATCACTTCAAAAGCCCCACAGGCTTTTGCTTCGAGCTTGCCCAGCAGGCTGTTGAGATTGCTGATCGATTTGATCTTGGGATTAATCGCTTCAGGGGCGTTACGGCGCGTTTCGGCCAGGCGCAGTTGAATGCCCTCTGCATAATGAGCTGCATCAAAAGGCTTGAACTCACGGGCGATGATCAAGCTGGTCAGATCGTTGTCCATATCACGCTGAAAGCCGACCTGCCCTTTTCCACGAGTAATCGTAATACGGAAATAAGCATCGTTCAAACCATTCTTCTCTTTCAACGCCATCAGGATTTGTTCCAACTCTTTCTGCGAGAAAGTCATCGGATAGCAAAGAGCCTCGGCAGATTGCAGTAGCCGTTGGTAGTGCTTGGAGAATTGATAGAGATGATCGCCAACAGAACGGAAGCATTCATAGATCCCGTCACCATACAAAAGCCCCTGATCAAAAACAGAGACCATCGCCTCATCGCTTTTGACGAAGTCTCCATTTAAATAAACGTAGCTCATACCTGGTTCCTTTATGCCATTTGAAGCCGGGATTCAACTTTCAATTACATGATACCGCTTCAAATTCATATGTATATTAAAGAAAAAAACCACTTTAAAATACCAAAATAACAACATCCTGCCTGTAGTCACTTAACTCTCTGGCATCCTTGGCGAAAACCTGCAAAAACTCGACACCACTCGAACAATCAACCCCACCATAAAAAATCAGCAAACCGCTATTTTAACTCAACTTTTAGCAATAAACTTCCAAAGCAAAAAGATCCTTTAACGTTTAAAATGTGCAATTATCACGGCTTGTATTGACCTGGAAATATGGTTAGATAAAGTACAGTTTGCGAACAAAGGATAACCCGTTGGAGTCCGTATGAGTTTTTACAACAGTAACAAAATCATGGAAAAGGAAACAACCCGACGCTACCTGTTGGCCAACATGCTTAGCGCTGCAAACAGTAGTCAACTGCAAGCGTCGCATGGACGTTGGTCCAGTTTTTGGCAAGGACTGTTCAAACCACCGCCGACGATGTAGTTACCGCCCTCGAACAGCTGTGTTTTCCATCTGCCCCCTCCCAAATGAAGCCTTGAAAGCTTTCTATCGTCACGGAAACGGCAACTCCATCTGAGCCGATTCATCGAGCAGAATATCTGTCGTCAAGTTTGATACGGTTAGTCCGAGCAAGCGCACCGGACGCGGCCCGGCTTCGGTTTTACCCAGCAGGGTATCGGCCAAGTCGAGCATGATCCCCGCATCATCAATCGACTCTGACTGTGTATGACTGCGAGTGACACTTTGAAAATCGTCGTAACGGACCTTCAGCGTCAGTGTCAAACCACTGGTCTTGCGCGAGATGAGAAGCTCTGAAACCTGCTTTGCCACCTTATCGAGAATGATCATCATCTCGCCCTTGTCGACACAGTCCTCTTCCAGGGTGGTTTCTTTGCCGATTGATTTACGAAGACGGTTCGGCATCACCTCACGGTTATCTATGCCGCGGGCAATATTATAGAAATAAGACCCGGAGCTGCCGAACAGTCGCTGCAGTTCTTCCTCTGATCGTTGGCGAAGGTCGCCTCCTGAAGCAATGCCGCGGGCCAACATGCGTTTTTCCGTGACCCGACCTACCCCATGAAAGCGCCGGACCGGTAGATCGGCAATAAAAGCTTGCGCCTGTTCAGGGGTCACAACGGTCAATCCGGCCGGTTTGTTGACATCGGAGGCCACCTTGGCGAGGAACTTGTTGTAGGAGACTCCAGCCGAAGCCGTCAACTCCGTGCGCTTGCGAATCGCGGACAGGATCTCGCGCGCTACCTGGGTAGCAAACTCAATACCCGGCTTGTTCTCAGTGACATCGAGGAAGGCTTCATCGAGAGAAAGGGGCTCGACCAGGTCGGTGTACTCGTTAAACAGTTCACGAATCTGTATGGAGACGGCTCGGTAAGCCTCGAAACGCGGCCTGACAAAAATAGCCTGCGGGCAGAGCCGATAAGCCCGCACGGACGACATGGCCGAGTGAATTCCGAACTGTCGCGCTTCGTAGGAACAGGTCGCCACGACTCCCCGGGACCCCGGGTCACCACCGACGATCACCGGCTTACCACGTAGCTGAGGATTATCCCGTTGTTCAACTGCGGCATAAAAGGCGTCCATGTCGACATGGATGATCTTGCGCTGTTTTAATGCAGCAGTAACCTGGGTCAAAACCGTCTGTCTCTCTGCTGATCTCTATAAATTTCGATCTCTGCGAAGACGCAAGAACGATGGGAATCTGGGGATGCCTGACGGATGTTTCCCATAATACTTAAATGTGACAACTTCACCAATCGACGGTGGATCTTCTCGCTCCGCGTCGCGGAAGCCACTGCCGATTTTGAATTGCGTGCCATCATCAAGAGCAACGAGAAGAGCTCCGAGGCGTCCTTGGTTGCGCCCTTTCCCAGGCAGGTGTGCAAGGACTTTGGCCTCCGCATCCTGATGATTTTTAACCTTGAGAATCTCCGCGCTTCGGCCGTTCTTATAATAGGTGTCGGGCCTGCGAACGATCAAGCCTTCGCCGCCTAGTGACTCTATCCTCTTCAGCTCTTGCTGCAGGTGGTCCGAATCGCGAACCTTAGTCTGTGGAATAACATACGCATAAGGAGTCGGATGTTCAGCAAGCCATTCTATCGCCCTTGCTATGCGTTCGATGAAACGACCGTCGCTTTGTGGCACATCGAAGATGGCAAACTTGAGCTGCAACCAACCATTATGGGGTTGTTGCTTTTTGACGATGGACACGGTCTACTCAAAACTGGAACGACCGCCCCAGAGTTCACCTTCGACAGGGAGTGGCGGCCAATCACGTACAAAAGCCTCTGGAGGATAAAGCCTGTTGCCATTTTTGGACAGCAGTTGCTGACCATCCCAGTAACCACGGACACCATCAAGCTTTTCGCTCATCAGCCACCCGCTAACATCAACATCGGGAGAATAAACCCGTGGTAGCATCATCTCTGCCGCGACGACCGGAGTCGACAGCAGCAAAACACTTAGGATCTGCAAAACAATTTGAGCCAGACACGCCTGCGGCGATCCTGCCCGCCCCTCTTGAGTAACGAACGACATAACTCCCTCCTGGTAAGTACATAACAAAACCCGACAAACACCGGGCAATCA
The DNA here is from genome assembly GCA_030005635.1 of Deltaproteobacteria bacterium IMCC39146. GTDB lineage: Bacteria > Desulfobacterota > Desulfuromonadia > Desulfuromonadales > BM103 > M0040. The sequence continues at coordinate 15,234 of JARUHP010000009.1, forward strand.
AAAGATGACAATGCGATATTAGCATCAAAAACGACTCACCGCATAATTTCTGAGTGCAATCAGTCATTCTTCAATCTCAACCTGGCCGCTTGAGTTCTGCCGCGATAGTGCTTTAATAAAGTCAGAGGTCACTATGAGATTCTTACTTTACAATATGCGCTACGGTACCGGCCCCAGGATGCATAACCACTTGCGTTCTTCACGCAAAAACCTGGCAAAAATTACAACGTTTCTGCAGGATCTGGAGCCTGATCTTATCGGCCTGATCGAAGTCGATCACGGTTCATATCGTACAGGCTGGAAGAATCAGGCGGAACAGATCGCCGATTCTCTGGGCCATTATCACTCGCATTCGATCAAGTACGGTCAAAGCTCCTTCTGGAGGCATGTGCCTGTGGTTAGAAAACAGGGCAACGCGTTCCTTACCCGCGACCGCATCCGCAACGAGACCTTTCACTTCTTCAAGCACGGCATGAAACGGCTGGTGATCGAGCTGGAACTCGAACATATGGTGGTGTACCTGGTCCATCTGGCGCTGGGTGGAAAGGTTCGACATCATCAGTTGAACGCACTCTACGAACTGGTCAAACAAACCAAACGGCCCTGCGTTGTCGCAGGTGATTTCAATATGCTCTGGGGTGAGAAAGAGATAGACCTTTTCCTTGCGGCAACAGAGTTGCAGAACGCCAACATCGACAACCTGCCCACCTACCCCAGCAACAATCCACGGCGTCACCTGGACTTTGTCCTCCACAGCAAAGGGATTACAGTCAAAGATTTTCAAATCCCTCAAATTTCCTTTTCAGATCATCTTCCGGTGCTGGTTGATTTTGATGTTGAAGTCGAAAAGGATCTACGCAAAGCGGCTCGTATGCCACATTGTTACTGCGATGAGGGCAAAGAAGCGGTGAAATCAATGGAAAAATTTACCAGTGAGTCTTGCGGATGAGATGAAGGTAGATATCACGACAAAGGGCGGCCAATTGGCCGCCCTTTGTTTTTGAGTATTGATCATGGAAAAGCTTTTTAGCTTACGCTAGCTCATCTACCGCCACCCGGTAGCGCGGATCTTCGATCACGTTCACTTCAATCATGCTGCCGGCGTTATCCAGCAACGAACGACACTCGGCGCTGAGGTGCTTGAGGCGTAGCTTCTTGCCCTGACTCAGGTATCGCTCGGTGAGACTGCTCACAGCCTCCAGTCCCGAATGATCACAAACCCGTGAGCCACGGAAATCGATGACAACCTCATCGGGATCTTCACTCGGTGTGAACTGGTCGTGAAAGGAACGGACCGAACCGAAGAAGAGCGGACCATTGAGCCGATAGGTTTTCGTGCCTTCTTCGTCGGTGGAAATATCCGAGTAAATACGCCGGGCGTTCTGCCAGGCAAACACCAACGCCGAGACGATGACACCGACAGCAACAGCGATGGCCAGATCGGTAAAGACAGTCACTGCCGAAACCAGCACCAGTACCAGGGCATCAGTGAGAGGGATCTTGTGCAGGATACGCAGGCTCGACCATGCGAAAGTGCCGATCACCACCATGAACATGACGCCGATCAACGCAGCCACGGGAATCATCTCGATCAAGCTTGATGCGAAGACGATGAAGCAGAGCAGAGAAAGCGCGGCAGTAATGCCGGAGAGACGACCACGGCCGCCGGAGTTGATATTAATAATACTCTGGCCGATCATTGCACAGCCGCCCATGCCACCGAAGAAACCGGTAACGACGTTGGCGACACCCTGCCCAATACACTCCTTATTGCCACGACCGCGGGTCTCGGTGACCTCGTCGATCAGAGTGAGGGTCATCAGCGATTCGATCAAGCCGATTGCGGCAAGGATCACAGCGTAGGGAAGGATAATCATAAAACTGTCCCAGCCGGGAGACACCATCGGGATATGAAAAGATGGCAAACCACCGGCCACCGAGGCAAGATCGCCAACAGTTTTGGTATCAAGATTGAGACCATGGACCAGTGCAGTAACCACCAGGATTGCCGCCAGTGCTGAGGGAAAGGCCATGGTCACCTTAGGCAAGAAGTAAATCACGGCCATTGTTAGCAGCACCAAGCCGAGCATCAGGTAGAGCGAAGAACCAGACATCCACTGCATGACGCCGCCGGCATCGGCAATCTTGAACTGGTTGAGTTGAGCGAGAAAGATAATAATTGCCAGGCCATTGACGAAACCAAGCATGACCGGGTGGGGAATCAAACGAATAAATTTACCGAGACGCAAGACTCCGGCGCCAACTTGAATGATACCCATCAGCACCACCGTGGCAAAGAGGTATTCAATGCCATGCTCTGCGACCAGATCGACCATCACTACGGCCAGCGCCCCCGTTGCGCCAGAGATCATCCCTGGACGACCACCGATGGCAGCGGTGATCAGGCCGACCATAAATGCTGCATAAAGTCCGACCAGTGGGTCAACTCCGGCGACAAAGGAGAAAGCAACCGCTTCTGGAACCAAGGCCAAGGCAACAGTCAAGCCGGAAAGGAGATCATCTTTATAGGACGTACTTTTTCTAACGAGAAACTCGAACATCATTTTTCCTTAAAGGGCTGGATTAAAATGGGAAAGTGAGCAAAAGATGCCGACTATAGTCGTCTCGAGGACAGGTGGCAAGCTAATAATCAACCATGCCTGTAAATCTTTATCTTATGCGGTATGTGGTATTTTGTCGGTTCTATATACCCAAAAAAATTTAACGCTGAGGCGCAAAGAGCGCAGAGAAAAAAAACCTTAAAACAATTAAAATGGTTCAACATTAACTATTGCTTTCTGCGTCTCCACGCCTTTGCGTTAATGAATAGCCTAAGTTTGCCGTGCCTTTTTTTTGGCTATAGGTTCATAGATTGTTGGGGCGCTAAGAAGTGTCAGTGGCAAGAAAAGCAAGGAAAGCAAAGAACTCTGTTGAGAACGAGCAAGCGAAGAGGTTTTACGAGAGATTAGTTATCCTGAGATGTTGAAGAATTCTTTAGTCATCAGGAGCAGACGTTGCCTGACCTCCGCCACAAAAGCCTCTGTCGTTTGCGGGGTTCTGGGTCCCAGGCTATCGCGCAGGGAGATACAGGCGTGGGGTAGGAATTGTTGCGGGTTATCACAGATGCTGTAAAGGGTGTTGATTTTTTCGGTTGCTGCCACCAGGTCCAGATCCACCAGCAGGCAAGCATGAGCAAGCACTGCGGCAGTGTCCCGGCTACCGCCAGCCCAGCGTTGAGCCGTGCCCACCAGTTTCTGGCCGCCGACTTGTAGATTGTAGCTCCCGTCACAAAAAGAACTCGGAACTTCACCGGTCGTTGCATACAGGCCATATTCTGCAAGCAACTCTCGTAGGAGAGCACAGAGCAGCTGGTAACTATCTTCAAGATGCCAGCCTTTAACTTTGGGATGAATTACGGCAAGGTTAATAACACCGGGGCCCTGCGGCACACACGAGCCACCGGTACAACGAACGACGACAGGCCACCCTTGAGCAGCTAAAACCTGTTGCGCTGCTTCAAAGTTGGGCATACGAGACTCCCTGACTGTCGCAACCAGGCAACGGGGAGTGCTGTTGAGGTAAAGACAAGGCCCAATCTCGCCACGACCGACCTTGTCTAACAGGAGTTCGTCAAAGTTCACCTGCTTGTCGAGGTCATCGTTGCCGGCAAACTTTTCCACTGACCAGGGCTGAACGAAGCGCAAAAGAGGGAAATTATCTTGAAGGTTAAAGTTACTCATCAGGGTAAGACCTTACTTTGGATTGAATGCGTCTAACAGTATACTCACTTTTCAAGTGTTCAGACAATTAAGTGTCACGGCAGCGAAAGAGGGGCAGGACAAAGCAACTTCCTCTGGCACGCCCAGAAAACCCTGCTAAAGTTATCCTTACAGACACTAAAAAAACTCATCGCTAAAACAAATCAGACAACAGGAGTTACTGACCATGCAGTTTCTGACGTTCAACAATAACGATAAGATGCCGATCCTCGGCCTGGGAACATGGAAAGCGGAGAGAGGTGAAGTTGGTAAAGCCGTTCAGGAGGCGATTAAAATCGGTTACCGACATATCGATTGTGCTGCAATATATGGTAACGAAGCAGAAATTGGCAAAGCGCTCGAAGAGGTTATTCAAGCAGGGCGGGTCAAACGTGACGAACTATGGATCACTTCAAAGCTCTGGAATAATGCTCACGCAAGGGAAGAGGTTCCGTTCGCCCTAAAGAAAACCCTCGCCGATCTGCGCCTGGACTATCTCGACCTTTATCTGGTTCACTGGCCAGTGGCCACACGGCCAGATGTGATTTTCCCAAAAAAAGCTGATGATTTTCTCAGCCTGGTGGAAATGCCATTACATGAAACCTGGGCAGGCATGGAAGATTGCGTTGAGAGTGGACTGGCCAAACACATCGGTGTCTCCAACTTCAACATCAAGAGAATTGAAGAGCTAAGTAGTTCAAAAATAAGGCCGGAGTTGAACCAGATAGAGTTGCATCCCTACCTGCAGCAAGAAGAGATGCTCAGCTATTGCAACGTTAACAACATTTACCTGACAGCCTATTCTCCACTGGGTTCACTTGATCGACCAGACGGCATGAAAGGGGCGAATGAACCTAGTCTGATTGAGAATCAGGTCGTTGCGAAAATCGCTCAAGCGCATGGCTGTAGCCCAGCACAGGTCCTGCTCAGGTGGGCCATTGAACGTGGCACGTCGGTCATACCTAAATCGACCAACCCCGGTCGTCTTGCTGAGAACCTTGAGGTGGCAAACCTTAAGCTTGACAATCAGGAGATGGCAGAACTAGCAAAGCTGGAGAGGGGCTTCCGTTATGTCAATGGCGAATTCTGGACGATGGAAGGTTCACCTTATACTCTGACCGAGCTGTGGAGCTAAACGGATGAAAATCCACCCTGGATATTGTTCGTCGAGAAGCTTCTTTCCCGTGAACTTTATACTGTTTACGAGGAAAGCTATCTATTGTCCTCAGGAACTGCATTCTTCTGAAGAAGAAGTGCTTATTTGAGCTAGTCGATTGACGCAGCCTTTGCCATGAAATGTTTTGCAATGGCATTTGAACCTACCATAGCGTATCCGGCCCCAAGCTCTCTTAAGGCCTGTGCTACAGCCTGCTTTTGGGAACCAAGGTTGCGCACAGGAAGCATGGTCTTTGAAGGAATGGTTTCGTTGATAGCCGCCATATTATCCATCTGAAAGGCACCGAGAGTGTTATCGCCAATATTGTGGTGTGCCGAATATTCAAGTGTCGGCAGATCGTCGGTATTAAGTATGGCGTTGCCGGCGAGCGACGCCAGGGTAGCCTCATCGAAAAGATAATGTTTGGCAATCAAGTCCCCCGGTGACCGCAGGTTTATACTGCCCATAATCTCGGCAATTTTCTTGTTGGAGAAACGACTTTTCATTCGCTGATAGTCGATTTTGAGCGGGGACGATGAACCGATCAGGATTAGATCGGACCCCGACTTGAATACGAGAGCGCGAGGGAAATTATGCAGAAAGGTCTGGCTGACAATCTGCAGGTTGTCGACAGTAATGTCATAGAGACCGATCCATTGACAGAACATCCCTCCTTCTTTTAGTCGATCGACAGCAATCTGATAAAAGTCATCGGTAAACAGGTTACTGTTGCCGCTCTGCCAGGGATTAGAGGGCTCGGAGACGATGACATCGTACTTTTTAGTATGGGTAAACAATAAATTCCGTCCATCAGTGACAAACAGATTGACGTTCGGTTCAGCAAGCGCATTGCCGTTGAACTCTTTGAAGTAATTTTCTGCTTTAACCACCTCAGGCGAAATTTCAACGCAATTGATATTTTCCACCGGGTGAGAGCTCATCCCATTCAGTGTCAGTCCTGTGCCGAGACCAATAACCAGTACATCTTTCGGTGCCTGGTGCAACATCAGGGGGATTTGCCCGATCAGAAACTGGGTGGACATATCCCCCCCTGTGCCGCCATCGGTTTTGCCGTTCACTGAGAAGAAGCGGAAGTCGCCGTCTACGCTTTCATGAACCGCTACAGTACAATCGCGTCCTTCAATAACCTCAAGGATTCTTTCCTCGGAGAGGACCCTCTCCATGCCACCCATCTTGGCGTATTTCGAAGCATAACAGTAGACTCCGCTATTGATCAATTTTGCGTCCCACGACATTGGTACGAAGACAAGGAGGATCCCAGCGATAGCGACAGACGGAACCATTCGTCGCGACACTCCCCTTTGACGAAAATGCAAGGCAAGGATGAACACCATGATCAGATTAACAGCCGCCAAATATTTAAAACTGTTCAATAAGCCAAACGCTGGGACCATGATAAAGCCAGCGACAAGACTTCCCAAAACAGCACCTGTGGTATTGTGAAGAACCACCATTCCGACCCCTTGGCCAGTGTGTTTTTTACCTGGGTCTATGATGGCCACTGCGGCGGGAAGTAATGCACCAGAGAGGATTGTCGGCAGGCCAATAACGAAGAGAACTATTACAAACGAGAGCAGCGTAAGGAGCCACCAGTTCTCACCCGAGACTTCATGAGCAAACTGAAACAGATGTGCCAATTTGTCGTAGAAGGGAGCTGCCAAAAGGACAGACCCACTCATCATCAAACTGAGGACCAGAAAGACTTTTTTCTCGTTCATCTGCGGATTGCTGAAGCAAGCATAGAGGTAACCACCGGTAGCGACGCAGACCAGATAGACACTCAGCATTAGCGAGAAGGCATAACTCGTATTGCCAAGGAATAGCAGCAATAACCGGGTCCAGAGAATCTCGTAGCCGAGGCTCAAGAAACCGATCAAGGCAACAGCAAGAAGGATTGGTCTGTGTTTGGCTAAATCCAGGTGCTGAGAAACCATGATCTCATCTGCATGACCATCAGCATCTACAGCACCATACATTTTCGACAGAGCAAAACAAATACCAGCAATAACGAGATTGCAGAAGATTGCCAAAAAACCAGTGCGTGAAAGCCCAAGGGTCGGAATCAGAATATACCCGGCCGAGAAAGTCCCTAATGTCGCGCCTAAAGTGTTGAGCGCGTAGAGCCTGCCAATCTGAGCTCCCGATTTTCGTCGGGCAAAAAATCGGCACATAATTGGAAAAGTTCCCCCCATACAGATGCTCGGTGGCAGCAGAAGCATGGCGGAGAAGAAAATGTGAAGAGAGGTAGTTAACCAAGGGAAGTTCGGCAGGTGTTGTACCCAATAGGCGTAAAGGTAGTCGACGACACTCAGGTTCGGCACGAAAAGCAGCGCCGTTATAGCAATTCCGATTTCAAGCAGGGCATATGTTTTAAGCAGGTTCGCATCTCGATCGGCATAACGACCAAGGAGAAAGCTACCCAGCGCCAAGCCCGCCATGAAGGTCGCTGCAACCACGCTGACTGCAATCATAGTGTTGCCGAAGGTTAGCGAGAGATACTTTGACCAGAGAATTTCATAGATCAGAGCACAGCAACCTGATAGGGCAAAGATGAGATAAACAAACCTCTTGTGCAGTCCTGAAATACTCATCCCCCCCCCGCTTTAAAGTCAAACAGCTCAGAACATTAACAAATGCAAATAATATGCCGCCTTTAATGTTTACGCGAATCAGCAACAACAGGAACACCTTCCATGAACGTAACGAACTAGAATGATGAAAGGAATCCCATTTTAACACTTCATGTAATGTCGAATAAAAACCATAAAGAGGGATCGGGATTCACAATTTGATGGCCACACAGATGGTTAACAGTTAGCCAAAACACGTTAAATAACAGGTCAATCATTAGCGCAAAGAATTTTGCAGACAACATTTAGAGTTCAGTTGGGGAAATGACCTTTCAAAACAAAGTCATTTTTAAGGGGAACGGCTCGACAAGGGAGAGAAAAAAACAACAAGAGACCTCTATTGTCTAACTTTTGTGGCTTTAGTTAGCGAGCAGCATAAAAAAAGGGGTGCCACGAGAGGCACCCCTTTTTAGCTTGCATAGATACTGTTGGATTAGATACCAGCAGCTTCTTCCAGCATTGCAGTCGTAACCGACTTAGGACGCTCGATGCCATAGCCGAGAGCTCGGTCCCAAGTGATATTGGCGAGACAGCCAAGTGCGCGGCCGATACCGAACAGGACAGTGTAGAACTCGTACTGGGTAACGCCGTAGTACCACTGGATGACGCCGGACTGTGCGTCGACATTTGGCCAGGGGTTCTTGGCTTTGCCGTGCTCAGTGAGTACGCCAGGAGCAACTTCAAAGATCATCCGGACCAGTTGGAACAGTGGATAATCTTTGAGGCCTTCAGTCTTCATGCAGAACTCACGCTGTGAAGTGTAGCGAGGGTCGGTCTTGCGGAGAACGGCATGGCCGTAACCCGGGATAACCTGACCGCTGTTCAGAGTTGCCCAGAGAGCTTCCTTGAGCTTCTCTTCGGTTGGAACTTCGCCACCGAGCTCTTCCATGAAGTTCTGGGTCCAACGGAGAACTTCTTCGTTTGCCAGACCGTGCAGAGGACCAGCTAAGCCGCCAAGGCCTGCGCTGTATGCATAGTAGGCATCGGACAAAGCCGAAGCAACAAGGTGAGTCGTATGGGCAGAGACGTTGCCTGACTCATGGTCAGAGTGGAGGATGAAGTACATACGGGACACATCCTTGTAATCATCGCTCTGACCGATCATGTGAGCGAAGTTGCCGCCCATGTCGAGGTTCGGATCAGCAGCAATCTGATCGTTGTCCCGATACTTCTTGTTGTAGATGTATGCGCCGATCGGGCCAAGCTTGGCCATCATGTTGTTACAATCTTCGTACATGTCTTCCCAGCAGGTCATCTTGTTGAACTTGCCTTCACGGTAGTTCTTAGCGAACACAGAATCGCGCTGCATGGCGAGAACGGCGCTGGAGAACATGGCCATAGGATGAGCATCATCAGGGAGGGCATTCAGAACGTCATAAACGTACTGAGGAACTTCTGCACGCTTCTTCCACTCTTCAACAACTTCCAGGGTCTGCTCCATGGTTGGAACGTCGCCGGTCAAAAGCATGTACCAGAAACCTTCGACGAAAGGATATTCACTACCGGGAACTTTTGGCAGAGCATCAAAGGTCTCAGGAATGGTCAAACCACGGAAGCGAATACCTTCGAAGGGGTCGAGATAAGAGATATCGGTAACCAGGCACTTGACGCCGCGGGCGCCACCGATAGCCTGAGCGATGGTAACATCACCCAATTTGACATCGCCGCATTGCTTGACCAGCTTGGTGATCCGGGGGCGATGTGCATCAATTTTCTGACTCAGAACTTTTTTCAGTGTAGACATAATTCTCTCTCCTTTGGGAAATGATATGGTGGCGGGTCAGAAGGCCCACCAGAGTAAAACTGTCCCTTGTTTACCTAACAACTAACTGTCAAATGACAAATCATCCCGCCAACAAATCGACCTTTGGAGCATTGAACCCGCACCAGAGGAAGATTAATGCGGCGGGAAGAATAATTAGAGCCGACAAAGAGTAAATCATGCTTGTGATAGTTTACCCTTTATCATTTCCAAATAACGTTCTAACAAGTCACCCCTGAACTGTCAAGCCGATTTTGTATACAGTATGCGATTTCTTTTTTCCACACAGAGACATTTATCTTTTGCATTATAACCTCGCCATGCTAAAGTGCCCAAAAAATAGGCATAAACTTATGTATATCGGCTCCCTTAAACTCAAGAACCCTATCTTTTCAGCGCCTATGGCGGGCATCTCTGACCTGCCTTACAGGCTCATCATGAAGCGCCATGGCGCCGCACTGGTCTATTCTGAAATGATCAGCGCTAATGGCCTCTTCTACAGCGGGAAAGCCACTCGGAAGCTCCTCCATTCCTCTCCAGAAGAACACCCCCTGGCAGTGCAACTCTTCGGAGACGCTCCGGAAAGACTTGCTGAAGCAACTAAACAGGTGGAGGAGTATGGTGAGTTGATCGATCTCAACCTTGGTTGTCCCGTACGCAAAGTCATCCGCTCTGGAGCAGGCAGCGCCCTTCTACGTGAACCAGAGAAAGTCGCACGCATCGTCGCCGCAGTGCGCCGTGCAACGACACGACCGCTGACAGTCAAAATCAGATCCGGCTGGGACCACGATTCTGTCAACTTTATCGAGATTGCCCGTATCGCCGTTGAAGAAGGTGTAGATGCCATCACCCTGCACCCACGTACACGCTCCCAGATGTTCGGCGGTTCCGCCGACTGGATGCAAATAAGTGCATTAAAAAAGGCTGTCTCCGTACCGGTTATTGGCAGCGGAGACCTCTTTTCAGCAGAGTGTATTAAAACCATGTTTGAGCAGACTGGATGTGATGCGGTCATGATCGGTCGTGGCGGCTATGGCAACCCCTGGATCATTCAACAGGCCCTTGACCTGCTCGCAGACAAGCCGGAAACCCAGCCGAGCACAGAAGAACGTTTTGCCGTCGCCAAAGAGCATTTGAGGCTTTGTCTGGAGACATTCGGTCCACAAAAAACATTGGGCCACATGCGCAAGCACCTCTGCTGGTATGTCCGAGGCATGGAGAACTCGGCGGAATTTCGCTCCGGTATCAACCAGACACGAACAATTGACGAGATGAGCACCCTTCTCGAAAATTTCTTCACCTTTTCGCCGGGAGTGATGCCCAAAGATGATTAGCCGTGAACCTTCTCCTGATACCGACTCTACTCTCTACGGCAGAATTCTGGAGAACATAGACCGTGCGGTGATCGCCTTTGATCAGGAAGGTTGTATCACACTCTTAAATCCGGCTGCGGAAGCGCTCATGGAGCGTTCTTCCAGACAAATGTCCGGCCAACACTACGACGTCCTTTTCAAAGGCCAGGAGACACTCCTCTACCTGATCAAGGTTGCCCTCAACGAAAGTCGCTCCATCACTGACGACGAGGGCCTCTACCTGCACAGGACTAACGCATCTCCCCTGCCGGTCAATGCGTACGCCGCCCCGATCTATACCAATCGTGGCGATCAGGACGGAGCGGTTATGATCGTCCGTGATCTGTCCCGCATCAAGGAGTTGGAAGGAACACTGCGGCGGGCTGACCGTCTGTCGATCTTGGGGACTCTGGCGGCAGGACTGGCTCACGAGATAAAGAACCCACTGGGGGGCATTAAGGGCGCGGCTCAACTCCTTGCCATGGAACTGCCTGAGGAAAACTCGCTGCAGGACTACACACGAATCATGGTCAAAGAAGTGGATCGGATTAATTTCATTATTGAAGAACTCATGGAACTGGGCAATCCACGCACACCGGAATTTGCTGAAGTCGATCTGACCAAAATTCTTGACGATATTGTTTTATTACAACGCGAAGCTGCTCGTAACCAGAACACAAAGTTCATTTTAAGGTTCGACCCCAGCATTCCGCCGGTCCGAGGAGACGAAAGTCTGCTGACCCGACTCTTCCTGAACCTCATAAAGAATGCGCGTGAGGCCATATCTCATGATGGCGAAGTTATGATCGAGACAAGGATCGCCTCAAGCTACCACATGACTGGACCGGGCAGGCGCTCATCACCAATGGTGGATATTACAATCAGCGATACCGGCTGTGGTATCGCTGCCGATGAAATGGAGCGTATTTTCACGCCTTACTTCACCACCAAGATCAAAGGCAGTGGCCTAGGTCTGGCTATTTCGCAAAAAATAATTGAAGACCACAATGGTCTGTTGAGAATTGAGAGTACCCCTGGTGAGGGGACCACTATGACAGTTTCATTGCCGCTACGCCGCTAGCAAGATTTTTCAAGGAGTGCCACACATGTCGATCAAACGAATTCTGGTTGCAGATGACGAAGAGAGTATCCGATGGGTGCTTTCCAAATCCTTAACCAAACAGGGCTACCAGGTTGATCTGGCCAAAGACGGCAAAGAAGCTTTGCTGATGAGCAGAAAGCAGAGCTATGATCTGGCGGTCCTCGACATAAAGATGCCAGGGATCACCGGGCTAGAGCTCTTAAGCAAGTTCCAGGAAGAATGCCCGCAGGCGCTGATCGTTATCATGACGGCAGAATCCTCCATGAAGAATGCCGTGGAAGCCATGAAACGCGGCGCCTACGATTACCTGACCAAGCCTTTTGACCTCGACGCCCTTGATGCCATCATCTTCAAGGCGCAGAAGGCTTCAAAGGTCTCTGCCGAAGTGTCTGTTCTTAAACAGGAGATCAAGGACCATTATCAGCTGGAGAGAACCATTATCGGCCAGAGCCAGCCAATGCAGAAGATTTACAAAACCCTAGGCAAAATAGCACCATCCGACATAACGATTCTCATTTACGGTGAAAGCGGCACGGGTAAGGAGTTGATCGCCAGGGCGATCCACTTCAACAGTCCTCGCCTTGGGAACCCTTTCATCGCGCTCAACTGCGCCGCAATACCAAGAGAGCTCCTTGAAAGTGAGTTGTTCGGCCACGAGAAAGGCGCCTTCACCGGTGCAACAGAAAGGAAGATCGGCAAATTCGAACAGGCCAATGACGGTACTATCTTCCTTGATGAAATCGGCGACATGCCTCTGGAACTGCAAGCCAAACTGTTAAGAGTCCTGCAGGAGAAAGAAGTGACCCGCACCGGAGGCAACACAACGATTAAGATCAATACCCGCATCGTTGCAGCGACCAATCAGGACCTTAAGAGCAAAGTGCAACAGAAAGAGTTTCGTGAAGACCTCTACTATCGTTTGAACGTAGTTCCGCTGGAACTCCCTGCACTACGCGATCGTCGCGAAGACATCCCAAACCTTGCAGACTATTTCCTGGCCAAAGCTCATCAGGAATATGCTTCTCCGGCAAACGGCTTTGCGAAAGAAGCGATGGACCTGCTTTGCGGTTATGATTGGCCGGGCAACGTTCGCGAGCTTGAAAACGCGATCCAGCGAGCCTCCCTGCTCTCGCCCGACGCGCTGCTCAACGCCGCAGACTTTCCTGACCTGACGTCGGGACAAGGCCCCAGCGGCAATGGCACCTCGTTAGAGGCATTGATCACACAGAAGCTACAGAGCTCTCTCACACAAATCGACCTGCAGGACATGGACAACCTTTACGAAATGGTGCTGCACCAGATGGAACGACCTTTGATTAACATCGTTCTGGAGAAAACACGCGGCAATCAGGTGAAGGCCGCCGAAGTCCTCGGCATCAACCGCAATACACTGCGCAAGAAGATCCAGACTCTCAATATCACGGCTAAACGCTAGGCACATCATTCAACAGAACAAGGATATCGAAACGGCACTCAATGACTGAGCGCCGTTTTGGTTTCCTTCTCCACTTTATCTCCGGCCCATGCAATGCTATCTTAATGGCTATGCAACAACCAAGCAGCAACCAAAACACTAAAAGCTTGCCGACAGTATCAATTATTGTTGCCATGACCAGCGAACGCGTTATTGGCACCCAGCAGGGTTTGCCCTGGCAGCTTCCTGAGGATTTGCAGCTGTTCAAACGCAAGACCCTTGGAAAAGCTGTCATCATGGGACGCAAAACCCATCAGTCGATAGGTCAACCACTGCCGGGACGTCACAATATTGTTTTGAGCCGAGCTCCTGTAACCTTAGCAGGCGTACAAATCTGCAGCAGCTTTATCGAAGGCCTGGCTGAGGCCGCCCGTTATGGGCTGCCGATCTTCGTGATCGGCGGTGCAGCGCTTTATGAAAAAGCCTTACCGGTCGCATCTGAGCTACATATCTCCTGGGTCGATGAAAACGCCTCGGGAGACATCCATTTCCCGTCTTTCGATCTTGATGACTGGAGAGTTCTCAGCGTCACAGAATATTCAGGATTCAAACATATCCATTATCAACGTATCAACACCTAGCGCCTTAATGACTTGAATGATTGTACATGGCTGCCGACCCGACGGCCTTGGGTGACACACACGAAAGGAAGATGAAATGGAAGAGACTACTATAGAGCGCGCCAGTGTGGCCGCTCTTGACGAAATTCTGGGAAAAAGCTTTCCGGTCCTGGATCATGGCCACGTAAGGATCATCGATTACATGGGCGATGATGCCGCAATCGTACAGGCAGCTAGAGTTTCGTACGGAGCGGGGACAAAACAAGTCCATGAAGACCGTGGCTTGATTCGTTACCTGCTGCGCAACGCACACACAACTCCTTTCGAGATGTGCAAGCTCAAGCTGCATATCCGTGTGCCGATGGACTGCTGGCGGCAGTGGATACGTCATCGCACTGCATCTGTCAATGAATACAGCACACGTTACTCTGAGGCAATCTCAGACCAGCAAGGGACCCTGCCAGGGGAATGGCGCCTCCAGACGACGCAGAACAAACAAGGCAGCGAAGGCTTCCTTGAACTCGACCTGGGCAAGGAGTTGACCGCCAGCGAGGAGAACTTTCACCAGTCCGCGAGGGATTTATACCAATCGCGAATTGAATCGGGTGTGGCCCGTGAGCAGGCCCGCAAAGACCTCCCCCTTTCGACATACACAGAAGCCTACTGGTCGATTGACCTGCACAATCTCCTGCACTTTCTAATGCTGCGTATGGACAGCCATGCGCAAACCGAAATCCGTCAATATGCAACGGTTATCGGAGAAGAAATCGTCGCCCGCTGGGTTCCTTTTGTCTGGGAGGCCTTCAGGGACTACAGGTTGAACGCTACTCGACTTTCCGGGCCAGAGACGGAGCTTATGAGGTTACTGATTGCACGAGACAAACCTGCGGCAAAAGAGTGGCTGAGAGAACAGGGTTGGGTCAGCTTAAAGGACGGCAAGAAATCAAGAGAAGCGAAGGAACTCGAAGTCAAACTGGAGGCATTGGGGCTACGACTTCCCTGAAAATATCAGTAGTTAGCACCCAATAAAAAAGCCGGCCATTTCTGGCCGGCTTCAAGCTGCGTAATCATCACTACGTTCCGATCGACTCTCAAAGCGCGTGAACTCGCCAAGAAAAGTCAATTGTTCGACTCCAAGCGGCCCATTTCTCTGCTTACCGATGATCACCTCGGCGCTGCGTTCGTGATTCTCTCCACAGCTGTTATCGCGCTTCTTACAGGCGTCGCAGTATACCGTCTCACGATAAAGAAACATAATGACGTCGGCATCCTGCTCAATCGCACCCGATTCACGTAAATCGGAAAGCATGGGTCGCTTGTCGGTACGACTCTCCAGAGAGCGGTTCAACTGCGACAAAGCAATAACCGGGACATTAAGCTCTTTGGCCAGAGCCTTGAGTGATCGTGAAATCTCTGAGATCTCCTGCTGCCTGTTTTCAGTATTTTTACCTGTCATAAGCTGCAAGTAATCAACAACAATCAGACCAAGATTCTTTTCTGCACTGAGACGGCGAGCCTTGGCACGAACCTCGAGAACGCTGATCGACGGAGTATCATCAATATAAATTGGAGCTTCAGCGATAATACCGGCCGCATTGACCAGAGTAGGAAATTCGGACTGAGCCAGCTTGCCGGTTCGAACTCGTCCAGATTCAATACGGGCGACCGAGCAAAGCAAACGTTGAACCAGCTGCTCCTTGCTCATCTCCAACGAAAAGACCAGCGATGTAACAGGTTTACTTGAATGCATGGAGGCGTATTCGACGAGATTGAGACAGAAAGCCGTTTTGCCCATGGAAGGTCGCGCGGCAACAATAACCAGGTCGCCACCCTGCATACCTGAAGTCATAGTGTCGAGGTCTTTGAAACCGGTCGGGACACCGGTGATCAGCTCTTTACGACTGTAGAGCCCTTCAATCGTCTTGATCGTCTCCTTAACGATATCCTTGGTCGCATAATAAGACTGCTTGGTCTTCATATTCGCGATCTTAAAGATCTCGCCTTCGGCCCAATCAAGAGAGGTCTCAACTTCACCGCCCTCATAACCTCTGCTGGCAATCTCGGTCGCGACCTTGATCAACTCGCGAGCGATGGCCTTCTCTTTAACAATTTTACAATAGTAGCTGATGTTGGCCGCGGTCGGCACGTAATCGACAAGAGTTGCCAGGTAGGAACTGCCACCAACTTCCTCGAGTACATCCTGAGTCTTCAGGACGTCTGTCAAGGTGACCAAATCAGCGGGCTCATTGCGTTCATACAGAGTGATCAACGCATTAAAGATTTTGCCGTGGGAGGATCGGTAGAAGTCTTCCGGACGCAGAGATTCCAAAGCCCTGCTCAGGGCCTCGTTCTCCAACAGGATTCCCCCCAGAACAGACATTTCTGCTTCCAGGTTCTGGGGTGGCAGGCGATGTTCAGCGCGATCTTGCACGTTCGCCCTCAAGGGAAAAGAGGGGCCTGCACGAGAGCAGGCCCCTGAAGTCGGTTACAGCTTTTGCTCTTAAGCGTCAGCAGGAGTCTCTGTAGAAACGGCTACAGGAACAGCTGCAGGAGCTGGCTTAGCATCTTCACTGATGACAATAATCTTAACGATGGCATTAACACCAGCATTCAACTTGATATCAACCGCATGCTCACCAAGCTCTTTAATCGGCTGCTCAAGCAGGATTTTACGGCGATCGATTTCAATGCCCTGGGCAGCGAGGCTTTCGGCGATTTCCATAGAGGTTACCGAGCCGAACAGCTTGCCTTCTTCGCTTGCTTTATGCACAAAGGTACACTCAACAGCCTCAATCCTGGCCTTGACGTCAGCAGCTTCCTGGCTCAGTTTCTCAGCCTTGCGATTCAGCTGGCGCTTGTGATGCTCAAGTTCTTTGAGCTTAGCCTCACTCGCTTCAACGGCCATCCCCTGGGGGACCAGGTAATTACGACCGTAACCAGGCTTGACCTTGACCACTTCACCAATGGTCCCGAGATTTTTAACATTTTCAGTCAGAATGACATCCATCTTTTTATCCTCCCAAAATCTTTATGATTCAGGTTCTTTTGGTTTGCGAAAATCAGCCCACAAGTCAAACACGCCAATTCCAGTAACAACCATCGGTAACGGATTAACCAACGTAACCAGCAGGTAGCCGACGGTTCTGATGATCGGCGAAAAAGCCTTGCGGCGAAAAAAACAATCGATAACAGCCAGACCTTGCAGAAAATAGACCGGCAACAGAATCACCAGCAGGTTCAGGGCAAAGGTTCCAGCTATCCCTTCAACAAAGGCAACCAGGAAGCCGGAAGCTATGAGTATCCAGACCAGCCATTCAGGTGACTTCCACTCGGGAAAGGCTCTGCCTGGGACAGTATAACGACCTCGTGCCAACAGTGACAGCATAAAGACCATGCCAACAACCATAAGGCCACTGACGGTGATCACAATCCCCGGATAAGCTTTCTCCAGGAAGCTGGCCATATTCTCTATCGCCAGGCCCACCTCACGCTTCTGGACTGCAGGAAGGTCTGCGTCAGCAAACATGTCCTGCATGATCGTCGTGGTCTGGACAATTTCCTTGCCGATCAGATCACTCACTGTTACCAAGGGCGACTGTCCGGAGAAAGCTGAGACAACCAGTAAGCCGCAAAGGCTGGCCGCGACCATGGCCCATAAAACAGCGACTGCAGCCTTGTCCCAAGCGAAACCCCGGTTCAACAACCATGGTAAGGCAACACCCGGAATACCAAACTGAACCAGGTACATGACTGACGAAGCAGAATCCGCTGTCAGCAGGATCAAGAACGCAGTCAATACGACTGTCACTCCTGCAGCTGCTGAGCCAACACGCATTCCAACAAAAGCTGCCGGTAAAGGCGTGAAGAGATTCACCGCAACAGCAGCAAAACCCAGAGCAGCAAAGGTCCCGAACAAGGCATACCCGGCTATCGTGCCGAGTACAACGTAAAGTCCTCGTTGCATCATCGAGCTAGCGCTGCGATGAACCCCTCTCGAGAGAGTGGCTTGCTGTAAAAGGAAGTAACGCGATATTACGCGCGCGCTTGATTGCTTCTGTCAATTTTCTCTGATGATCCGAACAGGTACCGGAAATCCGCCGTGGAGTGATCTTGCCACGCTCGGAAATAAAATAACGCAGGGAACGGATATCTTTGTAGTCGATCGTTGCTTTCTTATCGGCACAGAAACGGCAAACTTTACGACGTCCATAACGCCGACGGGGTGCACCGCTGCGATTTCCTTCATATGCCATGACTATATCTCCTTCTTCATCGTTTTAAGGTTGATTCGAATGTTAGGATTCTTCTGTTGTTTCCTCGGCAGCAGCTTCAGCTTCTGCGGGGGCTTCGGTGGCAGCTTCGGTCGCCTCAGCATCTTCTGCAGTGGCTTCTTCGGGTGCAGCCTCAACAACAGGGGGCGCCACGTAACCACCTTCCAGAATAACGGTCTGGAACTTGATTACCTTTTCGTCGATGCGCATGCGGCGCTCGAACTCGGCAATAACAGTCGGCTCGGCGTCAAAGATCACCAGAACGAAACAGCCTTTAGACTGCTTCTTGACCTGATAGGCCAGTGTCCGGGTTCCCCAGTTTTCTACCTTGAGAACGTCAGCAGCCTGATCAGACAAGATCGTTTTGTACTTGTCGATGAGGGCAACCTGATCGTCCCCGATGACTTCCGGGTGTACGATGAAGATTGATTCGTAGGTTCGCATAAAACCTCCTCTTGAGTTATTAGCCCCGCCAGGCGGAGCAAGGAGCGGAAGCATCCAGCATGCTTCCTTCTAAACAACTTTGTTTTCTACCACACCCCGTACCACGAGGCAATGGAATTTTATAAAAACAGAACACCACCGACACCGAGTTATCCTGCCGCCGTCTCCGGTTTCTGTAGCCTGACTACTTAGACGTTAAAACGGAAATGCATAACATCTCCATCTTTGACAACATATTCCTTGCCTTCAAGGCGCATCAAACCTTTTTCCTTGGCTCCCGCTTCACCTTTTGAAGAGACAAAATCTTCGTAGCCGATTACCTCAGCACGAATAAAGCCCTTCTCAAAATCAGTATGAATCACTCCAGCAGCCTGCGGAGCGCGGGCCCCTCTACTGACAGTCCAGGCCCGGACTTCCTTGACTCCTGCGGTAAAGTAAGTAATCAGACCCAACAAGCGGTAACCCGCATGAATCATCCGGTCAAGGCCCGCTTCATCAAGTCCGAGTTCAGCGAGAAATTCTGATTTTTCGTCATCGGCCAGTTCTGCGATCTCTGACTCTATTTTGCCGCAGATAACAACGATTTCGGCACCTTCATTTGCAGCATGTTCCTTGAGACGATCAACAAATGGGTGCTCACCGGCAAGGTCATCTTCAGAGACATTGGCTACATAGAGAACCGGCTTCGCAGTTATCAGGCACAGTTCGCCCAGTGGAGCCCATTGTTCAGCGTTCAGGTCGGCATTGCGAGCAGGCTGTCCACTGTCGAGACATTTTTGCACCTTTTCGAGAACAACCATTTCTTCCTGCATCTTTTTGTCGCCACTCTTTGCCTGTTTGCCGACACGGTGGATGCGCTTCTCAACAGTATCCAAATCAGTCAGATTGAGTTCCGTCTGTATCACTTCAACATCACGCAATGGATCAATACTGCCATCGACATGGACGACATTTTCATCTTCAAAACAGCGCACAATATGGGCAATGGCGTCAACCTGACGAATGTGACCAAGGAACTGGTTACCCAAGCCTTCACCGCGGCTCGCCCCTTTTACCAATCCGGCGATGTCAACAAACTCCATGGCTGTCGGCAACACCTGCTGTGGATTGACAATGCCAGACAACTCATCAAGCCTCTGATCGGGAACCGTTACGATACCAACATTCGGCTCAATGGTGCAGAACGGATAATTGGCCGCTTCTGCGCCTGCAGAGGTGATCGCGTTAAAGATGGTCGACTTGCCAACATTAGGCAGGCCAACGATGCCGCATTTGAATCCCATAATTCCTCTATCTCTGTAAATAACGATAGCCGGGGCACAGGCCCCGGCTATCATTACACTTATTTATAGCGTCTGAGTTAGGCCAGTAGTGGCGCAATAACCAGAGCAACAACACTCATCAGCTTGATGAGGATGTTCATGGCCGGACCGGACGTATCTTTAAAGGGGTCGCCGACTGTGTCGCCGATAACTGCAGCTTCATGAGCAGTACCGCCCTTCTCTTCGCCATCAATCTTGCCTTGCTCGATGAACTTTTTAGCGTTGTCCCAAGCACCACCGCCGTTAGACATCATCAGCGCCAGCAGTACACCGGCTACGGTAGCACCAGCAAGCATGCCGCCGAGTGATTCCTTGCCGAGCACGAAACCAATCAGGACCGGAGCAACAATGGCAACCACACCAGGCAGGACCATTTCACGCAGTGCAGCTTTAGCCGAAATGTCGATACATTTCTGTGAATCAGGCTTAACACCTTCTTTACCTTCAAGAAGACCCGGAATCTCACGGAATTGGCGACGAATTTCATCGACCATCGCACCAGCAGCACGACCAACGCTGGTCATGGTCAGTGCGCCAATGAAGAATGGCAGAGCACCACCGACAAAGAGACCGATAACAACCTTGGGGTCAATCAGGTTAATCGTCGTGAGACCAACGGTCGTGGCGTAAGCCGAGAAGAGCGCAAGAGCGGTCAGTGCGGCAGAACCGATAGCAAAGCCTTTGCCAATCGCTGCAGTTGTATTACCGATAGCATCGAGGCCGTCCGTAATTTCACGTACATCCGAGCCAAGACCAGCCATCTCAGAGATGCCACCGGCGTTGTCAGCAATCGGGCCGTAAGCGTCAACGGTCATAGTGACACCAACCGTTGCCAACATACCGACTGCGGCAATACCGATGCCGTAAAGACCGGCAAAATGGTTAGCGACAAAAATCGAAACACAAATAATCAGAATAGGAATGACAGTGGACTCAAGGCCAACAGCCAGACCAGTAATAATATTGGTAGCCGGGCCAGTCTTGCTAGCCTCTGCAATACGAAGGACAGGGCCACGTGCAGTATAGTACTCAGTAACCTGACCGATAGCGATACCAGCCATAGTACCAGCCAGAATCGCCCAGAAGACGCCCGCAGTCAAACCAAGATAACTAATAAAGAAGAACGCAGTAATCAGGAAACCTCCTGCAGCAACAAACGTGGTGTAGTGCAGAGCCTTAGCCGGGTCCATCGACTTGAGAACTTTCATTGAACCAATACCGATGAAGGAGAAAAACAGGCCGATCATAGCCAGACCGAGAGGCAGCAGCATCGCAGCGGACTGAGTGTTCAAACCACTCGAGGCCGTACCAAGCTTGGCCAACAACATCGGGCTTGCGGCTGCAGCAATGGCAATGGTTGCGATAATTGAACCAACATAGGACTCGAAAATATCAGCACCCATTCCAGCAGTATCACCGACACAGTCACCAACATTGTCGGCAATAACACCGGGGTTACGAGGATCGTCTTCAGGAATACCTGCTTCTATCTTACCGACCAGGTCGGAGCCAACGTCAGCAGCCTTGGTATAGATACCGCCGCCAACACGGGCAAAGAGAGCAATTGAAGAAGCACCCATGGCAAAGCCATTGATGTATTTAGAAGTAGCTGGATCGCCACCGAATGCGATGTAGGCAACACCAACACCGACCAGACCGAGGGACGCAACGGCGAGGCCCATAACGGCTCCACCGTTAAAGGCAACCTCGAGAGCCTTAGCCTGACCCGATGCGCGGGCAGCTTCAGTGGTTCTCACGTTAGCGCGAGTCGCTGCTTTCATACCGATAAAACCGCAGGTCATCGAGCAAACAGCACCACCAAGGAAGGCCAAAGCAGTCTGTATGTTCATGCCCACAGCAATTAAGCAGAAGACGATGACAATAAAGATCGCCAGCACGCGGTATTCACGGCCAAGAAAAGCCATTGCACCGTTATAAATATCGTCGCCTATCTCTTTCATTCTTTCGTTGCCAACAGGCTCGGCCTTGACCACATTATAAAGAATGATTGCGATCACAAAACCAACTACACCGAGAATCGGTGCAAACATCTGCAGTTCCATCTTTTCGTTCCTCTCTTAATTCTTGTGTTGAGTTAAGTAGTTACACTCAGGTTAATATTTCACGATTATTATAACTGTTCATAGCTTGCTGAGCCCCTTCGCGCAAAAGCAGCTCAAGGGCTTCACTCGCTACTTCTATATAGGTTCTAAGCTGGCTACGCTCTGCTGCATTGAATCGGCTCAAGACATGACCTGAGACGTCACCTCCTCCCGGAGGTCGTCCCACACCCATTCGCAACCTGTTGTAACCCGGTTCACCGAGAGCAGAGCCAATGCTTCGCAGACCGTTATGCCCGCCATGGCCACCACCGACCTTGACCCGAAGGGAGCCAAACGTCAGGTCAATTTCGTCGTGAACAACAATCAAATCCCCCGGCTCAACACCGAGGGATTGACAAGCAGGGGCAACACTAGCGCCACTGCGATTCATGAATGTTTGCGGCAACAGGATCGTCACCTCTTCGCCAACAATTCGCCCCACACCATAAAGGCCTTGATACCCTTTACGTTTCAGCGCGATGCCTGCTCTGTCTGCCAGACAGCTGGCAACCATAAAGCCTATATTGTGGCGAGTTTCGGCATATTCAATACCAGGGTTGCCCAACCCGACAATCAACTTCAAAGCGCGTCGCCTACTCTTCGTCAGCAGCCTCTTCAGTGACTACTTCCTCTTCGCCCTCTTCATCAACCTCGACTTCTTCAGCCATGCGACCAACAACTGTCAGCACCGTGAAGTTAACATCGTGCTGGGACTCAACACCTTCAGGAAGAGTAACTTCATCGATATGGACAACCTCACCGATATTCAAGGCGGTGACATCAATCTCGATGGAAGTCGGGATATTGGTCGGCAGGCAGTAAAGTTCAACCTCATGACGAACCAACTGCAAGGAACCACCTTCAATTTCGCCCTGAGATTTACCAACAGGCTGCACGGGAACCATGACGGCCAGTGTCTTCTTCAGATCGATCGCCAGAAAATCAACGTGCGTGGGATTTCGACGGATCGCATCAATCTGCATATCCTTAAGGATAACAACCAGACCATCAAATGGGCCATCACCCTTGAGGGTAATCAGGGTGTTCCAGCCAGCTTCGGTGGCAACTGCCTGCTGCAGAGCTTTTGGGTCAAGACGAAGGCTGAGTGCCTCAATGCCTTTTCCATAAACTACTGCAGGCACCAGGCCGTCCTGACGGACCTTGCGAGAGCCACCTTTGCCTGTGCGAACTCGCGTTTCTACATTCAGTACCGATTTGGCCATTTATCTTTTCCTCCATCCTTGAACTTCTTAATTTAGTTTCTTTATTGGTTTCTGTCACAACTACACGAAAAGTGAGCTGACAGATTCATCACCGTGAATACGGCGGATCGCTTCCGCCAAAATATTTGCGACAGAGATCGTCCTGAGCCGCGAACAATTCTTGACCTTTTCTTCAGTAGGAATTGTATTACAGACCAGAACTTCCTTTAGATCGCTTTCGTTGATCCGCTCCAGGGCAGGCCCGGAGAGGACCGCATGGGTTGCCGTAGCATAAACGTCTCCAGCACCATGGGCCTTGAGTGCAGCTGCGGCCTGACAAAGAGTGCCGGCAGTATCGATCATGTCATCAACGATCATACAGGTCCGGCCATCGACATCACCGATGATATGCATGACTTCTGAGACGTTGGCAGCGCTGCGACGCTTGTCGATAATCGCAAGACCGGCATTCAACCTTTTAGCGAACGCCCTTGCTCGCTCGGTACCACCGGCATCTGGAGAAACAACTACGAGCTCTTCGGTAAAGCGGGCCTTAACATCTTCAAGAACAGCAGGAGCCGCATAGAGATGATCAACCGGGATATTGAAAAAGCCCTGGATCTGTCCGGCGTGCAGGTCGACACAGAGAACCCGTTGCGCGCCCGCTGTCGTAATCAGGTCTGCGACCAGTTTGCTGGTGATCGGTGTCCTCGGAGCAACTTTGCGGTCCTGTCGAGCATAACCGAAGTAAGGAATAACCGCTGTGATGCGGGCAGCCGAGGCTCGTTTCAGGGCATCAATCATAACCAGCAGTTCCATCAGGTTATGATTCGCAGGCTGACAGGTCGACTGAACGACAAAAACGTCTCGACCGCGGACGTTTTCGTTGATTTCCACCATAATTTCGCCGTCGGAGAAAGACTTGACGGTTGCCTGGGCTAAAGGCACGGAGAGGTGACGACAGATTTCCTGTGCAAGGGCGGGGTTTGCATTACCGGTAAAGATCTTCAGTTCTTTATACACATCATCACCTGTTTCTCTGGAAACTTCAGGGCATGTCAATGCATGGCCTGTATCTCAACCTATTATCAATGTAAGCGACCTCCTCAAACATCCGGAGGTAGCAATCTTGCGAGTGGCAGGGGCGACAGGGATCGAACCTGTGAATGCTGGAATCAAAATCCAGTGCCTTACCGCTTGGCGACGCCCCTATTTTTTTTACTCGGTACTACAGTGGGTTAACGACCTGCACCCACCAATTTGTTTCCGTTGACAACACTTTAGCAACTTTGCCCGCCTGAACCTGATCTTCAAAAACAGCAAAGACTGTCGGTCCGCTACCGGACATGAGCGCCCCAGCAGCACCGCCAGCAAGCAAACGTTCTTTGATCGTCGTGATCACAGGATGACGTTGGCAGGTGACAACTTCGAGATCATTATGCAGCAGACATACTAAGCCGCTTGTTCTCACGGGAAACCTCGGGATTTTAGCGATTGGTCGAGAGCATGTCAACCCCAAAGTTTTGAAAACCCATGCTGTAGAAACTTCTATACCAGGATTCACCAAAACAAACGTAACCGGTGGCAATCCGGACCACGGTTGTAACCTCTCGCCAACTCCAGTGGCCCAAGCGGCGGATTGGTCATAAAGAAAAAAGGGGACGTCTGCCCCGACCTTGACACCAATACTTATTAATTCGCTCTGCGATAGCTTCACGTCCAACATGTCATTCAGTGCCAGAAGAACCGATGCCGCATTTGAAGAACCGCCGCCCATGCCGGCCGCCGCAGGAATCTTCTTATCAATCAGCACAGCAACACCACACTCCTCTCTTATATAGGAGAGAAAAAGACGCGCAGCTCGTGCAGCGATATTTTCAACCCCGGAAGGAAGAATTAGCTGTGGGCAGCAAGCTGTAACCTCAGCCCCACCGGAGATGGTGATTTCCAGACGATCCTGAACATCAACCCTCTGCATCAGTGTCGCCAGGTCGTGGTACCCATCTTCGCGTCGACCCGTAACATGCAGGCACAGGTTAACCTTTGCCGGTGCGTGAACAACCTTCTTCATGACTGAACCCTATCCCGTGTCTATCCTCAACAACAACCCTGGTACCCTGTGAATTAAAAACACACCCGACCAATACCAACCACAAGATCAACAGTCAAGCAGATCAAGCGCCTGAACTCCTTTAACCTTAAAATCTCGGCCATGAAAGCTACCAACACACCCTATTTTGCTCATTTATAGCTCACAGCCAGGAAGATACTGTGCCACGGTTTGCCCTGAGAACAAACTTAACCGCCTTCACCATATTGTGCATGCACAAACACGCAAACTCAAAAAAACGTTTTAACCTGGATTCTAGCGGCCCCTCAAGTTGGCCAATACTCGCCACATAAGGTCAACATTCGCCATATCTGGACGAGCAAGTAACCAGAAGAAGCGACACAGATACTTGCAAAACAGCCTCTTTGTGCTTCAATGTACAAATTACAAACACTTTTATAGGAATGGCATCTTCCTTGCGTTAAGGTGTTATGTAAACATCAATCGAAAGTGGCATTCGCCCCTGTTTCACTAACCCCATTATAGGAGGCAAAACAGCATGAAAAAAGCACAGCGTCTACTCTCTTTGGTCAGTGCAATTGCACTGGTCGCAGCATTTGCACTGCCCACCACGGGCTTCGCAGAAAAAACCCGTCTCGGCTTCGGCGGTGGTCCCGAAGGCGGCACCTTCCAGTACTTCTCAAACGGTATCGCTTCCCGTCTCTCTAAAATGCTGGACAATGTTGAAGTGTCCAACATGGCTTCTGCCGGTTCCGTTGAGAACGCTCGTCGCATCAACTCAGGTGAAATTGATTTTGGCATCTCCTACTCTGGCGACACCTACCTGGCCCGCAATGGCCGCCTGACTAACGACACCAACAAGTACCCCAACATCCATGCTATGGCTTTCCTCTATGGTGCTCCTGCTCACCTGATCGTTCTCGAGAAGAGTGGCATAAACTCGATTGCTGACCTCAAAGGCAAGCGCATCGCTGTTGGCGGCGCTGGCTCAGGTGCCGCTGCTGCGGCACAGCGCTTCTTTGGTGCCATTGGTCTGTGGGACAACATGAATGTTGAGTACATCGGCTACAGCAAAGCTGCTGCGGCGATCGGCGATGGCCTGATCGACGCCATGTGGGTTTTTGCCGGATTCCCTAACAGCTCAGTTATTCAGGCTGCAGCCAGCAACAAGATCAAGATCCTTTCTACTTGGGAAACAGGCGAAAAAGGTGGTGCCTTTGAGGCGTACCCCTTCTACGCACCGATTACTATTCCCGCAGGCACTTACAGTGGCGTTGATTATGATGTTATGTCATTCCAGGATTCCGCTCTTTGGGTTGCCAACAAAGACGTTGCCCCAGAGCATGTCTACAATGCCCTGGCAAACATCTACACCAAAGAAGGTCTCTCCTACATGGTCAAAGTTAAGAGCACTGCAAAAGCCATGTCAGTTGAAAGTGCCCTCACAGGTATCGTAACTCCGGTTCATGCCGGCGCTCAGAAATACTGGAAAGAGCAAGGGCTCACATTGACCGCGGATCAAATGGGTCAATAATTTCTTTTAGTTCGCGAAGCGGGGCCATTCGGCCCCGCTTCTGCACTCTGTGACACTTTCTACAAAATCAGAAACGACACACATCTCTAACCAAGCAGGTACGCAGAATGGCCATAGAACTCCAGGAAGATTTAAAAGACCTCTCTCCCGCAGAGCAGGAAAAATTAAAAAAATTAATGGAAAAGGATTCCAAGTCATACCGTTCACCAACCGGCATCTTTAAATGGCTGGTTGCAGTGCTCGGCGGTGGCATGGTTCTATTCTATTTTTACACGGCGGGTTTAGCCGCTGTTGGGACCCAGTATCATCGCGGGGTCTATGTTTTTGTTACCTATGTGTTGGTCTTCCTGCTCTACCCCGCAGGCACGACGCGAATGCGCATTCCGCTTTCTTTGATCATAGGCAGCATCATTTCTGCCGCAATTGCAGGGCTTGGTTTTTTTGAATCGATTGATGCATTCCATGCTGAGTTAGTAAGTGTCAATATGGGCTTGATAGGCGCTATCCTGTTGGGAGGTGCCGTCATTGGAGCAAGCGCAACCTTTATCGACAGCATCCTCATGAAGAAATGGCCAAACAATCCAACTCTTTCTGACATCCTTTACGCTTTGACAGCGGCGGGCGTAGTCTACTACTGGATCCATGAATTTGAAGTTCTCAATTACCGGGCTGGCGCAGAGACTCATCTCGATGCCATGATCAGCATCGTCGGGATCGTCCTTTCACTTGAGGTCTGCCGACGAGTTCTTGGCTGGTCGATGACTTTTGTTGGCCTCGGCATGTTTATCTACGGTTATCTCGGGCCCATTTTCCCGGAAATTATAGCCCATCGTGGCTTCGGCATTGAGCGTCTGTGTACCGCACTTTACCTGACAACCAACGGGGTGTTCGGGGTCATGGCCAACGTTTTGGCAACCTATGTCATCCTGTTTATCTTTTTCGGTGCCTTTCTGCACAAATCGGGCGCGGGCAAGTTCTTCATAGACTTCCCCCTAGCACTGGCCGGTCGCAGTACCGGTGGTCCGGCAAAGGTTGCTGTTATTGCCTCTGCTTTCTTTGGTTCGGTTTCCGGCAGCGCGATCGCCAATACGGTTTCCACAGGAGCCTTTACCATACCGCTGATGAAACGGGCCGGCTTCAGGCCGCATGTTGCCGGAGCCATCGAGCCCGCCGCATCAATCGGCGGCATGTTCCTGCCCCCCGTTATGGGCGCCGGCGGTTTTCTGATGGCCGAGCTGACCGAAACATCATATGCCTACATCATGATGATCGCCATCTTCCCCGCCCTACTCTACTTTTTCTCGGTCTTCTGCATGATTCACTTCGAAGCCAAGAAACAGGGGATCAAGGGGATTGACGACGATGAATTTCCGCACTGGAAGGACGTCCTGAAAAAACAGTGGTATTACTCCCTGCCGTTAATCATCATCACGATCCTCATGATCATAGGAAAATCTCCCGGAATGGCTGCTTTCTGGTCTGCACTCTCATGTATTGTCGTAAGCTGGGTAAGGCAGGACAGGAAAGTCTCACTCAAGGACAGATTGATTTTTGTACCGGTTACGATCCTGTTTATTATGGTTGTTGCTCTCGGTTATATCGAGCTTCCGTTTCAATCATTGTTCGGGTTTAAAATCCAATTTTTCGTTACTTTATCGGCAACAATCTGGTGCCTGCTGGTCAGTGCTTTCCGTAAAGACATTTTGATGGATCTGAAAGGTATCTGGGAGGCGATCCTAACCGGCGCCAACAACACCCTGATCATCGGTGCGACACTCGGCGTCATCGGCATTATCGTCGGCACCATTTCCTTAACCGGAATCGGCCTCAAGTTCTCCGACATCATCATCTCGCTGGCCAGTGGTAATCTGCTTGCGGCAATCTTTCTGGTCGCCCTTGCTTCGCTGGTGCTTGGTATGGGAGTTCCGGTCACAGCAGCCTACCTGATCACTGCAGTGTTGGCAGTGCCGCCACTGATGGAAATGGGCGTCCCCTTGCTCTGCGCACACATGATCGTCTACTGGTTCAGCCAGGATTCGAACATTACTCCGCCAGTCTGCGTCGCAGCCTATGCGGGAGCTGCAATTGCCGGATCTGATCCATGGAAAACCGGCTGGACCAGTTTCAAGTTCGCCAAGCTGCTATATGTCATGCCGATTCTGTTTGCGTTCACTCCGGCAATCCTTTTCCAGCCTCACACGGCAAACGTCAAGGTCCCAACACTCGCCGATGACTTGCCCTTCGCATCGGTACTCTCTGTTGAGGTTAAAGAGGGGGGCACTATTGTAGCTGGCGACACAGTGGTCAAGATCATGGTTGGTGACGAAATTATCGATATCAAAGCCGAACGTGGCGGCAACGTCACTGAGGTCAAGACCTTTGCCGGTGGCATGGTTAATCCTGGCGAAACGATTATCGAAGCAGTCGATCCTGCAACGGGATGGCAGACAATCTCTTCTTTCTGGTCCGCGTTCCTGGGCACCATTGCTTTCTCTGCAACCACCATGATGTTCTGGTTCAGGCGCACCACCATTCCGGAGTGGTTGCTTTTAGCCGTCGGCACACTGTTCCTTTACTGGCCAACGTTGGTGACAGATGGAATTGGCCTCGTTTTGGTAGGACTGGTAATCTTCATGCAAATCACGAAAAACAAGAAAGAGTTTGGCTCTGCCATTGCTCCGACATAAACAAAGAGGATTAACATGACACGAAATATCAAAAATATTCTCTTCGCAACGGATTTTTCCGATTCATCGCAGCAGGCAGCTGACTATGCTGTGACCCTTGCGCACCTGACTGATGCTAAGTTACATGTCCTGCACGTCATAAACGAACTGGATGAGCACCAACGCGTCATGATTCCCAGAGAAGCCTTTCTGGTTCTCGAAAAAGAAGTTGGAATTCAAGCGGTCAAGGAGTTGGAGAAGTTCTGCAAGGAACAAACGGAAGGATTGAGCGTCACAACTCATGCCGTCGTTGGCGCCCCATTCAAAGTCATTCTGGATATGGGAGGCAAGGTTAATGCCGACCTAATCGTTATGGGAACCCACGGTCGCACCGGCATGGAGCATGTGATTGTCGGCAGCACTGCTGAACGAGTCGTCAGGCGGTCTAAAATCCCTGTTCTCACTGTTCGCTGTGAAGACTGACTCAAAGCTTGAAATCTTAAGCAACAAAAAGGCGAAGCTTTATGCTTCGCCTTTTTGTTGTCCAGAAATCGGGTTTTTCTAACAATAAACTTTCCTGGGGGCTCGAAGCTTTCAGGCCGTCTCAGGGCAAATATCTGGCAAGCTGAGGGTAAACCGGGTTCCGCCTTCCGGGGAGGACTCAAAGCTCACATCACCGGAGAGGAAGCGTCCAAGAAGTTTCATACTATAGGTTCCAAGGCCTCGACCTGAACCTTTTGTGGAAAAATCACGTTGGAAAATGCGCTGCTGGTAGGAGGCCGAGATAACGGTTGCGTTATGGGTCCAGAAGTTTAAGCCGGCAGCGTTTTTATCAACACCCAGAGTCACCGTATATCCTTCGGGAGAAGCCTCCAGAGCATTTTTAATCATATTACCAAGGATACGGCGCAACAGAGTGGCATCGCTGATGAATGATGTTCTGATCACGTCATCGTCGATCTTCAGCATACGCTTACGGGAAATTTCCTGGCCTTCATAAAGCTCAATCACATCTTTCAACACATCCAAACTCGTCAAAACATGGTTGTCGACCTTCAGTTCACCCTTCTCTACCGCCAGCAACACGCGCTGGGCATCAATCTCCTCGATAACCTTTTGCGATGCCGACTGAATACGACGACTCACCAGCATGGGATCAACACTCTCATCAATCTCCATGAGTTCTGCAAAACCTTGAATGCTGGCAACAAGGTTGAGAATATCGTGAAAAAAAGTACGCTCTAAAGCCAAGCGTCGACGCTCGTGACTCACATCGGTGCCAGCCAGCACAACAAACTTTTCATCACCAAAACAAAGTGGAGCCGACCAGACTCGTAGCGTCAAATGCTGTGCAACATGCCCACCATGCTGAGTCAGGGTACACTCTTGAACGCTATCTACACCGGACAAACCGGAAAGCATTGCTACTAGCGCCCCGCAGGTTTCACAAGATTCAGTCGTTCCGCAAACCGCATCTTTGTCGAGTGCCACATGGCATTGCAGGACATCACCTACCAGCAAGCCAACTAGGCTTTCTGTTTCAGGCCTTCCAGAAAGATGACTGAAAGCACGGTTTGCAAATACGATCTGACGATAGTTGTTGAGGACGAGGACCATCCCCGGCATGGCATCCAGCATGTGCCTGGTCAGGAACGCATCATTGAAAAAGGCAGCCTGATGTTCCAGCTCTTTGTGAGAAGCGAGAGGATTCTCATTGACGTGATCAGGAATGCAGGTGGGTGCAACTTGAGTCATTGTAGGCTCACGCCTCGTCGAAGCAAGTTCCGGCAATCAGAGTCACCGGAGCTTCGAGATAACTTTTTAGGGAATCGAGGAACTCGGCAGCATCAGCGCCATCAAGAATCCGATGATCGGCGGAGAGTGTGACACGCACCATAGGCGCCACCACAAGTTCTTCATGTTCATCAACCACAACTTCACCTTTGACAGTACCAACAGCAAGGACAGCCGCCTGAGGCGGAGTAATAATCGCTACAAAGGACTCGACACCCAACATCCCCATATTGCTGATCGTAAAGGTCCCGCCCTCCTGATCTTGATCAGATAGCTGGCCAAGGTGTGCCCTTTCTGCAAGGATCTTGGCAGACTCGCCAAGTTGTTTCAGGGAAAGTTTTTCAACATTTTGAATAACCGGATAGAAGAGGCCACCTTCGGTCGCAACGGCCATAGCCAGATTTATCTCATCCTGCTCTGCAGCTTCGCCGTCGACCCAGTGGCTGTTCACCCAAGGGTGTTCTTTGAGCGCCGCCGAAGAAGCGGCCAGAATGAAATCATTGATCGTGATGCCGAGATCTTTACGAAAACGAATGATATCCGTCATATCAACAGCAACAGTCACAGAAAAATGAGGTTTATTCTGCCAACTGTCAACCATTTTACGTTCAATTAAACGACGAATCCTTACCGATTTACCACTCTCTGAATCAGGTGCTGTTGACACTGGTGCATCACTATTATGAGTTGACATACAGATGATCCTTTCATAAAGACTGCAAAGGAAGAGTGCCGATAACGAAGACCTCACAGTTACGACATTTTGTTGTTATTGTAAATTAGATAAGATCTAATTACGACTACAAACAACAAGGCTCTTCATATGTAACATGAGGATGCCTGACAAACGACTCTGTTACATTCATCCAGAAATTTTAGAGGTCCCATAGTAAACCGCTCATAGCTTGAGATGCAACGATGCCGGGTAAAAGACAAAAGAAAAGCCCGGAGCATTCGCTCCGGGCATAATATCTTGAAACGTATTCAACTCAACCGAGGAACACGTTGTGGTTACGAGCACGATTGGCAAGAATTGTCGGATCGACCACCTCACCACAGGAACAGCATTTCCATGCATCAAAAGCACGAACAAAATCATAATATTTCTCTGCGTACATACGGCCTCTGCACTTGGGACATTTCATTTGTATTGCCTCCTTGTGTAATCAATTATAAATACGTCATATTGACTTGCTGTATTTACTAGATATACATTACACAAGACGTGCCAATTAAAATATAATCATGACAGAGGCAAAAAAGCAGCGAGTAGCTGTAAAAAATGAGACTGTAAAACAAGGACTTACAAACCATAAAAAAAGATGCGCCACCTTTCGATACTTTTCAAACCAACACCCGTCACCCTAAGAAGGCCTTCCAAATCCACAAATTCGCCATTTTCTTGACGGTCTAATTCCAATCGTCTCGCCAAGGCTTCACCAATACCTGGCAAAAACCGCCAATCATCGAAGCTCATGCGATCGGGGTGCAAGGGTATCCCCATAGACACGCGATGACTGGCTGGCATCCAATGCCGTCGGAAAGATCTGATTTTCTGTTCTTTTTCTATGATTTCAATATTTTCACCATCCTGAAGAGGGTCTGCCCATTCAAGAGGTCTCAAAAAATTATCCTCCACACCCGTACCTGTCAAACTTATGACGCTAGAAGGAAGCAAACCGTCATTAATTTGATACACTCCTGGGGAATCGACCTCTCCTGACAACTCAACATAAAAATAATTGTCAGATAAAGACAAAAAAGCCGGAAGATCATCCACAATGGAAGACTGCCGGCTCAAAAGCAGGAAAAGAAAAACAAACACCGCCAACACAAAGAGCGCTGGCGGCGTGTTAGGATAAAGTTTAGCCTGCATAGTCACGCATCAACTTGTACTGCAGAGCATCGACCAGAGCGTGATAAGAGGCCTCTATAATATTATCGCTGACACCTACTGTTCCCCAACGCGAGTTTTTGTCGCCTGTTTCGATCAAGACACGAGTCACTGAAGCAGTGCCCTTCCCTGCGGGTAGCACGCGCACCTTATAATCAAGGAGCTTGGTCTCCTTCAACTGTGGGTAGAACTGTTCAAGAGCCTTGCGAAGAGCATGATCAAGAGCATTAACCGGTCCGTTGCCTTCGGCAGCCGTATGCTCAATACGACCACCAACCTTAATCTGGATTGTCGCTTCCGAGGTCGGCATCTCATCTTCATGCCGTTTCATGTCGATAACCCTGAAGCCAATAACCGAGAAGAAGTTACGCAAATCTCCCATGGCACGTCGCATCAGCAGCTCAAAAGAAGCCTCCGCTCCCTCAAATTGAAAACCCTGATTCTCAAGTTTTTTAATATCTTCAAGAATTTCTAGAG
Source organism: Deltaproteobacteria bacterium IMCC39146 (assembly GCA_030005635.1). Classification (GTDB taxonomy): domain Bacteria; phylum Desulfobacterota; class Desulfuromonadia; order Desulfuromonadales; family BM103; genus M0040. Next base: position 48,826 of record JARUHP010000009.1, read on the forward strand.
TTACAGGGTCTTTGCTATCCAGATTAATATTAAACTGCTCAGCTTTGGCCAGAATATTTGCACGCCCGGAAAGGTCTGAAACCAGGATCCGGGTCATATTGCCAACTTTCTCCGGGCGCATATGTTCGTAAGTTTCAGGATGCCGTTGAATTGCCGAAACGTGCACCCCCCCTTTGTGGGCAAAAGCTGAGTTACCGACATAAGGTTGGTGTTTGTTCGGTACCAGGTTGGCAAGTTCATAGATAAAGCGTGAAGTAATCCGCAGATTCTGCATCTGCTCATCCGAAACGCAGTCGTGATCCATCTTAAGTCTCAGGGCAGGGATAATCGAGCAGAGATTGGCGTTACCACAACGCTCGCCAAAACCGTTAATTGTACCCTGGACATGAACAACGCCCTGCTCAACAGCAACCAGTGAGTTCGCAACAGCGCATTCACTGTCGTTATGGGCATGAATGCCAAGCGGTGTTTTGATACTCTTCTTTACCTGTTTGATAATGCTCGACACCTCGTAAGGCATGGAACTACCGTTGGTATCGCACATAACAATACAGTCGACACCTGCCTGCTGCGCGGCCTCTAGTGTTTTAATCGCGTACTCAGGGTTGGCCTTGTAACCATCAAAGAAATGCTCAGCGTCATAAACGACCTCCGGAACATTCTTTTTTAGGTAAACCAAAGAATCGTAGATCAACTCGAGGTTTTCCTCGAGGCTGATACGCAAGGCTTCCCGTACATGGAAATCCCAGGTCTTGCCAAAGATTGTAACAGTATCAGGCTCTGCCTGTATCAGCGTCTGGATGTTGTTGTCTTTATCAGGAGTTGTTTTGGCTCGACGTGTTGAACCAAAAGCCGCAACCTTGGCGTGATTGAGGGTCACTTTTTTTATGTCCTTAAAAAAAGCAATATCCTTCGGGTTGGAACCTGGCCATCCGCCCTCAATATAGTCAATGCCGAGTTCGTCAAGCTTCTGTGCAATGCGAATCTTGTCTGCGACGAGAAAAGAAACATCTTCAGCCTGCGTACCGTCACGCAGAGTTGTGTCGTACAGAAAAACTCTACTCATTCATCCACTCCTGGTTACAGATATAGCATTATAAAAACTCTACTCTTCGGAAACCTGACCTTTATCCAGCCCGAAAGCCGCATGCAGAACGCGTACGGCAAGTTCGGTGTACTTGTCATCAATAACACAAGACACCTTGATCTCACTGGTTGAAATCATCTGAATATTCACACCTTCTGTAGAGAGCGTTTCAAACATCTGGCTGGCAATACCTGAATGCGAGCGCATGCCCACTCCAACGATCGACACCTTGGCGATGTTTTCGTTAGTTTGAACTCCGGCAGCTCCAATCTTGACAGCTGTATCCTCGATAATCTTCAGAGCTTTTTTGAAGTCAGAACGCGGCACGGTAAAGGTCATATCAGTCGACCCTTCATGGGAAACATTCTGAATAATCATGTCTACCGTGATATTCGCCGCCGAAAGCGGTGAGAAAATCTGTGCAGCAATGCCAGGCATGTCAGGAACACGCATCACAGAAATTTTTGCTTCATCTTTATTGTAAGTAACACCTGAAACCAGGACCGTTTCCATATCTGCATCCTCCTTCATCACCAGAGTCCCTTGATTGCCATTCAGGCTGGAACGTACATGGACGACGACATCATATTTTTTAGCGAATTCAACGGAACGAATCTGCAAGATCTTAGATCCAAGAGAAGCCATTTCCAGCATTTCATCGTAGGAGATCTTTTCCAGCTTGGTGGCCTCAGGGACAATGCGCGGGTCAGTGGTGTAGACTCCGTCAACATCCGTCAGAATCTCGCAGACATCAGCCTTCAGTGCTGCCGCAACAGCCACGGCAGAGGTGTCGGAGCCACCACGTCCCAAGGTCGTAATATTGTTATCACGATCAATCCCCTGGAAGCCCGCAACAATAACAATAGTGCCATTGTGCAAGTCTTCACGCATGTTAGTATCCTGGATCTCCTCGATACGCGCTTTTGTAGAAGAGCTGTCGGTGTAAATCGGCACCTGCCAGCCCAGATAACTCTTCGCTTTGTAACCCATCGATTGAAGTGCCATCGACAAGAGAGAGATTGAGACCTGCTCGCCGGCAGCAACCAGGACATCATATTCCCGTTCACTTGGGAACTCGCAAATCTCCTCCGCCAGAGCGACCAGTTTATTGGTCTCACCAGCCATAGCCGAGACAACAACAACCATATCGTTGCCTTCATCGTAAGTGCGTGCAACCCGTCGAGCCACATTCTGTATCTTTTCGATACTCCCTACCGAAGTACCACCATATTTTTGAACCACTAGTGCCATCTGTGGTTGATCCTTCCTGGCATGAACTTTTCAGAAGCTCATACCTGCTGAGATAGCCCCCTGAGGGGTTGATTGTTTTTAATAACAGTATTCTACTTGGCCGTCAAAGGTTTTCATGGAGCATCCTGCGGGTATTCCCTTAAGAATGACAGTGTCTTGACATTTTATCCAACAGGTCCCTGCCGCTGCTATCGAAGGCTTCGAAATGGAATTGACGCATGTCTTCATTAATACGTTCGATGCTAACAGAGAGGGAAGCAGAAAGCGCAACGGTCATACGATCAGCCCATTCAACAAGAGTAAGACCCTTTCCCTCGACAAACTCATCGTAACCGAGGTCTTCCAGGTCATCGACCTGTGAGAGCCGATACAGGTCAAAATGATACAGGGCCAGACGGCCCAGATGAATATTCAGCAAAGTATAAGTCGGACTGGTTACCGGCGTTTCTGCAGAGACTCCGAGGCCCATCGCGACACCCTGGGCAAAACAGGTTTTGCCCGCACCAAGATCGCCGTTTAAAAGAACAACCAAACCGGCAAGGGCCAACTCTCCGAAGTATTTCCCCAGGGCGCGTGTCTCTTCAGGATTAAAGGTTGTCGTTTCCAAGACGTGCAAGCCTTAAGCCCCCATACTCCGAATAACGTCGAGGCGTGCCACAACACCAACCATCCGTTCTTCTTTAAGAACCGGCACCAGGTGAACCTTGTTATCGACCATCAAACTGGCAACCTCAGAGACCGGGGTTTCAGGCGAACAGGTCACTACATCCGCTGTGCAGATTTCACCAACTTTCCGTGCTGTCACCTTACGAACTGCCTCTGAAAACTTTTTTGGGCTCTCCAGATAGATAACCCAATCAAAGAGAGAGATGACGGTAGGGATATGAAGGGGCTTGTCCTGTTCAACAAGGTCTGTCTGGGTCACCATACCAACCAGCAGGCCGTCATCATCAACAACCGGCAGAGCGTTGACCTTGCGTTCAACAAAAATTTTTGCCAGAGCCTTGATTTCGGAATCCTGATGTACGGTATATATTTGCTTTGTCATGATATCGCCAGCGGTCAGCATTTAAGCCTCCTTTGTCAAAGCCTGCCTTGCAGCAGGGATTTCATGTATAACATCAGTCGCCAGCAACCCGGCATCACCAAAACTAGAATGTAGTCTGTCAGCAGCGAAACCATGTAGATAAACGCCAAGGGTTGCGGCATCAAAGGCCGTCAGCCCTTGAGCTATAAGGCTACCGATCAGGCCGGTCAGCACATCGCCCATGCCACCGCTCGCCAAACCAGCATGTCCGGTGGTGTTGATGCACACCTGCCCATCCGGTGAGACGATCAAAGTACGCGCCCCCTTGAGGACCAGGACCAGCCCATTTTGCATCGCAAAATCACGGGCAACGCTGAAACGGTCAGCCTGAATTTCCGCGACCGATAACCCCGTCAGTCTGGCCATCTCGCCTGGGTGAGGAGTCAGGACCATCTGACGATCAAGCTGTCCTTCAAGAATGTTGAGATGACCACACAATGCAGCCAGTCCATCAGCATCAACAACTATGGGCAGTTCAGAATCTTCTATCAGATGACGAACCAAATCACCCGCCTCTTTACCGAGCCCGAGCCCTGGGCCTACGGACAGAACTTGCTTCCCTTCGGCCAGGGAGAGCAAATGACCAAGAGCATTGAGGTTGGCTTGTCCTCGAAAATCTGACAAGGGGGCAGTCATCACTTCTGTAAGTCGCGAAGCAATGCCCGGTTGGACACTTTGCGGACAAGCCAGCGTCACCAATCCAGCCCCCGCGCGCAAGCCAGCTTCTGCAGCCATCACCGCGGCGCCACACTTGCCCGTTGACCCAGCCACAACCAGAAGATGGCCAAAGGTACCCTTATGTCCATCTTGACAGCGCACCGGTAACAAACGTCGAGCTTCAGCAGCACCGACCAGCAAACAGTTTGTCGAGACCTTTTCGGTGACTTTGGTCGGGATACCGATATTCGTAACCACCAACTCGCCAACCAGTCCGGCTCCAGGGTAGCTGACCTGGCCTATTTTGGGAAAGGCAAAAGAGACTGTTAAGTTTGCATTTACAGCGGTGCCCATAACCCGGCCAGTCGAAGCGTCTACACCAGAGGGGATATCAACAGCAACAACAGGAGACAGCTGTTGATTAAGCCATTCGACAGCCTTCAGGTTGACCCCTTGTACCGGCTTCGTAAGCCCGGTGCCGAACAGGGCATCAACCAAAACCGTCAACTCACCGACGTCATCGAGCGCCCCCATCAGAGCCTTGCCATCAGCAATGAAGGCGACCTGGCCGTTACAATTTTCTAACGCCATCAGATGAACGGCAGCATCCCCTTTGATGGCATCACGCTCTGCCAGAACCAGAATTTGCACTGCCCATCCGTAGTCCAGAAGGTGTCTGGCTATCGCGTAACCATCACCACCATTATTGCCTTTACCTGCCATGATCAGTGCACGAGGTAAATCTGCAGAGGCAAAGCGCTGGACAATTTCATCAGCGACACAACGGCCGGCATTCTCCATCAGCACGACTCCGGGAATCCCGATCTCATCGATTGCCTGGCGGTCAACCGCCTGCATTTGCGCAGCAGTCAGGACTTTCATAGACGTTCCAGAATGACAGTGGCAACAGCATAGTCGCCATCGTGGCTATAGGATAAGTGTACCACTCCAACCTGCTTTGCGTTTGCAATCTCGGCAGCTCGCCCGGAGAGTTGCAGATCAGGACGGCCTAGTTCATCAGGGACAACCTCCATATCAAGCCAACTGATCCCCTCTCGCCAGCCCAAGCCAAAGGCTTTCAGACATGATTCCTTGGCCGCAAATCGTCCCGCCAGATGAGGGGCAGGGTCTTTTTTGGCAAAAGCATAGTCACGCTCGCCTTGGGTAAAAAGCCGCCCCAACAGGGCGGCCTTATTTTCGACAACAAACCTTCGGAATCGTTCGACCCTGGCCAGGTCTGTACCCAAACCAACAATCGGCATAATCAGCTTCCACGTACCAGCTCTGACATTTCCCGTACAGCTCGATCAAGGCCGACCAGAACTGCCCGCGAGATAATGCTATGGCCAATATTGTATTCTTCTACCCCACCCAGTGCCAGCACGGGTCGGATATTATGATAGTTAAGCCCATGTCCGGCATTCACGCCAAGACCCAGCTTTTTGCCCGCCTTGACCGCTTCCTCAATCTTGGTCAACTCCGCCACCTGATCTTTGCCCTTGGCATCACAGTAGCTTCCAGTATGTATCTCAATAAAATCCGCCTTCACCCTGGTCGAAGCCTTCAGTTGCTCAAGGTCAGGATCCACAAAAAGGCTTACGGTGATACCTGCCTGATGTAAAAGATCAATATGACGAGACAATTTATCTTTGTGTTTCACAACGTCGAGACCGCCTTCGGTGGTAAGCTCCTGACGTTTTTCCGGAACCAGGGTCACGTAATCAGGGACGACTTTCATGGCGATCGCGACCATTTCATCGGTCGATGCCATCTCAAGGTTCAGGTGGGTCTGTAGGGTACGACGCAGCAACATGACATCGCGGTCCTGGATGTGCCGTCGGTCCTCGCGTAAGTGAACAGTAATACCATCGGCACCAGCCAACTCAGCCATTGCAGCAGCGGTAACAGGATCCGGGTCCGTACCGCCTCTGGCTTGCCGGATTGTTGCTATATGATCAACGTTAACTCCCAACTTGGCCATATTAGTCTCCTGTTGTTCCTTCGCCGATCATCCCCTCAACAAGTGAAGCTATTTCATTTGCCATCCCGGTAATTTCAGCCTGGTCCTGCCCCTCAAGCATAATTCTCATCAAGGCCTCGGTACCCGAATAACGGATAAGGACCCGCCCGGTATCGCCCAGACGTTTCTCCACGGCTGAGATTAACGCTTCAACTTCAGGGAGTTCCTTAATGGCGCGCCGCTCCCGTACACGAACGTTAACCAGCACTTGAGGTAAGGCCGTCATCACCGAAGCCAACTCGGAAAGCGGCTTATCGCTTTTTTGCAGAATAGCCAGGACCTGCAACGCTGAGATCATGCCGTCGCCGGTCGTATTATGATCCAGGAAAATCATGTGACCGGACTGTTCACCTCCGAAACGATAACCGCTGCGACGCATCTCTTCCACCACGTAACGATCACCTACATCGGTTTTAATCACCTGGCCACCGGCCTTTCGCAGGGCAATATCCAGCCCCATATTCGACATAACAGTGCTTACCACCGTACTCTGTGGCAACTTATTACGTTTAATCAGGTCGATTCCGCAAATTGCCATAATATGGTCGCCATCAACTTCTTTGCCATTCTCGTCAACAAAAATGCAACGGTCGGCATCACCATCAAGAGCAATCCCCAGATCAGCACCATGTTCACGCACAGCAGCAGAGATAACTTCGGGGTATGTGGAGCCACAACCATCGTTAATATTGGTGCCATTCGGATTGACGCCATAAGCGAACACTTCAGCACCCAACTCTTCAAGGACAGCAGGAGCCACGCGATAAGCAGCACCATGCCCACAATCCAACACAATTTTAAGCCCAGTCAGATCAAGCTCCCTGGGAAAAGTGTGCTTCAAAAAGACGATATAACGGCCCACGGCGTCGTCAACCCGAAAAGCCTTGCCTACTTCCTCAGCTGTTGGGCGCAATGAATCGATTCGATCCGAAAAGATCAGATCTTCTATCTGCAGTTCCAATTCATCTGGAAGCTTAAAACCGTCTCGTGCAAAAAACTTGATACCGTTATCCTGATAAGGATTGTGCGAAGCTGAGATAACCACACCAGCATCGGCACGCATAGATGCAGTAATAAAAGCAATGGCCGGGGTCGGCAAAGGACCGACCAAAAGAACATCAACACCCATGGAACAAATTCCTGCGGCAAGGGCGTTCTCTATCATGTAACCTGAGAGACGCGTATCTTTGCCAATCACAATTCTGCTACGTCGATCCTCGTGTTTAAAAACGTAAGCGGCTGCGCGACCAAGCTGCATAGCCATTTCAGTTGTTATCGGGTGGATATTCGCGACGCCACGCACCCCGTCTGTTCCAAATAGTTGTTTTGCCATTATTCTGGTTTTACCCCCTCATGGTTTCTTGCTTCTGGTGATTCCACTACAGGTTGCGGTGGCACATAGCCAGGGTCAGACTGTAGTACAACTTGAACTTCTACGGTCTTGGTTTCCTTCAGGTCAGTGTAGTTGCCAATATAGTTGATCGCCACGGCCTGGGAGAAGCTCTCTTGGACGTTAGTTAGATCGACCCCTTCGGTAAAGACTTCTGATACGCCTTTAAGCTCACTTTCAGCCCCGGCTACAACCACTTTCCCAGGGACGGACTTAGAGGCTTTCACAATAAAACCGACGGCCGGTTCGCCAGTCAGCACAACCCGAACCGGAACTTCACGCTCACGCACCCGATCAAGCTTGACATCAACATAAGATGGAGAGATCCGGGTGATTTTCAAACCACTTGGGATATTAAGACTCTCCTCCAGACGTTTGAAAGAGGTCACTCCTGCGGAGAGCCCCGTCAAGTCGACAGCCAGGCTGATATCTCCCGGGCTGAGGTTCACCTGCAAGGCACGCGGCCCGCTGATCCTGATCGCAACGGAAGTAGGAACTTCGCTGGCGATCATCAGCTCTTCAGGGAGGTTCTCATATTCGAGCGGCACAATGTGGTTAACTTCCATGCGGCTCTCGCCCATGACAAAGAACCACAGGACTACGGCGAAAGCCAAAGAGATAAATTTCAACAACCAGTTTTCGAAAATCTTGTCGATCATGCTCAACTCTTCGCACCGCGTTTTCGACGCGGTTCAAGCAGACGCTTAAGAACTTTTTTCAAGGTCGTCACTTCGAGGTCACGGGTTATCTTACCGCCCACAACCACTGAGATGAAACCAGTTTCCTCCGAAACCACGATGACAACAGCATCGACCAACTCCGTCAACCCGATCGCAGCGCGATGACGGGTTCCATAGCGCGGACTGATATCGACGTTCTGGGTCAGCGGCAAGAAACAACCAGCCTGCGTAATCCGGCCTCGCTGAATAATAACAGCGCCATCGTGAATGGGTGAAGCAGTATTGAAGATCGAATGGATCAGGTCACTGGACGGCTTGGCATCCAGCTCAACTCCGACATCGAGAAAATCATTAAGGCCTGTTTCGCGCTCTATAACGATCAGGGCTCCAAGCTGCCTCTGCGCAAGAGCAACACAGCTCCTGCATAACTCATCGATAACACGGGTTTCTTCTCGAAAAGAGAGGTCAGCAAAGAACGGGTTGCGACCTACATGAATCAGGGCGCGACGGATATCGTGTTGAAAAAGGACGACGATCACCAAAATGATCGAGGAGAGGAAATTATTGAGAATCCAGTTGAGGGTGTAGAGGCCGCCAATCTGTGAAGCAACGTAGACAATCAAAAGCACAGCGAGGCCGACCAACATCTGCACGGCCCGGGTGCCTTGAATAAGGAGCAAAATCCGATAAATAATAAAGGCGACCAGAAAGATGTCGAACAAATCCAGAAGCCATCGGAAATTTGTCAACATCTCAAACATTCAGTACATCCCCTGTCTACACTAAGAAAGGCTTGCTCGCTACCCACTCCGCTCCGTCACATACAGCCTGAGCCATTAATACAGTCTGACGCGCAGCAGCAACATCATGGACCCGAAATATGCGGGCGCCCCCTGCGTAACCGAGTGCAAGAGTAGCCATAGTTCCAAGCAAACGATCAGCAGGAACCGGTTGATCCAGGACCTGGCCTATAAATCTTTTTCGAGACGTTCCTAACATGACCGGTCGTCCCAACTCCACCAGAGTTGCCGTCTGCCTCAAAAGTTCAAGGTTGCCGACAGCATCTTTACCAAAACCGATACCAGGGTCGATGGCAATCTTGTCATGAGCCACCCCGGCCTGCTCTGCACAGAGAATGCTCTTCTGTAGTGAAGAGACAACGCTCCCGACCACATCATTGTAAGTAGTGTTCCGTTGCATGGCTTCAGGCTTGCCGCGGGTATGCATCACGATCAAACCGGCACCGGATGCTGCAACAACACCGGCCATTTGTGGATCGTAAGTCAGGCCGCTGATATCGTTAACAAACTCAACACCGGAGGCGATAGCAGCTGCAGCAACCGCACTCTTGTTGGTGTCGATGGAGAGCGGCAGCGCCAGCTCCCGGGTCAAGGCTTCAATCACCGGCATCACCCGGTCTAGCTCTTTGGCCTCGCTGACCGGCGGGGCACCGGGCCGCGTGCTTTCACCACCTATGTCAATCAGAGCGGCACCGTCACGGGCCATGTCATGTGCCTGTTCAAGAGCCTTATCAAGCGAGTAGTAACGACCACCATCTGAGAATGAATCAGGCGTTACATTCAGGATGCCGACTATACATGGCGCCTGCAGATCCAGTCGCAAGGTTCGTCCCACAAGATAGGCTTGCGCCGAACCGGGATGTGCGACCAGCCCTTTAATCATTCCTCAACAACAGAAGTTTCCGCAGCGACTGTCTCGGCAGAAGTGTCGTCAGAGTCAGCAACCTTTTCAGCGGGGGCCTCCTCACCAAAAACCATAGCCCTGATCTCGCTTCCATCCATGTTCTCACGCTCCAGCAAAGTCTCTGAGACTTCGATCAGAGTATCTTTGTGTTGCGACAGGATGGCACTGGTCCGAGTATAGTTTTCCTCGACAATGCGACGAATCTCATCATCGATAGCAAAAGCGGTTGCCTCACTGTAATTCTTGACGTGACCATAATCACGACCGAGGAAGACCTCCCCCTCTTTTTCGCCATAAGATAAAGGCCCCAACCTTTCGCTCATACCCCATTCACAGACCATTTTACGGGCAATCGCAGTCGCACGCTCAAGATCATTTGAGGCGCCGGTGGTGACACTTTCAAAAACCAGTTCCTCAGCAATTCGCCCCCCAAGCAGGGTGCAAATCTTAATATTCAGTCCGTCAGCCGTTTCGTTATATTTTTCTTCTGCGGGCAAATACATGGTTACGCCCATGGCACGGCCACGAGGAATAATCGAAACCTTGTGAACCGGATCAGCCTCCGGAATATACATGGCAACCAGGGCATGCCCGGCCTCATGATAGGCTGTCACCTTCTTCTCTTCCTCGGTAATGACCATGGACCGCCGTTCGGCCCCCATCATAACCTTGTCCTTCGCGGCCTCAAGGTCTTGTCTGTTGACTTCATTCTTATCGGCACGAGCAGCAAGCAGGGCCGCTTCATTCACCAGGTTCTCGAGATCAGCGCCAGAGAAGCCAGGGGTTCCCTTGGCAATCACTTCGAGATCAACATCCTCACCAAGAGGAACCTTGCGTGCATGCACCTGCAAAATTTTAGAGCGACCACGAACATCCGGACGCGGCACCACGACCTGACGGTCAAAACGACCGGGACGCAAAAGAGCCGGGTCAAGAACATCCGGACGGTTGGTAGCGGCAATCAGGATAACGCCTTCATTCGACTCAAAGCCATCCATCTCAACCAGCAGCTGGTTGAGCGTCTGCTCCCGCTCATCATGACCACCACCCATACCGGCACCACGATGGCGACCGACAGCGTCGATCTCATCGATGAAGATAATGCAAGGAGCATTTTTTTTGCCCTGCACAAAAAGGTCACGTACGCGACTGGCACCAACGCCAACAAACATTTCGACGAAGTCAGAGCCAGAGATAGAGAAAAAAGGCACACCCGCTTCACCGGCAATGGCTCTACCCAGTAAGGTTTTCCCTGTTCCAGGAGCACCGACCAACAAGACACCTTTCGGAATGCGCCCACCGAGACGAGAGAACTTTTTTGGATCCTTCAGGAAGGCGACGACTTCTTCAAGTTCATCCTTAGCTTCGTCAATTCCAGCCACATCGTTGAAGGTGATCTTGGCTGAAGATTCACTAAGCAGCTTGGCACGACTCTTACCAAAGCTCATAGCCTTGCCACCACCAGACTGCATCTGTCGCATAAAGAAGATCCAGACGGCGATCAAGAGAAGGATAGGCCCCCACGAGACCAAAAGAGACATCCAAAAGCTGTTGCCTTCATCGGGCTCAGCTTCAATGGCGACACCCTGCGCGCGCAACATACTGATAAGATCAGGATCATCCGGAGCATAAGTCTTGAATGCCGAACCATCAGCGTAGGTTCCCTCAAGGTTAGATCCCTGAATAGTCACATCTGCGACCTCGCCCTCTTCCAGGGCAGCCAGGAAGGTCGTATACGGAACAGGTTTGAGGTCACGACCCTGCTGGGTCATCATATTGAACAGCATGATCATCACTAATGAGATGACCAGCCAAAGAGCCAAATTCTTGTAAAACTGATTCACGTTACCCCCTAAGGCTAAAAACACCTGAAATATACGGTGTTTGGCGTTTTAAAAGCATTGGAAACTTTATCATATCGGTATTCCTATCACAAGTCGATTATGAGTCTACTTTAGTCTTAATTTCGATTCTTAAAAGCGGCTTGTCCGGCAAGGGCCACCGCACTTCAGACCGACGCATGCCGACAACCCAGAGGATCTCTTTGTCTTTAACCAGAACCAAGGCGTTCTGTCGTTCCTCGCGTGTCAATTTAAGGTCAACAAAAAGGTCCTGAAGTTTCTTTGTTCCCTTCATCCCAGAAGGACGAAAACGATCTCCCGCCTCACAACTTCTAACATACAACGGGAACGATAATGATACTGCGGAGAACTCAACAACGCTTCTGCTCTCGGCAAGTGGAGACTCCTCCAGCGTGACACTCAAGATTCGGTTATCCGACAAGCAGTAATCTCCAGGAGATGTTAACTCACAGTGAAAAGGGGCGACAGTTGCTGGCGCTTCTCTTCGGAACACGAGGACATCATATCGACGTGCGACCCAGGCCCCCGGCAGGTCCAGTGCTCCCTGCGGCTCCCCTTCATTGGCCAGCACCATAATGTCAGCGGTATGTGCTGCAGTGATGCCACGTAAGTCACCACGCACTTTTGCCAAAGCTGCCCGGACCAGACGACCCGTCAACGCCTGAGGTAAAGCAAGCAGACCCTTCCGACGAAGAACATATTCATCGCCCAACCATTGGCCATGCTTTGGAAGCTCACGAGCAACCAGATCAGACCAGAAATCCTCATCCTGCTGCATCTGTTCACAAAGGCCAGCAAGCTGCATGCGTATATTCGGGTTGAATTCTGCCAGAGTTGGAAGCAATTGATGGCGGATACGGTTGCGCGTAAAGCGTTGATCAAGGTTACTCAGATCCTCACGCCATTCAAGGCCTTCCGATTGAATATAGTCCAGAAGTTCCTGACGAGAAAAAGGCAACAGTGGCCTCACAATAGGACCGTTAATTGGCCTCATGCCGGCCAATCCTGTGACACGACTGCCGCGCAAAAGACGCAGAAGGAAGGTTTCCGACTGGTCATCTGCGTGTTGCCCAAGGGCGACCAGATGACAGCCACGCACCTGAGCAGTCTTGAGCAGAAAATCGCGACGTATATCCCTGGCGGTCTCTTCCAGGCTGCCTTTTCTTTGCCGGGCAGCCTCGGCCACATCCAGGCGTTCAGCGGTTAAGTGAACACCAAGACCGGCGCACAACTCTGCAACAAAACGTGCATCATCAGGGCTTTCAGGACGCAAAGAGTGATCAAGGTGTGCTGCGTCCAAGTGGAGTTGTAGAGGTACAGACAGATGATGAAGAAGCGTAAGCAAAGCAACCGAATCTAAACCGCCGGAAACAGCCACAAGAACGCAACTGCCGGAAGGGATGCAACCGGACTGCAGAAGCGACTTATGAAAGCGTTTCTGTAGAGACATAGAACCATCACCTGAAACGCAGAACCCCCTTCCGGAGATGGAAGAGGGTTCTGTCAGTGTGGTGGCGGTGCAGAGATTCGAACTCCGGACACTGCGGATATGAGCCGCATGCTCTAACCAACTGAGCTACACCGCCAAAAACCAGCAAGCCGCCAAACCGGCGGCCTTTATTTTTTGGTAGCGGGGGCAGGATTTGAACCTGCGACCTTCGGGTTATGAGCCCGACGAGCTACCTGACTGCTCCACCCCGCAACAGGATTTTGGAATCTACCCGTCCCTCTGCATGATGTCAAGAAAAAAAACTCACCCCTTTATCGCTTCCTGACAAGAGCTGATAAGCGCTCTTTATCCTTCAATAGAGCAGCAGTAGTGTCGGCCCCCTCTCGGTTACTATAGGGCCCTGCCAAGACCCGGTACCAGACACCCTTGTCGCCAAGGTCTGCGCTCTCAATAAAGGTCGAAAGTTTATATAGCTTGAGCCGTGCAGCCAACCTCTTGGCGTCCTCACCGGTACGAAAAGAAGCGATCTGCACAACAAAAGAACCTTCCGCAGAAACAGTCGGGATGGTTACCTGCTTAGGCAAAGCAGCAACCGTCTTCACGCCTGCTTGTTTAACGGTAGGTTTAGGTTTCGCCTGCACAGCCTTTATCGGCTGCTCTAGTGGCAGATTGATGCCACTGCCAAGGGGCGCCTGCTTGCCCTTCGGCAGGTTATCATAAAAGGTTAATCGCTCCGGTATTTCCGGTGACGTTGCTTCCTGCGGAGGCGCTGGGGGTACAATCTGAGTCACCTTGGCAGGGGCTGAGGAATCCACCTCTGCAATTAAGCCCTGACTAGAAACATTCCTTTGTCCGAACATCACCCCAAGAGAAAAGCTGACAGCTGCGACCGCAATGATCAAAACAACAATCAACATTAGCTGCTTGCGTTCGATTCGTCGCTGAGTTCTCGATAAAACCGGTTGCACCATCATCCCCACCCTCCGTGGTGAACAGTCACATTCGCTCCGGAGCGTCAACTCCGAGCAGGTTCAGTGCATTGGCAAGGACCGTTCGCACACCCTTGACAAGATAGAGTCGTGCCTGCGTCGTCGCCGGGTCATCAACCAGCACCCGCTGCCGATTATAGTAACTGTGGAACTGGGCAGCAAGCTCCTGGAGGAAGTAGACAACGCGATGCGGTTCGCGATTCTGTGCCGCGTTAATAACGGTTTCAGGGTAGCGTGCCAGGTGCTTCGCCAGGGTCAGTTCCTCGGCGAGCGCCAAGCTTGACAAATCTAGCGCCTCACGTTCCAGAATCTGCACACCTTGCTCCTCAGCGTTGCGGCAGATGCTGCAGACCCGAGCGTGTGCGTACTGCACGTAGTAAACAGGGTTATCAGTGCTTTGCCGCTTGGCCAATTCAAGGTCAAAATCAAGCTGACTATCTGCCCGCCTAAGCAGGAAGATAAAACGACAGGCATCTTTGCCAACCTCTTCCACCACTTCGCGCAAAGTGACAAACTCACCCGAGCGGGTACTCATGGCAACTGGCTCTCCTTCGCGCAACAAGCTAACCAGTTGCACGAGGATTACCTGTAAATCATCGGGGTTGCGACCCAGGCCATTCACGACAGCCTTCATCCTCTGCACGTAACCATGGTGGTCAGCACCCCAAACATCAATAACAGTGTCGAAACCACGACTGAACTTTTCCAGATGGTAGGCAACGTCTGAAGCGAAGTAAGTCGTTTCGCCATTTGAACGAACCAGAACACGGTCCTTATCATCGCCAAAATCGGTGGTGCGAAACCAGACAGCACCGTCCTTTTCATAGGACAGGCCCTTCTCCTTCAGAACTTTAAGACCGGCAGAAACTTCATCGCGATCAAAGAGTCCCTGCTCACTGTACCAGTTGTCAAAGGTAATGCCGAACGCCTCGAGATCTTCCCGGATACCCGCCAGGATACGCTCGCCGCCAAAGCGGCCAAGCAATTCGATGGCCTCGCTCTCATCAAGCTCAAGGTATCGAAGACCTTCAGCTTTCTGGATCTCTTTGGCGAAGTCGAGGATGTAGTCACCCTGGTAACAATCATCAGGAAACTCAACCTGCTCACCACACACCTGTCGATAACGCAACAGAAGCGAGAGGCCAAGTGTACGCATCTGGTTGCCTGCGTCGTTTATATAGTACTCACGCTGAACTTCATAGCCAGCTGCCTGCAGGACTGAAGCGACCGCGTCGCCTGTTGCGGCACCTCGACCATGGCCTATATGCAAAGGGCCGGTTGGGTTCGCACTAACGAACTCGACCTGGATCTTTTGGCCCTTACCTACCTGAGAGAGGCCATAGTCTTTGCCCTTCACGGTGATCTCGTCGAGAACTCCATACCAACACCCTGGCGCCAGGGTGAAATTGATAAATCCAGGCCCTGCGATCTCAACCTTACTCAGAAAATCACAATCATCGAGAGCTTCGACCAGAGCTTCAGCAATCTGCCGGGGTGATTTCTTTTCGGCGCGTGCCATGGTCATGGCCAGATTAGAAGCAAAATCACCGTGATCAGGATTTCCCGGGATTTCAATCTGCACATCAGGAACAACTCCCGAGTGCAGGGTACTATTATTAAAGCAGGCTTGCAGAGCGTCACCGATCTGTTGCCGCAGACGATCCTTCATGATTTGTTTAATCCTCCACTGGGACAGGGCCTATGGACCCTGCATGTATTCAAACAAGCTGACGCCCGTGATGCAAATAGGAGCTCCGCAAGCGTCTCAATCGGCGATGGGCAATGGGCAAAAGTCTAAACTGACTGACATTTGTCCGTCTCAAACTGCTTTCACACTTCTCTCCGTCAATTTTGACATAATGACGAGGAGGAAAAGGAGGTGTATGTTAGCGCCGCACTATGAGAGTGTCAAGAACTCGCAGGCGAGAAAACAACACGGGGACCCAGAGTTATATTTTCGTTCTGACAAGACACAAAAAAGGCCCGCTCCCACTATACGAAACGGACCCGCTCGAGCTAATTTTCTTTATCAACAAGTTAATTTCTGTCAGAGAATTGAAAAACCAGTTCGTCATCACGAACCATTCCTAACTCAGTACGTGCGACCCTCTCAATGTAACGGCGATCACCGCGCAAAGAGTCGATCTCGCCACGCAGGGCCAGATTCTCCGACTCAATGCCAGTAATTTTTTGTACCAGGTCGGCCTTCTCTCCAGAGAGCTTCAGCATATACAGAATACCCCGGTCGCCAAAAAAAGCGAAACCAAGTATAATCAGAACCAACGCCAACGGCCAGAAATTAAGACGCCCGCCATCGGGGTGCGAAATTTTAGCAGGGCTTCCTGCCATAACAAACCCCTAATACAGATACACAGCTAACTAAATTAAAACGAATAACTTGTTGATTGTTCCATCAAATCACATTAAAAATCAAGGTTTTTCACACACAGACCCATGGAAACAATGAACATTGCGTTTCTATCAGAGGCTGACAAATATCATCAATCGGGTAGGAGGCGGGGTTGCCCCCGCCGTCCTCCCACACCACCGTACGAACGGTTCCGTATACGGCGGTTCCTGATTTGCGTCTGCATTATCAACCAACAATGCCTGACATCCTAGAAGCACCGAGCTTTACCTCACGACTTCCGGTCGCCACTTCCAGCTTTTAGGCCCTCTTGCGAGGCATCTGCTCAAAACGTTCAGAAAAGTGGTTTAGCTCTGCATATCAGCTTCGGCCCTTCGCTGTGGTGGTTAGGACAGCTACTATGGCGTCTGCTGACTTCTGTCGGCCCATCGATGTACCTTACGAGGCATCTAGCTCAAGGCAGACCGACAGATCTCCCAGGGTAATTCACACGACCTTCCTCCCATATACCCGCCGCATTTACAGCACCACCCTCCCGGATGACTATTGGGCTTTGAAGATATTGGCCTTCTCGCCCGGACGGAACTGCCTCATATGCGATTTCTGTTCGTCGGGCCGGGATTTTGCCTGCGGCTTCCTTCAGCTTCTACCTCGCGGTAGACACTCTTGCCGTCTGGCTAACGGTTCCCGTCATCAGGGTCCGTAGCGGACTTTCACCTCCAAGTCACCAGTTAGACACCACATCCAACCGGATGGCGCTTTCGCGCCGTGCGCCATGCCTGGCACACCAACAAGAAAAGGCCCGCCGGAAGGCAGGCCTTTGGTAACAATTTCAACTGACCTAGTCAACTGTCAGTTGTTTCTTGAACTTCGCCAGTTTGGCCTCACCAACACCCTTCACCGAAGTTAACTGGTCCACGGAGCTAAAGGGCCCATGCTCGGTGCGATAACCAACAATCCGCTCAGAAAGCACCGGGCCAACGCCCGGAAGCAATTGCAGTTGCTCTGCTGTCGCCTGATTAAGGTGAATGGTTTCAATAACCTGATTTGCAGCAGGGTCATTAGCGGCAAGGGCAGTCGCCGGTGCAAAAGCGATCGTGCTGACGACAGCCAAAAGGACGAACATCGACAGATAACGTTTCATTACATTTCCCTCCAAAATAAAATAAAATAAAACCCGATGTGGGCATAACATCCTGCAAACCCTCCTTACGACACCTCCCTTCCGGATCATTATAACCGCCCAACCCAGCTCACAACGAGCCCCATCGGATGGTTGGCAAGCTCAGAACAACATAACAAATTTCTAACATTTGTCAAACAATGACAACTCAGACCAAACTAGAACCGCAAAGGCTCTTAAATCATCACATGCCGAAGCCTCCATTTTTACCCAAACCGGACAAAACAAAGGAGAACATAATCTCCTGATCATTATCACCTTTTCCCCGATAACGGTTTTTATATGTCAGGAAAAGGCTCCAGCATTTCGATCGGTACTCGAAACCAACAAGGTCTTCAAGAGCACGATTTTCCTGAAAATCGTACCGGTCTTCAACCCTGATGTAAAGCGGTTGCAAAATTGAAGTTTCCAACTGAAACTCCACATAGTCCGTGGCCACTTTTTCAAAATCTATATCCGTATAATTATAACTAATTTTGGCAGAATTCCCCAAATCATCCTTAAGAGTCGAACCAACTCTCAGCGTATTAAACCCTGAATCACCATAGACGGCGATTATACTTTCAGCATTAAGGGAAAAATTCTTAACCGGCGTAAAATCCATCTCCACGCGCAAGTCAGAGAATGGTCGATTTCGCCCGAGCCTATCAGGTAGACCGTTTTCGGTATAAGCTTGAGATTCATCTATATTGTAGCTTTGAGATAAACGCAAATAGAATAGATCACGGTATAAGCTTGAGCCATCCGCCGCCTGACTACGTGCTGTAAGACGATTGACCAGTGCGTAAGTAACATCGTTACGAGAGGCAACCCGATCACGTAGATCAAAGAAAGGTAAGCTACCCTGTTCTTCATCCGGGACATAAGTGTAGGTGACGGTTGGCTCGATGCTGTGCTGAAGACGGTCGGCGCCCAACAGGTTGATGTCAAAACTCTTTGCCAGACGCGTGGACAGAGCTACCGAGAATTCAGGAACGAACTTATCAGTTTCTGTAATATCCGTACTGTAAAGACGTTCGTAGAAGGCGACTTCCGGAGTCACTTCAAGCCACGAACCTGGTTTGAATACCGCTGACAACGAGGGCCTCAGGTAAAGTCTTTCGCCTCTTTCACCTTTATCGCGCCAAAAACGGGTAGCATAACTTTCAAGACCCGCATAAAAAGCAGTGTCACCAAGACGATAACGTGGCAAACCAAGCCCCAGTTCCGGAAGGGTTTGCAGGGTGGCATCGTTGTCTAATTCCAGGTCTTTGATGTAGCGTGCGAAACCATTAACGTTAAGCTTTTTCCAGTTACGACGGAGCATCAAAGTAGAAACCGTCTTATCACGGTTATAATCCGCTGCAAGCTCTCCAAACTCTTCAAAGAAGAGTTTTTCATCAGTATATTCAACATCAGCAAGAAAGCTCCAACCACCAGGGAAATTGCCGCTATGTTTCCACCTGTAGTAATCAAGGTCGGGAAAGTCTTCCCTCTGGTCCAGTTCTTCTATTTCACCGGTTCCGGTAACGTGATAATAAAGAGCCTGACCGTTATTGTTCCCCGACAGGGCATAGCGATACTCAAGCCCCTTGCCTAGCCCTATTTCCGAGAGGTAGTCAAGATAGATTGTGGCATCCATGTGACGGTCGATAACTTGGTACCACGCCAGGGAAGCAAGTGTCCCCTTGTTGTTTGAATAACCAAACGAAGGCGTCAGCAGGCCAGATTCTCGTTCGGTTTTAACAGGAAAGGTCAAGTAAGGAACATAGAGAACCGGGACATCCTTGAGGTAAAACCAGACATGCTTCGCCCGCGCATAACCTCCTACCGTAATATCCACTTCATCGGCGGAAAATTTCCAATCAGGGATCTCGCCATCACATGTGGTAAAGCTACCCTCTTTAACGGAATATTCGAACTGGCCTTCCTTTTCGATCTGCTGGCCCGATAAATGGAAATTACCTTCGCGGACAAAAAGCCGGCCGTCACGAACCTGACCCTGCCTTGTCGCCATATTGTATTGAATGCTTGAGCCTGAGACCTTGGTATCTATATCTTTTAGTTCAGCAGACCCTTCTGCAGAAGCATCCTGTGTCGCTACTTGCCAGAGCAGAGCTTGAGCTTTTAATTCGACCTCGCCCTGTCGGAGGACAACATCACCTTTTGCCTCATAACTGTCTTCACCAGAATCATAGGTTAGAGAATCCGAAACCAGGGCTATCGGAGACTCCTGGTCAGCTTCTGGCGCTGGCTCTGTTGCGGCGGCCTTTTCGACAATTTTACTGTCGGCCAACGGCAGGGAGTCATCAGCAGAGCCAGACGGTGTTTCAACAACGGGCTCATCTAGTGAGTCAGCTTTTGCTTGTGGACTGGTATCAGGCATTTTAGCCACAGCAGAACCAGAGATCGCGGCAAGAACCGGAGTTGGCACAACCTCAGATGTTTTCGGGAGGACCTCGTCAACCAGAGGTTCTTCATTATCAAGTGTAGTGGGCTCGCTTTTTGAATCAGAAGATCCTATTATTTGCGTTGTTTCGCCCTCGACCGTCGATTCAGCGACAACAAAGGGTTCGGACGTGAGTTTTGAGCCCGGAGTTTCTCCTTGAACGGAGATTTTCAAAGAATCTTTATCTATTGGAGAAGGTGTTTGATCAAATGAAACCTGTGCTGCACCGACCCACTCAGCAGTTTGCCAACGCGAGGAGGAGATAAAACGGCTAATTTCAAGGTTCTGCAACAAAGCACGCCCTTCAAGACTCTCGTGCATACTCAGGAAAACGGTACTAACCTTTTGCAGAAGAGCAGCCTGCTGCCCCTGTCGAGCAACAATACTGCCCTTAAAGAGGCCGGGGAAGTGGTCAAGATTTTCGGCCAACGGGAAGATTTCCCCCTCTGGAACCCTGCCCAGATAAGCTTTACTTAACCAGGCGAAATCAACTTCGCGATAACGAATCAGCCAATTATAAAGGAGGTCTTCAGAGGTAAAACTGCGGATATAAACCGGAGTTGACAGCCGATCTTTGAGATAAAGACCAACCTCGTCACCCAGTTCCGAAGAGATTACAAGCCCTGATCCATCAACAGCAAAACCGATCGTGATTCCAGGCTGAGCAAACGCTTTATTAACCACATAAACTGGGAACAAAAGCGAAACTAAGAGCAACACGCAAAAGATTGCTCGCAGAGATAAACGTTGCATTGAAGGACCCGTCATAAAATAGAATTAAAGAGTCTCTGGAACAAACTCCATCGTGGAGTGTGAATCCAAGATTCCCTGCCTTAACTCTGCCACCAGATAAAGAGATCCGCACACGACCACGTGTTCATCGCGACCAAGACCTTCGCAAGCAGCGACCAAACCATCACCGGCCACGGCATAATCATAAACCCGCAGGCCTTGATTGTCAGCCCAGGCGACCATCTCACTGGTCGGCACCGACTGGCCATAAGAAACCGGTACAGCATATACTGCCACGATATATTTTACCAGTGGCATGAGTACTTCTGTTGGGCTACGCTCACCACTTAAGCCGCTGACCAGATGAATACGCTTAACATTCTGCATTTCAAGATAATCAGCGAGACAAGCTATTCCAGCAGCATTATGAGAGACATCCAGAAGGATCCGAGAATCACCACTCCATTCCAGCCGCCCCGGCCAGAAGACATTCTCCCCGGCGGCAGCAATGGCGGCATCGGGAATCGCAAAACCCTGTTTTCGCAACTGCATCGCCCCGGCCACGGCCTGGGCAAAGTTATCCAGCTGGTGGGTGCCAGCAAGAGCACATTTTAAATCATGCAAACGATCAGAACCGACAACAACCGTCAAGTCATCGTGACTCCCCTGCCAGGAGAAATCACGACCAGCCAGGGAAACCTGCGACTCACAAGCAGCAGCAACAGACAGAAGAACCTCCTCGGCTGCAGGCTTCTGCGCACCAACGACGACGGGCACACCGGATTTGATAATGCCGGCTTTTTCCGCTGCAATTTCAGCGAGTGTTGAGCCCAGATGTTCACTGTGGTCAACGCTGACAGGAGTAATCATACAAAGTTGTGGATCAACGATATTAGTCGCATCCAGACGACCGCCAAGACCGGTTTCAATAACAGCAACTTCGACTCTGGCTTCATGGAAGGCCAAAAGTGCCATGGCCGTTGTCGCTTCAAAAAATGTTAAAGGGATGTCTTCTGAATTCAGGCGAAGGGTTTCAGCGAGAACACCAATGTCATCGCGGGTTGCCGCAACGCCATCAATACGGATTCGTTCGGTGAAACAGTTCAGGTGTGGTGAGGTATACAGACCTACATGATACCCTGCTTGCTTGAGTATCTCCGCCAGCAGGACACTGACAGAACCCTTACCATTGGTCCCGGCCACATGAATGCAGGGCAAAGGTTCTTCAAGTTGAGGCAAGCGGGCCTTTAAAGCCCGCATATTGTCCAAGCCGAGCTTAACGCCAAAACGTTGCAAACCATAGAGGTAGTCGAGGCTGGAGGTGAAATCCACTAACGCAATCCTGTGGGCTCAAGGCACGGCATGAAGAAACCAGCAGGGTCCTAAGAAGCAGAAGCCTGTTGAGTAAAGATGCGTAAAGCCTGCGACAATCGAGCTTTCATCTCCTGGCGGGAAACGATCATGTCAACCATGCCGTGGTCGAGGAGATATTCAGAGCGCTGAAAACCTTCAGGGAGTTGCTGGCGAATTGTCTGTTCAATGACGCGGGGTCCGGCAAAACCGATCAAGGCCTTCGGCTCGGCAATATTGAGGTCTCCAAGCATGGCAAAGCTGGCAGTAACACCACCCGTGGTCGGATCAGTCAGAACTGAAAGAAAAGGGATCCCGGCCTTCTTGAGTTTGGCGAGTGCAGCGCTCGTTTTAGCCATCTGCATCAGCGAGAGGATACTCTCCTGCATGCGGGCACCACCGGAGGAGGAGAAAACCATGACCGGCGCCTTTTTCTCAAGGCCAAGCTCGATCGCTCGGGTGATCTTTTCGCCGACAACCGAACCCATACTGCCGCCGAGAAAAGCGAAATCAAAAACCGCAACGACCACTTCCTGGTCGTTCATCAGACCGGAACCGGTCACAACGGCATCACCGCCACCATTCTTGGCAACAGCAGCCTTGATACGGTCCACGTACTTTTTGGAGTCCTTGAATTTCAGAAAATCCACCGAGGCCATATCGGGGTCAGTTTCGTTGAAGCTGCCCTCATCAATCACCAAATCAATTCTCTCACGGGCGCTGATGCGGAAGTGATAATCACACTTGGGACAAACATTTAAATTGCGTTCGATCTCTTTGGAGTAGATGATCTCTTCGCAATTCTTGCACTTCGTCCAGAGTCCCGCGGGCATCTGTACTTTCTTACTTTCAACGGGCGCAATCGGCGCCTTTGACTTTTTAAACCAGGCCATTACTTACCTCGCGATTCAGACGATTCTTTATTTAGGAAAAGAACCCTTCGTTGCCATCAGATATCCGGCAGTGGCTCTGACACGATGCCAGTTCCGCACTGATTTCTTCAAGATACTGCGGCTTCATATGAAATATTTTGACCGGTACTTCCGATTTGTCCAGCTTTTCAAGTTCGTTAATACAACATTCTCGGTGTCAGATGACCGGCCTGTTGCAACAGCGCCACCGCTGAGGTGCCAAGAGACCAGAGCGCTTCCGTACTCTTCGTATCTCCCGAATAAAGAATTGACGCTTACGCCTTTGTTAGCAGGTAGCCGGCAGCGACAAACACGTCTTCATCAATCAGCAGGAAACTGGCCTTTTGCCCGGGGACTCTTGATTCGCAACGACTCAAAACCATGACATTCACGACACGCCCCCTCTCGAATGATATGTGGTTCTTCAGATCGCAGCCTTGAGTTGTCGGACAAAACCCTGCACTTCGCTCTGAAGTCGAGGAGTTCCACTAAACTCGGCAATCAATTTAACTAATGCACTACCAACAACGACGGCATCGGCAATCGCAGCAACAGACTTGGCGTCTTCCGGCGTGGAAACGCCAAAGCCAACAGCGACCGGCACTGGGCTTATCTGTTTAATTTCACCTACGGCAGAAGTAATTGCTGAGGCATCAACCTGTTGACTTCCTGTCACACCGGTCATTGACACATAGTAAAGAAAACCTTCACTGGCAGCGGCCAGCTGTGCCATTCGCTCTGCACCAGTAGTCGGGGCCAATAACGTGATCAAGTCTACTCCGGCATCGGTAAGCAGCGGGTGCAACTCTTCGGCCTCTTCAGGAGGCAGATCAACCAGAAGCAAACCATCGACACCAACAGCGGCAGCATCACGAGCAAACTGCGCAGGGCCGTAAGTTAAAACAGGATTGTAATATCCCATCAGAACGATCGGCACATTGCTGTGCTGACGGACCCTGCTAACCAGATCGAGGACTCCGCGCAGAGTTGTGCCAGCGGCCAGAGCACGCTCCGAGGAGAGCTGAATCGTCGGCCCATCGGCCATAGGATCAGAGAAGGGGAAACCGAGTTCAATCAGATCGGCGCCGGACTCGACCAGGCTGTGCACCAACTGCTCGCTAGTTGTGAGATCCGGATCTCCGGCAGTAATGAAAGTAACCAGGGCTTTTTCGCCACGGGCTTTCAAAGCATTTAATGTAAAGGCAATTCTTGACATGAACGATACATCTTTCAGTGTGAGAACCCGATCTTCAGGCTATGACGAAGTAAAGATCAATCTTATCGGAACGAAGCAGACGATATCAACCGTTTTTTCGTTCCAGCAACAATCTGACCTGATCAAGCAGATCAAGAAACATTCTTTTATTCATCCGACCTGTCTGAACGTTGTAGCGACTCGTGTGGTAACAGCCGATCAGCGCAAGGCCATTGACCAGCTGGTGAGTGCTGCCATGCCCGAAGGGCACTTCGGCGAGACGCTTAATCAAGCCCTGTTCCTGAAAAAGCCGCAGTAAGCTTTTGTGCGCACCGTGACCAAGAGCAATAATCACGCGCAGGGCTTTCAGCTCCTGCAACTCTTTCTCAAGATAAGGCCGACAGGCAGTAAACTCTGCGGCATTCGGCTTATTCTCCGGCGGCAGACACTTGACGGCATTGGTGATATAGAGGTCATGCAACTTCAGACCGTCATCAGCAGAGAGGATTTCCGACTGATTTGCGAAACCGGCCTGATGAAGTAGCGGGTACATGAAATCACCGGCACCGTCACCGGTAAAGGGTCGCCCTGTTCTGTTGGCGCCGTGGGCTCCCGGAGCCAGGCCAACCAGGCAAACACGCGCCTGCAAATCACCAAAGCCGTTAACTGGCCCGTTATGGTAATCAGCACGCGTTCGTCCTTTGGAGGGTGGAAGCTGGGCCATAAAATCGACCAACCGTGAGCAGCGCCGACACCCGCCCAGTTCTTTCAGAGAAAGACTCGTCACGATCACTACCTGTTGCGGCCTTGGTTGCCACCGGGACGACGACGTTTTGGCGGACGAGGCTTGCCGCCAGTTTTCTTGTCTGGAACGGGTGACTTCTTGTGAGGAAGACCGCGCTTGTAATCATTGCAAAGGTCTTCGTCTTGAGGAACAGTACTCGGTATCTTCATGCCGATATATTCTTCGATGTCTGGTAGAAAGTAGGCCAGATCCTCGTCGGCAAAACTGATCGACTTACCTTTGGCCCCCGCTCGAGCGGTGCGACCAATCCGATGAACGTAGTCTTCCGCATCCTGAGGCAGATCATAGTTGATAACATGGGTCACAGCTTCGATGTGCAAACCTCGTGAAGCAACATCAGTAGCAACCAGGAAATTCAGCTTGCCGGCCTTTAAGTCCTCAAGAATACGCAGGCGTTTCTTCTGCGGGATATCACCCGAGAGGACCGCAACCCTGAAGTCATTGACTTTCAACCGCCCTGCGAGATGTTCACCCTCCCTTTTGGTATTCACAAACAGTAGAACCCGGACGTCGCCCTCTTCCTTTTTAAGCAGGCCAAGCAAGAGCGGAAATTTTTCACGCCGTGAGACATGATAGACGATCTGCTCAACACGTTCAGCGGTGACTTGCTCAGGCTCTATACGCACTTTCTCGGCAATGTTCATGAACTCGTAGGCGAGTTCCATAACACGAGGTGAGAGAGTCGCCGAAAAAAGCATCGTCTGGCGCTTTTCAAAAGGAGGTAACTTACGCAGAATATAACGCAGATCTTGAATAAAACCCATGTCGAACATGCGATCGGCTTCGTCTATAACCAATGATTCTACATGCTTCAAAGTAAATACATTCTGCTTGGCATAGTCAATTAATCGACCTGGAGTGGCGACAATAATGTCGACACCGTCCTGAAGGGCCTTGCGTTGTTTTTCATAGTCAACACCGCCGAAGATCGCCTGCACCTTGAAGGGGCAAAAAGCACCCAAGCCCTCGGCATCAGCACAGATCTGCACAACCAGTTCGCGGGTTGGAGCCAGGATAAGAGCCCTTGGGCCACGCTTTGACTCCGGCATGTTTTTTTGCAGGCGAGTAAAGAGAGCGATCAAAAAAGCCGCCGTCTTGCCTGTGCCGGTCTGGGCCTGTGCAGCGACATCACGGCCTTGCAGTGCCAGTGGTATAGACTCCTCTTGAACAGGCGTCAGGTCAACAAAGCCAACCTTTTCAATACCGCGCATTAGCTCAGAGGGAAGATCAAGTTCTGTGAATTTCATTTAGCATGACGACAACACAAAGGGCGAAAGGGGAAAGCGTATTCCTTCCCATTCCCTATTTGTGCCACGCCCCTTAAATTAGAGGTCCATACCCATTGCCTCAGCAACGGTATGTATATCCTTGTCTCCACGGCCTGAAAGACAAACCAGGATAACCTTCTCGGGAGAAAGCTCGGGAGCAAGTTTGAGAAGGTAGGCGATCGCGTGGGCGCTTTCCAGTGCCGGGATAATCCCTTCCATTTCTGTAAGCATTCGGAAGGCAGCCAAAGCCTCATCATCGGTCACCGAAACATATTCAGCGCGGCCAAGGTCGTTGAGAAGAGCATGCTCAGGGCCAACACCCGGATAATCCAGCCCGGCTGAGATCGAATGGGCGTGCTGGATCTGGCCATCATCATCCTGCAATAGATAGGTTTTGTTACCATGCAGAACGCCGACCCGGCCAGCAGAGATACTCGCTGCATGTTTGCCCGTTTCCACACCGAGTCCAGCAGCTTCGACTCCAATCAGGCGTACCGACGCATCATTGACGAAGGGATAAAAAAGTCCCATGGCATTGGATCCCCCGCCTATACAGGCCACGGCCACATCGGGCAAGAGACCCTCGGCAGCCATCAGCTGTTCCTTGGACTCATGGCCAATAACAGACTGGAAATCCCGCACCATTTGCGGATACGGATGTGGCCCGGCAACAGTCCCGATCACGTAGAAGGTGTCACGCACATGAGTGACCCAGTAACGCAGGGCATCGTTCATGGCGTCCTTAAGCGTTGCAGTACCGCTGGTCACTTCGTGGACGCGGGCTCCAAGCAGCTTCATACGGAAGACGTTGAGAGACTGACGTCTGATATCCTCGGTGCCCATAAAAATATCGCATTCCATACCGAAGAGCGCTGCAACCGTCGCGGTTGCGACACCATGCTGGCCGGCACCGGTTTCGGCTATCACCTTGCGTTTGCCCATCCGTCGGGCCAAAAGGATCTGGCCCACTGTATTATTAACCTTATGGGCGCCGGTATGGTTCAGGTCTTCACGCTTCAGGTATATCTTTGCTCCACCGAGGTGCTCGGTGAGTCTCTCAGCGAAATAAAGAGGACTCGGGCGACCGACATAATTTTTGAGGTACGAGTCAAATTCAGCCTGAAATGATGGATCAGCCTGACATTGCTTGTAATTCTCCTCCAGCTCCAGCAATGCTGGCATCAGAGTTTCGGCAACATAGCGACCGCCAAACTGGCCGAAATGCCCGCGGGGATCAGGCTCTTGATAACTCACTTACAACGCCTCCTTGGCCATACGGATGAACCGGGCCACTTTCTTCGGGTCTTTCTTACCGGGCTTTTCTTCAACACCACTCGAAACATCAACTCCGTAAGGATGCACCTGACGTACGGCCTCGGCAACATTCTCAGGGTTAAGTCCGCCAGCCAGGACAACTCTGTGCTGTGACGCAACAGTGGCTGCGTGTTCCCAATCACAACGATGACCGGTGCCTCCGAACTGATTGGGGACAAAGGCATCGAGTAACAGGGCTGAGACTTTGTAAGCAGAAAACTGGCTGTTTTGCATATCACCCCTCAGGCGTAAAGCTTTAATCACCCGGCAAGGAGGGTAGCAACATTGATCCGGTTCTTCGTCTCCATGCAATTGTACCGTGTTTAGCCCACAAAATTCCACCATCTCACAAATTCGAGCTGGCCGCTCATTGACAAACAACCCTACGACAGTCACCAGAGGAGGCAGTTCGGCAATAATTCTCCGGGCCTGATCAGGGTCAACAAACCGGGGGCTGCCCGGATAGAAGACAAAGCCTAAAGCGTCCGCGCCACAGGCAGCAGCGTGATGGGCATCATCAAGATTGGTAATGCCGCAGATTTTCACCCGCGGCACACCGTCGTTTGCCATCAACTAACCAACCTTTGGCAGATGTGACAGGGACTCCTGAATAGCAGCTTCAGGATATTCGTAATCTTCCAGCTGATTACTGAAGTAAGCGTCGTACGCCACCATGTCGACATGTCCATGTCCGGAGAGGTTAAAGAGAATCGTTTTCTCTTTACCTTCTTCCTTGGCCTGCAATGCCTCATCAATCGCACCGCGTATAGCGTGTGAGGACTCAGGAGCAGGGATAATCGACTCGGTACGGGCAAAGAGTACAGCGGCTTCAAAACAGGCCGTCTGCGGAACAGCTCTTGCCTCAACAACCCCTTCGTGAACCAGTTGTGATACCAGAGGAGAAGCGCCATGATAACGCAGCCCACCGGCATGAATACCAGGAGGCATGAAGTCGTGACCGAGGGTATACATTTTTGAAATCGGCGCCATCTTTGCTGTATCGCCATAATCGAAGGCGTAAACCCCCTTGGTCAGAGTCGGGCAGCTTGCCGGCTCCATCGCCAGAAGACGGACATCCTTGCCATTTGCTTTATCGGAGATAAAAGGGAAGGCGATTCCCGCAAAGTTTGAACCTCCGCCGTGGCAACCGATGACCACATCGGGGTAATCACCTGCGATCTTGAGCTGTTCTTTGGCTTCGAGGCCGATGATTGTCTGATGCATGCAGACATGATTGAGCACGCTGCCCAGAGCGTAACGGGTATCCTCATGAGTTGCAGCGTCTTCAACTGCTTCACTGATAGCAATCCCCAGAGAGCCCTGATTGTCTGGGTCCTTGGCAAGAATAGCGCGACCAGCGTTGGTCTTGTCTGATGGTGAGGGGAAAACGTCCGCCCCCCACAATTGCATCATACTCTTGCGATAGGGCTTCTGAGCGTAAGAGACCTTAACCATATAGACTGTACACTCCAGCCCAAAATGCTGACAAGCAAGGGCGATAGAGGAGCCCCACTGCCCGGCACCGGTTTCCGATGCGATGCGCTTGGTACCCGCAATCTTGTTGTAATAAGCCTGCGGCACGGCAGTATTCGGCTTATGCGAACCGGCCGGTGAAACACCTTCATACTTGTAGTAAATCTTGGCCGGGGTACCGAGAGCTTTTTCCAGCTGATGCGCCCTAAACATCGGCGCAGGACGCCACAGCTTGTAAATCTCACGAACCTCTTCCGGGATATCGATCCAGCGTTCCTGCGAGACTTCCTGTTCAATCAGGCCCATAGGGAAGAGAGGCAGAAGATCATCGGGAGAAACCGGTTGAAGGGTGCCGGGATGAATAACCGGAGCCATTTCACCTGGCATATCCGGGATAATGTTGTACCACTGCTTGGGAAGTTGATCTTCGCTGAGAAGAATTTTACTCTGCATGAGATATCTCCTTGACGTTAACTGTTATGGAAAATTGTGACATATGAAATCAATTCTCGCCTTGAAGTTCTTTGAGCTTGGCGCCGATATCATCCTCACGCATCAGTGATTCGCCGACCAGAAAGCCTCTGGCTCCAGCCTTTTGTAAACGCAGGACATCTGCTCTTGACGAGATCCCGCTTTCAGCAATGACGAAATGATCGGCGGGGATCAATGGCAGCAGGCGTTCTGTGGTTGCCAGATCTGTCGCGAAAGTCTGCAGGTTGCGATTGTTGATGCCAATCAGCTCGCAGCCAGTTGTCAGCGCCGCCTCCAGCTCCGTCTCATCATGAACTTCCAGCAGGACATCAAGCTGAAGCTCGCCTGCCAAAGCATTGTACTCTGCAAGCTGCACAGCATCAAGCATGGCCGCGATCAGAAGGATCGCGTCTGCACCAGCGGCTCTGGCCTCGTAAATTTGGTAGGGGTCGCAAATGAAATCCTTGCGCAGAAGCGGTAGGCTAACAACCTCGCGAATCTTTGCGAGGTACAGGAGATGCCCCATAAAGAAGTTCTCATCTGTCAACACCGACAAACAGGTCGCGCCATTGGCCTGATAAGTCTCCGCAATCGCCAAAGGGTCGAAGTCTTTACGGATCACCCCTTTGCTTGGTGAACCTTTCTTGACCTCCGCAATGACAGAGGTGCAACCAGAATCCGATGTCGCGCGCAGGGCGCGCAAAAATCCTCTTGGCTGGTCCTCAAGAGCATCGATACCTTGCTGCAAGGAGGCAAGAGAACGACGGCTCTTGGCCAGCGCAACTTCCTGACGTTTATGTTCAGCGATTTTATCGAGTATCATTATAGATTAGAGCTCAAATTAAGTTCAGGTGGACATCAGCGGGTCAGGCATTGGTTAAGTTGACAAGCCCTTCGAGCTTCGCCTTGGCCAACCCCTCGTCAATCATTTTGCGAGCCTTCTGCAAACCGGCATCCACGCTCTCTGCGATTCCGGCAGCAACCAGCGCATAGGCCGCATTGAGAAGAACAACGTCCCGCTTAGGTCCTTCAGCCCCGGCCAAAACGTCTCTGACAATCGCAGCATTCTCTTCGGCGTCACCACCTTGGAGATCACTCAGCAGGCAGCGTCGCAAGCCAAAGTCTTCTGGTTCAATTGTCGAGAGGGTCACTTGACCTTCGTTGATCTCAGCGATGCGGGTCGGACCGGTCAGGGTAATCTCGTCCATTCCGTCCTGACCATGGACAACAAAGCCACGCTGACAGCCGAGCTTGACCAAAACCTTGGCAAGGACTTCAACCAGTTTCTCGTCATAAACTCCCAAGACCTGACGATCTGCACCGGCCGGGTTGGTCAAGGGGCCAAGGATATTAAAGATTGTGCGTATGCCGATTTCGCGGCGGGGGCCAATCGCGTGCTTCATGGCCCCATGCAAAGCAGGGGCAAAGAGAAAACCAACACCGACTTCATTGATGCACGATTCTACTTGCTGAGTGGTCACGTTTAAATTAACACCAAGGGCCTCCAACACATCAGCACTGCCACAGGCAGAAGAGATGCTGCGATTGCCGTGCTTTGCGACCTTGACGCCACAGGCAGAAACCACGAAGGCGACCGTCGTTGAGATATTGAAACTTTTTGTGCCGCTGCCACCTGTACCACAGGTGTCCAGGATCGTCTCGCGATCCAGGTTAATCTCCTCACGATCAATATCGAGAGCTTTACCCACCCGAATGGGAGTGGCGTGGTCCCGCATAACTCTGGCAGCGCCGGCAATCTCCTCGATAGTTTCGCCCTTCATGCGCAAAGCGGTAATAAAAGAACCAACCTGCGCTTGAGTCGCCTCACCGCCCATGATCTGGTTCATCACCTCAATCATTTCGGCTTCTTTCAAGTCTTGCTGCAGAACAACCTTGCTAATTGCGTCCTTGATCATGATGGCTCCCGTCTCACTTGGTCATCTGCAAAAAGTTGTTAAGCATGTCCATACCAACAACCGTCAGAATCGATTCCGGATGAAATTGAATACCCCAGACCGGCAGGTCACGATGACGCACACCCATAATCTCTCCTTCTGCCGTCCATGCCGTAATTTCCAGGCATTCCGGGAGAGAAGAACGTTCCACCAAAAGGGAATGATATCGGGTCGCATCAAAAGGATCAGGAAGTCCGACGAAGAGCTCACGGTTATCATGAAAAACCGGGCTGGTCTTGCCATGCATCAGACGGTCGGCACGAACAACCTTGCCGCCATAGGCCTGACCAATCGACTGGTGCCCCAAGCAAACACCGAGGATCGGCAGTTTACCTGCAAAATGCTTGATGGCTTCCACAGAGATACCCGCGTCACTGGGCGTACGGGGCCCCGGGGACACCACAAGCCGTGTGGGATTGAGAGTTTCAATCTCAGCCAGAGAAATTTTGTCATTACGATAGACCTCAACCTCTTCACCCAGCTCGCGCAGGTACTGTACCAGGTTATAGGTAAATGAATCGTAGTTGTCGATCATCAGCAGCATTTCAGTCTAACCCCTGACGCGCCAGTTTTATGGCCATCTTGACGCCCATGGCCTTGTTGACGGTTTCCTCATACTCGGCTCCTGGATCAGAGTCTGCAACGATACCAGCGCCGGCCTGAAGATGAATCCGGTTTTTGTGAGCAACCAGAGTCCGAATCGCGATCGCAAGATCCATATTGCCATCGAAAGAGATATAACCGACAGCACCACCATAGATCTCACGTCGGACCGGCTCCAACTCTTCGATAATTTCCATAGCGCGAATCTTCGGTGCGCCACTTAAGGTCCCGGCCGGAAAAGTAGCGGAGAATACGTCCAGAGCGTCATACCCAGGCATAAGTTGACCGCTGACATTGGACACAATATGCATAACATGCGAATAACGTTCAATAACCATCAGCTCGTCGACTTTTACAGAACCCGCAGAACAAACACGGCCAAGATCATTACGACCAAGATCGACCAGCATAACATGTTCTGCGACCTCTTTCGGGTCAGCGAGCAAATCCTCTTCCAGGCGCTGGTCCTCGTCAGAGGTCTTGCCTCTTGGGCGAGTCCCGGCAATCGGACGAACCTCGACGTGGTCTCCTTCCTTACGAACTAAAACTTCCGGAGAGGAACCAATGACACGGGTATCATTAAATTGCAGATAGAACATGTAGGGAGACGGGTTGATCGTCCGGAGCGCCCGATAGACATCAAAAGGATCAGCATCAAGATTGCCTGAGAATCTTTGCGACAGGACGACCTGAATTACATCTCCTGAGCGAACGTAGTCTTTGCAGCGCTCAACCGAAGACTCAAAATCAGAACGGCTGAAGTTGGAGACCAACTCCGCACCGGTCTTACCCTTTGAGGCTGCAAGCCTTTCGGGTAGAGGTTTACGTAGCAGGGCCACCATGTCGTCAATACGCTGCACTGCGGCATCGTACATCTGGCCAGGGTCATCACCTTCACGTAAATGAACGTTGCTCAGGACCTTAATCTTTTGCTGCATATTATCGAAAATCAGTAAGGTCTCGGTAATCAGGAACCAACTGTCGTATGCATTTATTTCGGCGTCGTTGAGTTGTGGCAACTCTTCAATATGACGAACCATGTCATAACCGAGGTAACCGACCGCGCCGCCAAAGAAACGCGGCAAGTCGGGAAGTGCAACCGGTTGATAAGGAGCAAGGAAAGCTTTCAATTCATCAAGAGGATTGTCAACAGTTCCAGATTTAACCGGGGCACCATTCTCGAGGATCTCAAAATCATTCCCCCGGCATCGAAAAGCGCGTCCAGAACCCACACCGAGGAAAGAATAACGCGCCCATTTTTCGCCACCGGTGATACTCTCGAGCAAAAAGGCGCTTTGCCGATCGTCAATCTTGCAAAAGGCTGAAACTGGAGTTTCCATATCAGCGAGAATTTCGCGATAGACAGGAATCAAGTTACCTTGGCGGGTCAGATTTTGGAACTCTTCACGAGATGGGGAATACATGTCATTTCCTTACTGAATTAACGCGGTAAATTAGCATGAAGGCGGACAAATGGCAAGGAAGCAGAACGCAGTAAAGCAATAAATGATTGACCGAAAAGTGTCGAGTTGATATGCATACGCAACTTGGTTGGATTCGGTAAAAATCCATGGATCAATCAATCTACAAAACTGTTTATTTCAAGGAGAGAAGATGATACGTGCAGCAGAGCAGGACACTGTTAAGGTCGAGTATACAGGCAAGCTAAGGGATGGGACAATTTTTGATGCGTCTCAAGAAGATCGTCCGTTGCGTTTCATCATCGGCAAAGAAGAAGTCATCCCGGGTTTTGAAGAAGCCGTTGCGGGCATGTACCAGGGTGAGAGCAAAACGGTCACCATTCCCTGTGAAAAAGCCTACGGAACA
This sequence comes from Deltaproteobacteria bacterium IMCC39146, assembly GCA_030005635.1. GTDB lineage: Bacteria > Desulfobacterota > Desulfuromonadia > Desulfuromonadales > BM103 > M0040. The sequence continues at coordinate 82,886 of JARUHP010000009.1, forward strand.
AGTGACCCCGAACTTGTCACGCAAATAGACCGGAGCACTGTAGGCCAGGAAGTCGACCTCCAGGTTGGTGGACAACTGGAAGTCACTAACCAGGATGGCAGCGTATTTCATGTCATGGTAAATGACTTTACTGAAGCTTTGATCACGCTTGATGCAAACCACCCACTAGCGGATAAAGATCTGATCTTTGACATCAAGCTTCTGGAAGTTACCAAGGCGGAGAAGTAGTAAGTACAATTCAAATCTCAAGCAATAAAGAAGGGCGGGATGATATCATCCCGCCCTTCTTTATTTGATTCTTATGCCCCACAAGGCTATTTCTCGTCTTTTGCCTCTTCAGTAGGTGCCTCTTCAGTAGGTGCCTCTTCAGTAGGTGCCTCTTCAGCAGGTGCCTCTTCAGCAGGTGCCTCTTCAGCAGGTGCCTCTTCAGCAGGTGCCTCTACCTTTTTAGCAACCTTCTTCGCAGGAGCCTTTTTCTTTTTCGGCTTGGCTACCACTTCCTCTTCGACCAGTTCGATCATAGAGAGAGCAGCGTTATCACCGGCACGGTGACCAAGCTTAATGATTCTCGTATAACCACCAGGACGATCAGCATAGCGAGGCGCAATCGTGTCAACCAGCTTAGCGGTTGTTTTATTGTCACGAACAACCTGCATGATCAGGCGGCGGGAATGCAGATCACCGCGTCTTGCCATGGTGATCAACTTCTCAGCCATCTTGCGCAGTTCTTTGGCGCGAGCGTCAGTTGTGGTGATTTTTTCACAATCGAAAAATGAAGTCACCATGTTACGCATCATGGCTTTACGGTGGCTGGTATTACGACCCAGCTTTCTTCCTGTTTTTCTATGGCGCATTGCTATCTGTTCCTTTCTCCGGGTAACATCCCGTTAAGAGTTGCCCCTAGAGTTCTTCTTCGCTCTTTTCAATCATCTTGAGATATTCAGGGTCCGGGAAGCCTTCAATAGACAAGCCCAGGGTTAAACCCATTTCAGAGAGAATATCCTTGATTTCATTAAGTGACTTACGGCCGAAGTTCTGTGTTTTCAACATTTCTGCTTCGGACTTCTGCACCAACTCACCGATCAGACGGATGTTGGCGTTTTTCAGGCAGTTAGCGCTACGCACCGACAGCTCAAGTTCGTCAACACGACGATAGAGGTTCTCGTTAATCGGTTGCTTGGCACCGACTTCTTCGTCAGTTTCTTCAGGCTCAAGAGCCTCATCGAAGTTGATAAAGAGTTGGACCTGTTCCTTGACGATCTTGGCTGCATAGGCAAGAGCATCATCAGGTTTAACACTGGCGTTGGTATGAATCTCCAAAATTAACTTGTCGTAATCAGTCACCTGGCCAACACGAGCATTGCTTACCGTGTAGTTGACTTTCTTGATCGGCGAGAAGAGCGCGTCGATAGGAATGGTGCCGACAGGGGCTTTTTCGTCACGGTTCCGCTCAGCGGGACCGTAACCTTTACCCATGGTCACGACCATGTCCATTTCGATCTCTGCTTCTTTACCACAAGTCGCAATAAAATGATCAGGGTTCAGAATTTCGACATTTGAATCTGTAATGATATCTCCGGCCTTGATAACACCCGCACCTTTTTTAACAATGCGGATATTACGTGGTTCATGACCATGCAGTTGAATCAGAACACCCTTCAGGTTAAGGATTATGTCCGTCACATCCTGTGTCACACCAGGAACAGTGGAGAATTCATGCAGAACACCCTTAATACGAACTGAGGTGATTGCCGCCCCCTGCAGCGAGGAGAGCAAAACCCGGCGCAGGGCATTACCCATGGTCGTACCGAAACCACGTTCAAATGGCTCCGCTGAAAACTTGCCATAAGTGGCAGTCAGCGTTTCGGCATCAACCTGGAGACGCTTGGGCTTGATCAGTTCTCTCCAGTTTTTAAACATGCGATTCCTCCGTTTGAGGTTTCTCTATAAAGTTACAAATCGCCAGACGAATCTGTCGGTTACTTAGAATAAAGTTCGACAATCAGGTGTTCCTGGAAGCTTGGCGTAGTCATCTCAGCACGTATAGGCAAGGTTTTGACAGTCCCCTGAAATGCATCGCGAGTCAACTCGACCCAAGATGGGACTCCGCGGCGCATGACGCCATCAAGAGCCTCATTAACACGGGCAATCTTACGACTCTTCTCACGTAACTCAACAACATCACCAGGACGCACGAGGTATGACGGAATATTCACCCTGCGACCATTAACAATAAAGTGGTTGTGTCGTACAAGCTGGCGGGCCTCACTACGTGACGTAGCAAACCCCATTCGATAAACCATGCTGTCAAGGCGACGCTCGAGGAGAACCAACAGGTTCTCGCCAGTAACACCCCTCATACGGTCAGCTTCTTTAAAATAGTCACGGAATTGCTTCTCAAGCAGACCATAGGTACGCTTGACACGTTGCTTTTCACGTAACTGAGTGCCGTAATCGGAAACCTTGATACGACCCTGGCCATGTTGACCGGGAGCATAATTGCGGCGTTCCAGGGCGCACTTGTCTGTGTAACAACGGTCGCCCTTCAGGAACAACTTCATATTTTCCCGCCGGCACATGCGGCAAACGGGTCCAGTGTTTCTCGCCAACGTTCGTCCTCCTTAATGTCTGGTTAGACTCTTCTACGCTTGGGTGGACGGCACCCGTTATGCGGTATCGGAGTGACATCCTTGATCATAGTGATTGTCAGACCTACTGACTGCAAGGCACGCAGGGCAGACTCACGACCGGAGCCAGGGCCTTTGACCCAGACTTCGATACTGCGTAACCCATGCTCCTGAGCTTTCTTTGCTGCATCTTCGGCAGCCATCTGAGCTGCAAAAGGAGTACTTTTACGACTCCCTCGAAAACCCTTGGAGCCGGAGGTACACCATGAAATCACGTTGCCGGTCACATCTGTGATCGTAATGATCGTATTGTTGAACGTCGCCTGGATATGAGCAATTCCATTTGGGACATTCTTCTTTTCACCTTTTTTGCGTACGCGTTTACCAGGCTTAGCCATGGTTCCTCCTGATTACTTCTTCTTACCAGCGACGGTCTTGCGTGGACCCTTACGGGTTCTTGCGTTGGTCTTGGTCTTCTGTCCACGTACAGGTAAACCTCTACGATGGCGCAGACCACGATAACAACCGAGATCCATAAGTCGCTTAATGTTCATTGTCACTTCGCGACGCAGGTCACCTTCAACCTTGCAATCACTGTCAATAACCTTACGGATTTTAGCCACTTCTTCCTCAGTCAAATTATCGGAACGAGTGTTGAAGTCAACACCAGCCTTGGACAATATATCCTGGGATGACGAGCGACCGACACCAAAAATGTATGTCAGCGCTATTTCAATCCGTTTGTTTCTGGGTAAATCGATACCAGCGATACGAGCCAATGTCCGACCCTCCTAAAAGACTTAACCTTGTCTCTGTTTATGCTTGGGATTTTCACAGATCACTCTGAGAATGCCCTTGCGCTTAATTACCTTGCACTTGTCACAAATTGTTTTAACTGATGATCGAACTTTCATGTTTCTTTCCTTTTGAACCGTTTCGGTAACAACCCCGGAGGGTTAACCGTCACTGCCTATACCTGCGTTAATATCTCAGGACCGTTATCAGTAATGGCTACTGTATGTTCAAAATGGGCAGAACGTTTACCATCTTGCGTTACTGCTGTCCACCCGTCTTCCAGTATCTTCACGCCGGGAGCACCGGCATTGATCATCGGCTCTATAGCAAGCGTCATCCCCGACTTCAAACGTGGTCCTTGTCCGGCCTGCCCATAATTAGGGATCTGCGGAGCTTCATGCAGATTACGACCGATACCGTGGCCTACAAATTCACGGACAACAGAGAAACCCTTCGGTTCGACCCAGGACTGAACAGCATGAGAAATATCAGACAACCTGCCGTTCGGTACTGCTTTTTCTATGGCTTGTTCGAGAGACTCGCGCGTTGCAATTAATAAACGCTCAGTATCGTCATCCAACTTGCCGACTGGGACAGTGATTGCCGAATCACCGTAAAATCCTTTGTAAAGGACACCGAAGTCAATGCTCAGGATGTCGCCTTCAAGCAGAGGGTTATCGTCAGCGAAGCCATGAACAACCTGTTCGTTCGGTGAGGAACATATGGCGAATGGAAAGCCACCATAACCCTTAAAAGCGGGCTTTGCTCCATGCCGCTGACATTCTTTTTCTGCCAACCGGTTCAGTTCGTTGGTTGTTACACCAGGAACAATCTGGGTTTTAAGCAGAGCAAGAGTTTCAGCAACAATTCGCCCTGCAGCACGCATCTTGTCTAATTCTGCAGGACTTTTTAAAACAATCACTTTAGCTCGCCTGTAACAGCGACAGCATCTTTTCCTGAACTTGCGAAATAGGTTGCATTCCGTCAAGCTCGAGAAGCACACCAGCGTCCCGATAATAATTAATTAATGGGGATGTCTGGTCTGCATAGACTTGCAATCGCTTGCGTATCGTTTCTTCCTGGTCGTCATCACGCTGGAAAAGTGCTCCACCGCAGGCGTCACATTTACCCACCACGCTTGAGGGATCAAAAGTTACGTGATAACCACGGCCACATTCTTTACAGGTACGGCGTCCGGTCAAGCGTTCTACCAGAGCTTCGGCATCTACGTCAAGAGAGATAACACGATCCAGCTCTTTACCCATCTCTGCCAGACTGGCCTGCAAAGCATCTGCTTGCGGGACTGTCCGAGGAAACCCATCCAGGATAAAACCGTTGATACAATCCTTTTCCTGCAATCGATCACGAACGATGCCAACAACGACTTCGTCTGGGACGAGGCCGCCGGCATCCATAAATTCTTTAGCTTTCAGACCCATGGCTGTGCCGTCTTTAACAGCGGCTCGCAAGATATCCCCTGTAGAGATCTGCGGAATAAAAAACTGTTCCGTCAGCATCTTGGCTTGAGTACCTTTGCCTGCGCCGGGAGGGCCGAGTAAAATAAGCTTCATTACAACGACCTCTATTATCCGCGCCGGCTCTTGATGTTCACACCCTTCATGAAACCTTCATAAGAGCGTGATATCAAATGAGCCTCAATCTGAGAAGCTGTATCCAGACCTACACCAACAACAATCAGGAGAGATGTACCACCGAAGAAAAACGGTACATTGAACTGACCGATCAGCAAAGTGGGCAAAACGCAGACGACTGAGATGTAAATAGCACCGGCAAAAGTCAAACGACCCAGAACAGTATCAAGATAATCAGAGGTAGCTTTGCCCGGTCTGACACCAGGGACATATCCACCTTGACGCTTGATATTTTCTGCTACATCAACAGGGTTAAAGGTAACAGCCGTGTAGAAGTAACAGAAGAAGACGATAAAAGCGACATAAAAAACGTTGTACAGCCAATGAGCCGGAGTCATCATGGAAGCAAAGGTCTGCACCCAAGGCACATCAACAAAGTTTGCCACGGTACTTGGAAACATGATGATCGAGCTGGCAAAGATCGGTGGGATAACACCACTCATATTAATCTTGAGTGGCAGGTGACTGCTTTGCCCGCCAGCATTACGTGCACCCACAACGCGCTTGGCGTAATGAATAGGAACACGACGTTGACCACGCTCCATAAATATGATGGCCCAGATAACAGCAACCATGACAGCTATGATAATTAACAGAACTGTAAAAGTCATAGCACCAGTTTTCAGCAAACGGATGCTGTTGATCAAAGCAGACGGCAGGTTGGCGACAATCCCGGCAAAAATGATCAACGAAATACCATTACCAATACCACGTTCAGTGATCTGTTCACCGAGCCACATGATAAAGGCAGTACCCGCAGTCAGTGTGATAACAGTCAGGAGTATAAAGCCAACCCCCTGCATGGAAACGACCGGCTCGCCTGCCGGTCCACGCATGGTCTGCAGGCCAACAGCAATGCCAGCACCCTGAACAACAGACAGAACGACTGTACCGTAGCGCGTCCATTTAGTCATCGTCTTACGACCCTGCTCGCCTTCTTTTGCAAGGCGTTCAACAGGTTCGAAAACAACCGTCAACAACTGCATGATAATTGAAGCACTGATGTAAGGCATGATGCCCAGTGCAAAAACCGTCATACGCTCCAACGCACCACCTGTAAAGGCACTGACCAGACCAAGCAGAGTCCCCTGAGTTCCCTCAAAGAATTGTGCAAGGACTGCGCGATCAACACCCGGCAGTGGCACGTGGCAACCAACCCGATAAACCGCAAGCATACCTAAAGTAAAAAGGATACGACGACGGAGTTCAGGAATACTGAAGATATTCTGGATGCTTGCTAACAACTTTATATAACCTCGACAGTGCCGCCGGCAGCCTCAATCTTGGCCTGGGCAGATTTGCTGAACTTATGAGCTTTAACAGTCAGAGCTTTGGTGAGTTCACCATCACCCAAGATCTTAATGCCGTCTTTAAGCTGGCCAATCAGGCCGGCCTTACCGAGAGCCTCTAGATCAACAACGCTAGCAGCATCGAACAACTCAAGATCACGGAGATTGACGAGAGTGTAGACGGTTCTGCTCAAAGGTGTAAAACCACGCTTAGGCAAACGCCTCTGCAGAGGCATTTGGCCACCCTCGAAACCAGGCTTTACGCCGCCGCCAGAACGGGAATTCTGACCCTTGTGGCCTTTACCGGAAGTTTTGCCAGTGCCGGAACCGTGGCCGCGACCAATGCGCTTTTTGCTATGTGTCGAACCGTAAGACGGTTGCAGATTACTTAAATCCATGGTGGTTATCCTTGCGTTATTCCTCAACGGTGACCATGTGGCTGACCTTATTGATCATACCGCGAATCTCAGGTGTATCCTTGAGCAAGACAGTCTGCTGCAAACGACGCAGACCAAGCCCGTTGAGCACCTTGGTGAAATATTTGTTGCGGCCAATGCCGCTACGCTTGAGAGTTACCTTGATTTCAGACATTATTCACTCCCGTCTCAGGCTTTGGCTTCTGAGCTGTTTGGCCCGAGACCGCGTCTGGCACGAATATCTTCCGGGCTGCGCAATAGCTGAAGCGCCTTGAACGTCGCTTTAACAACATTGTGCGGGTTATTAGAGCCGAGGCACTTAGAAAGGATGTCACTGATACCGGCAACTTCCAGAATCGCGCGTGCCGCGCCGCCAGCGATAACACCTGTACCCTCAGAAGCTGGACGCAGCATTACCTTACCTGCGCCAAACTTGCCAATAACATCGTAAGGAATAGTCGTTCCCTGGATAGGCACGGAAATAATATTCTTTTTGGCGCTCTCAACTCCCTTACGAATTGCCTCGGGAACTTCTTTCGCCTTGCCAAGACCATATCCAACATTTCCGCTGCCATCGCCTACTACAACCAGGGCAGAGAAGCTGAACCGACGACCACCTTTAACAACCTTGGACGTACGATTGATGTGGATAACGCGATCGGTTAAATTTGTTTCACTGTTGTCAACGCGTTGCAACGCTCTTCTCCTTTGCAGCCTAGAAAGTCAGACCAGCTTCACGTGCCGCATCGGCGAGAGCCTTAACACGGCCATGATACAAAAAGCCGTTGCGGTCGAAAACTACCTGTTTAATATCTTTTGCCAGAGCTTGTTCGGCAATTTTCTTACCAATAACTTTGGCAGCTTCCACATTGCCGCTGTACTTGACGCTTTCACCAGTTGCATTCGCTACAGTAGAAGCAGTAGCCAAAGTTTTACCGGTCTCGTCTTCGATAATCTGGGCATAAATATGTTTGGTGCTACGGAATACGCACAAACGCGGACGCTCTACGCTTCCTGTTACTTTCTTGCGCACTCTGGACTGACGCTTCTTGCGGGCTACCCGCCTTTCTTTTGAGATTTTCACTGTTCTCACCTCTTCTTATTCAGCTTACTTCGCTCCGGTCTTACCGGCTTTGCGCATAATCCGTTCATCGGAGTACTTGATACCTTTGCCTTTGTAAGGCTCGGGCTCCCTGAAAGAACGAATCTTGGCCGCTGTCGCGCCAACCAGTTCCTTGTCGATACCAGAAACAGTAATGGTATTAGCCTTGGGCTCGACTTCAGCAGTAATTCCTTTAGGCAGCGGGTATTCAATAGGATGCGAGTAACCGAGAGAGAGGTTCAGATTACTGCCCTTCAACTCTGCGCGATAACCGACACCGTTAATCTCTAGAACTTTAGAGAATCCGCTGGTAACGCCATCCACCATATTAGCAATAAGTGAGCGAAAAAGGCCCTGTAAAGCTGCGCCGGGCTGCCCTACTCGGGAAGAAATCAGCAGCTGATCTGCTTCCATCTTGACCTCGATTTGCTCGTGGATAGTCCGCTCAAGGCTCCCCTTAGGGCCCTCGACCTTAATAGTTTGACCATCCAGGGTGACTTTAACACCCGAGGTGATACTTATGGGTTTCTTGCCGATGCGCGACATCTTTATCGACTCCTTAAAAATCTACAGTTCGTTTGAAATTACCAGATGGTGCAGATGACTTCGCCACCAATAGTAGCCTCACGAGCAGCAACATCATCCATGACACCCTTCGATGTCGACAAAATTGCAGCACCCAGGCCGTTCTTAACACGAGGGATATCTGAGCTGCCGACGTAAACCCTGCGACCAGGTTTTGACACTCGCGTAATTTCGTGGATTACAGCCTTATTCTGCTCATCATACTTCAGGTAAATATGCAGAATCCCTTGCAGGTCATCACTGATCACCTTGAAATTCTTGATATAACCGAGCTCTTTCAGAACTTCGGCAATAGCAACCTTGACATTGGACGAGGGCATGTCCAGTTTGGCATGTTTCGCCATGCCTGCATTACGGATGCGGGTCAAAAGGTCCGCGATCGGGTCCGTCATAGCCATGAATACTGCTCCTTAATTAACCAATTACCAGCTGGACTTAATTACGCCTGGAAGCTTGCCTTCAGACGCCAGCTTGCGCAGACAAATTCTGCACATATCAAATTTACGATAGTAAGCACGGGGCCGACCACAGATCGGACAACGATTATACTGTCTTACGCCAAACTTTTGGGGCCTTGCGGCCTTAATGCGCATTGATTTCTTTGCCACGAGATTCCTCCGCTATGCTGCTACGTTCTGTTTCCGGAAAGGCATGCCCATTCCGGTAAGCAGGGCGCGACCTTCTTCGTCAGTGCGCGCCGAGGTGACGATCGTCACATTCATTCCCTTAATCTTGTCGATTTCTTCGATATCGATTTCAGGGAAAATTAACTGCTCACGAATACCGAGAGTGTAGTTACCGCGGCCATCAAAAGCCTTGGCGGAAACACCCTTAAAGTCTCTTACGCGAGGCAGAGCGACATTGATCAGACGATCAAGAAACTCGTAGGCACGATCACGTCGTAGAGTAACCATGACGCCGATAGGCATGTCTTCACGCAGTTTAAACTGAGCGATGGATTTCTTGGCGCGTGTGATGACAGCCTTCTGTCCGGTAATACGGGACATTTCCTCGACAGCCGATTCAAGAATTTTTACATTCTGGATCGCCTCGCCAAGGCCCATATTTACAACGACCTTCTCAACACGCGGAACTTCCATCACGTTCTTAAGCTGCAGCTCCTCTTTTAACTTAGGAACCAGCTCTTTCTGATATGTTTCCTTGAGCCTTGCCATGAAAAACTCCGTTAATTATTCACGATCTCGTTACACTTCTTACAGAAACGAACCTTACTACCGTCCTCGAGAACCTTAAGGCCAGTGCGCGCCGGCTTGTTGCAGCCCGGACAAAGCAGCTGAACATTCGAGAGAGCAATCGGTGCTTCTTTTTCGATAATCCCGCCTTCGCTATTGCTTTGAGACGGACGAGTATGACGCTTGATCAGGTTTATGCTTTCCACCAGAACCCGCTCTTTCTCTGGAAGAACGCGCAGAACCTTACCGCTCTTGCCTTTGTCTTTCCCGGCAACAATCATTACCAGGTCATCTTTTTTCACATGGAGTTTTGTGACTGCCATGACTAATTTACTCCCAGCGTTTAAAGGACCTCAGGGGCCAGTGAAACGATTTTCATAAACCGCTTGGCACGTAGTTCACGAGCAACAGGCCCGAAGATACGTGTGCCGACCGGTTCTCCAGTGGCCGAAACAACCACTGCAGAGTTAACATCAAAACGAATGTAAGAACCGTCAGGACGGTTCACCTCTTTTGCGGTACGCACAATTACAGCACGGACAACATCACCCTTCTTGACCTTCGAGTTGGGCATCGCCTCTTTAACAGAACAGACGATAATGTCACCGATACCTGCATACTTGCGCTTGGACCCGCCAAGAACTTTAATGCAACAGAGCTTCCGGGCACCGGAGTTATCTGCAACAGAAAGTGTTGATTGCATCTGAATCATGGCCAGTATCTCCTAAGCGCTAACGTGCTTTTCTAGAATTTCGCGAACGCGCCACCGCTTATCTTTCGACAAGGGGCGTGATTCAACGATCATAACCCTGTCTCCAGCAACACACTCATTCTGTTCATCATGTGCCTTAAACTTGGCGCTACGCTTGATGTATTTCATATAGACAGGGTGCTTGACAATGTTGTCGACCTTTACAACTACGGTCTTATCCATTTTGTCACTTATGACAACCCCAACCAGTAACTTCTTATTTCCGCGTTCTTTCGTCATTGCCGTCCTCTTCAAGTCGGATTAGCTGTTCTTCTGCTGAAGGACAGTTTTGATCCTGGCAATTTCCTTACGCACCTGGGGGATGCGAGAGGTGTTTTCCAGATGTCCGGTGTGCAGTTGAAACTTTAAGTTGAACAATTCCTGGTTCAAATCTGCAACCGCTGCATTTAATTCTTCGGTAGATTTACTACGCAGTTCCTCAGGATTCATGACCGGCCTCCTCTCGAAGCACGATTTTGGTCTTCATTGGTAATTTATGTGCCGCGAGACGGAACGCTTCACGTGCCGTTGCCTCATCAACACCTTGCATTTCATAAAGGATCATACCCGGACGTACCACGCAGACCCAACTGTCTGGAGAACCCTTACCTTTACCCATACGAGTCTCAGCAGGCTTGCGGGTTAACGATTTGTCGGGAAAACAGCGAATCCAGATCTGACCACCACGTTTGATATAACGCGTCATAGCTCGACGGGCAGCTTCTATCTGCCGCGCAGACAGCCAGCCACAATCCATAGCCTGAAGGCCAAAATCTCCGAAGTTGAGATCCGTACCGCCACGGGCAGCACCCTTCATCCGGCCTTTAAATGTTTTTCTATGCTTAACCTTTTTAGGCATTAACATGACGAATAAACTCCTGAACTGTTACTTACTTCTTCGGCTCTTTGGTACCCAAGATCTCGCCCTTGAAAATAAGGACCTTAACACCGATGATGCCGTATGTTGTCTTGGCTTCGGCGAACCCGTAATCGATATCAGCACGCAAGGTGTGGAGAGGAACTCGGCCTTCGCGATACCATTCGCGACGACTCATCTCAGCGCCACCGAGGCGACCGGAACATTCAATCTTGATCCCTTGAGCACCAAATTTGAGACACTGGGTAACAGCCTTCTTCATAGCGCGACGGAAAGCAACTCGCCTTACCAGTTGAAGAGCGACGTTCTCAGCAACCAACTGGGCGTCAATCTCAGGCTTGCGAACTTCCTGAATATTGATAAAGACCTCTTTGTCGGTCAGCTTGGCCAGTTCCTTTTTGAGAGCTTCAACCTCGGAACCTTTTTTACCGATGATGATGCCGGGACGGGCAGCAAAGATATTAATCTTGGCCTTACCAGCAGCTCGCTCGATCTCAACCTTGGAAATGCCAGCGTGGTGCAGGCGCTCTTTCAAGTAGTTACGCAACTTGAGATCCTCATGCAATAGCTGAGCATAATCCTTCTCTGCGTACCAGTTTGATTCCCATGTGCGGATTATGCCTAAGCGAAATCCTATTGGATGAACTTTCTGACCCAAAACTACACCTCCTCAGGTGGTTACTTCTCGTCCAGGACCACCGTAATGTGGCTGGTCGGCTTACGAATTTTCGTCGCCCGGCCTTGAGCGCGGGGCATAAAGCGCTTCAGGACAGGTCCCTGGTCAACAAATACAGCCTTAACAAAGAGCCGGTCAACATCCGCGATACCCTTTTGTTCAGCATTAGCAACCGCCGAACGCACTAACTTGGCAACGACATCCGCCGGGCGCTGAGGCGAAAACTTCAGAATATTAAGGGCTTCCTGTACAGCCTTACCGCGGACCATGTCCACGACCAGGCGAGTCTTCTGTGGTGACAGGCGAACTGATTTCAATTTCGCACTTGCTTCCATGTGCTGGTACTCCCTCAGCTAATAATTACTTCTTCTTTTTCCGATCCGAACCGTGACCATAATAGGTCCTGGTTGGGGAAAACTCACCTAGCTTGTGACCGACCATATTCTCGGACACGAAGACCGGAATGAACTTTTTACCGTTATGTACAGCAAACGTCATACCGACGAAATCAGGATGAATGGTGGAACGTCGCGACCATGTTTTGATCACTTTGTGAGCACTACCATCACTGATGTTTTCGACTTTGCGCATCAGGCTGCCCTCAATATAAGGGCCTTTTTTAATCGATCTTGCCACGGTCGTCTCCTATTTCTCTTACTTGGCCCGACGGCGGACAATGAAGCGATCCGTCCGCTTGTTAGAACGTGTCTTGTAACCCTTGGTTGGAACACCCCATGGGGTTACAGGATGACGGCCACCCGAACTTTTACCTTCACCACCACCATGTGGATGGTCTACAGGGTTCATGGCAACACCACGAGTTTGCGGGCGCTTGCCCAACCAGCGATTACGGCCAGCCTTACCAATCTTGATGTTCTCATGGTCTGTATTGCCAACCTGACCAATCGTTGCACAGCATTCCTGCAAGACCAGTCGTACTTCACCGGAAGGCAGCCGCAGCTGAGCATACTTACCATCCTTGGCGGCGAGCATTGCGTAAGTTCCTGCACTGCGTGCCATCTGCCCGCCCTTGCCGATTCTAAGCTCCACGTTGTGGATCCAAGTACCAAGAGGGATAGCACGAATTGGCATTGCATTGCCAGGCACGATGTCAGCAGTCTCGCTAGCGATGATAACATCACCGACGTTAATACCAACCGGCGCCAAGATGTAACGCTTTTCACCATCTACGTAGTGCAACAGAGCAATACGTGCGGAGCGGTTCGGGTCATACTCAATCGTAGCGACCTTGGCAGCAATCTCACGCTTATCACGCTTGAAATCAATGATCCGGTACTTACGTTTGTGACCACCACCGGTGTGCCGCTTGGTGATTCGACCTGTGTTGTTACGACCGCCAGATTTACTGAGCGGTGCCAACAATGACTTTTCCGGGGTTGACGTCGTAACTTCCTCGAATGTCGAGGCTGTCATATGACGGCGACCCGCAGATGTCGGTTTAAACTTTTTGATCCCCATTATTACTACTCCGTCAGATGGATATCAATCTTACTAAACACCGAAAAAATCGATGGTGCCTTCAGCCAAGGTCACATATGCTTTTTTGACATTGGGACGTTTGCCAGAACTGCGACCAACTCGCTTGGTTTTTCCGGCAATAATCAGGGTGCGAACTTCTTGCACCTTAACGTCAAAAGCACGTTCAATAGCCTGCCTGATTTCAACCTTGTTACTGCCCATCGCAACTTCAAAGGCAACAACATTACCGGTTTCCTTCATCAGGTTGGATTTTTCTGTAACCAGGGGCTTCCTGATAATCTGATGTAAAGGTTTCATTTTGCCAGCGCTCCTTCAATCTGGTCGACCGCACCTTCAGTCAGGACCAGTTTGGGATACTTCAGGACGTCGTAAACGTTGACGCCTTCAGCACGCAATACTTTAACAAATGGCAGGTTACGAGCAGAAAGTTCCAGCTTCGCATTTTCACCATCGACAACGATCAACGCCTTCTTCAGCTCAAAAAGGTCAAGGACTTCGGAGAAACCCTTAGTGCTGATCTTTTCAAGGTCTAACGCATTGACAACTGTCACACACTCAGCCTTGAAACGGGCCGAGAGTGCACTGCGTAATGCAGACTGCTTGACCTTACGATTCAGCTTGAACTTGTAGTCACGAGGTGTGGGGCCAAAAACAACGCCACCACCAACATGATTAGGCGCGGTCGGCGTGCCCTGACGGGCATTACCGGTGCCTTTCTGGCGAAATGGCTTCTTACCACCACCACGAACCTCACCACGGCCTTTGACCTTGGCGGTTCCCTGCCGACGAGCGGCCAGCTGGTAGCGAACCATATCATGCAGAAGGTATTCCTTGACATCAGTGTTAAACACCTCGTCAACGAGATCCCGCTCAGAGACCTGCTTGCGGTCAATATCAAATACAGCAATCTTTGCCATAACTAAACTCCGGAACTCAAACTTCTATTAGCACTTAAGCCTTGACGCACTTGCGAATCAGCACAAGACCTTGGTTAGGCCCGGGGATTGCACCCTTTACCAGAATCAAATTCTGATCGGCACGAACTTCCACGATTTCCAGATTTTGCTGAGTAACACGAGCGTTACCCATCTGGCCAGGCATCTTCTTTCCTCTGTGGACACGTGCTGGCGAGGCGCTCATTCCAATCGAGCCGGGGCCACGATGAAATTTAGAGCCATGTGTTGCACGACCTCCGGAGAAACCCCAGCGTTTTATGACGCCCTGAAAGCCTTTACCTTTGCTGGTTCCGGTTACGTCAACGATATCCCCAGCCTTAAAGACCGAGTCGCAGGTGACCTGGTCACCAACCTGATATTCATCAACGTTATCCGCGGCAAGCTCACGAAGGGTCGTAAATGCACCCTGGTCAGCTTTTTTGAAGTGGCCCATCATCGGCTTATTGACGCGATGGGACTTCTTGGCCTCGAAACCGACCTGCAAAGCATTGTAGCCATCAGCGGATTCCGTCTTCTTCTGCACGACGGTACAGGGGCCTGCCTCTACAACAGTCACCGGGATGCGGCGACCATCTGCGACAAATACCTGGGTCATACCCAGCTTTTTACCCAAAATTCCCTGAATCATTACTTTACCCTTACTTCGCTATTACAGCTTAATCTCGACGTCAACACCAGCGGACAGGTCAAGCTTCATTAAAGCATCAACAGTCTGCTGAGTCGGCTCGACGATATCAAGCAGACGCTTATGTGTACGCATCTCGAACTGCTCACGACTCTTTTTGTCGACATGAGGTCCACGCAATACACAGTACTTGTTGATCACAGTCGGCAACGGAATCGGGCCGGCGATGCGAGCCCCTGTGCGCTTTGCTGTGTCGACAATTTCATTGACCGACTGATCGAGCAGCTTGTGGTCATACGCCTTGAGGCGAATACGAATCTTCTGGCTCTGCATGATCTCGTCCTTTATTATTCGACAATTTCGCTGACGACACCGGCGCCAACCGTACGGCCACCTTCGCGGATTGCGAAGCGAAGCTCTTTATCCATGGCGATCGGAGTGATCAGCTCTACGGTAACAGCAATGTTGTCACCAGGCATAACCATCTCGGTTCCTTCAGGAAGCTCAACAACACCAGTCACGTCCGTGGTACGGAAGTAGAACTGAGGACGGTAGCCCTTGAAGAAAGGAGTGTGACGGCCGCCCTCTTCCTTGGTCAGGATGTAGGCTTCTGCTTTAAACTTGGTATGAGGAGTGATGCTGCCCGGCTTCGCCAGGACCTGACCACGCTCGATCTCTTCACGCTTAACACCGCGCAAAAGGATACCACAGTTATCACCAGCCCGACCTTGATCCAGAAGCTTGCGAAACATTTCAACACCGGTAACAACAGACTTGCCAGTCGCTTTCATACCAACGATTTCAATGTCGTCGCCAACGTTGATGATACCGCGCTCAACACGACCGGTAGCAACCGTACCGCGACCGGAGATTGAGAACACGTCCTCAACAGGCATCAGGAATGGACGATCAACGGCACGCTCAGGCTCGGGGATGTAAGCATCAACTTGACGCATCAGTTCCAGAACCGGCTCACACGCAGGGCAACCATCGTTGCCACAACCACACTCCAGAGCTTTCAGTGCGCTACCGGGAATGACTGGGATGTCATCACCAGGGAAGTCGTAAGAAGAGAGCAGCTCGCGGATCTCAAGATCAACCAACTCCATCAATTCTTCGTCATCAACCATGTCGGCTTTATTCAGGAAAACAACCATCGAGGGGACACCAACCTGACGAGCGAGCAGGATATGCTCACGGGTCTGAGGCATCGGGCCATCAGCAGCGGAAACCACCAGGATCGCACCGTCCATCTGTGCAGCACCAGTGATCATGTTTTTAACGTAGTCAGCGTGACCTGGGCAGTCAACGTGTGCGTAGTGACGGTTGTCTGTCTCGTACTCAACGTGTGCCGTTGCGATCGTGATACCGCGCTCACGTTCTTCAGGAGCGTTGTCGATCTGGTCGAACGCTTTGAACTCAGCGCCGCCCTTAGAAGCAAGTACGTTAGTAATTGCTGCTGTCAGGGTCGTCTTGCCGTGGTCAACGTGACCGATTGTTCCGATGTTGACATGCGGCTTAGTCCGCTCAAACTTGGCTTTTGCCATGGGTCCTATCTCCTTATATTCTTTGTGCTAAATATTCTTTGTGCTAAATATTCGTTTTGCTAAAATTGATTTAAAATTAACCCTTAGTTTTACTGATAATCTCTTCAGCAATCGCCTTGGGAACCTGATCATAATGATCGAAAGTCATGGTGTATGTCGCACGGCCCTGAGTCGAACTGCGCAGATCGGTCGAATAACCAAACATGCTGGACAGTGGCACGTGAGCATTAACAACCTGCGCCCCACCCCGTGTTTCCATGCCAGAGACACGACCACGGCGGCTGCTTAAATCGCCCATAACTTCGCCGAGGTATTCCTCGGGGGCAACAACCTCGACAGCCATAATCGGCTCAAGGAGAACGGGCTTGGCTTTGGCAGCACCTTCCTTGAGGCCCATAGAGCCGGCAATTGTGAAGGCCATCTCATTTGAGTCAACATCATGGTAGGAGCCGTCGTAACATGTAACGCGCAGGTCAACCAACGGGAAGCCCGCTATGATGCCGTTTTTAGCGGCCTTCTCAGCACCATTACCAACCGAAGAAATGTACTCTTTGGGAATAACACCGCCTTTGATTGCATCGACATACACGAAGCCACTACCAGGCTCACCGGGCTCAAGACGCAACCAACAATCACCGTACTGACCACGACCACCGGACTGACGAACGAATTTACCCTGCGCTTCAACGGTCTTGGTGATCGACTCACGATAGGCAACCTGAGGAGCGCCGATATTAGCTTCAACCTTGAACTCACGCTTCATACGGTCGACGATGATCTCTAGATGCAACTCGCCCATGCCGGAGATGATGACCTGACCAGTCTCCTGGTCAGTCTTAACGCGCAAAGAAGGGTCTTCCTGAACTAACTTTCCGAGAGCAGTACCCATCTTTTCCTGGTCGCTCTTGGTCTTTGGCTCAATCGCGATATGGATAACTGGCTCTGGAAACTCCATTGACTCAAGAATACAAGGAGTCTTGGGATCACAGAGAGTATCGCCAGTTGTGGTATATTTCAAACCAACAGCGGCAGCAATATCACCTGCGTAAACTGCTTTGATCTCCTCACGCTTATTTGCATGCATCTTCAAGATGCGACCGAAGCGCTCCTTCTTGCCCTTGGTAGCATTTACGATATGGGCACCAGCTTCAGCAACACCCGAATAAACGCGGAAGAAGGTCAACTGGCCAACGAAAGGGTCCGTCATTACCTTAAAGGCCAAGGCTGCAAAGGGCGCACTGTCATCAGCAGAGCGAGTTACTTCAGCACCGGTATGAGGATCGACACCAGGCATAGGCTTAACATCAAGAGGAGAAGGCATGTAGTCAATGACAGCATCAAGCAGAGTCTGAACACCCTTGTTCTTAAAGGCTGTACCGCACAAAACGGGATTGATCTGCAACGCCATGGTCGCATTACGAATTCCGGACTTAACCTCTTCGATAGTGAGCTCTTCACCAGCCAGATACTTCTCCATCAACACTTCATCAATGGAACTGATCTCTTCAAGCATAACTTCGCGAGCGGTTTCGGCTTCATCCAGCAGTTCCGCTGGAATCTCCATAACTTCGTAGTTGGCTCCCATCGCCTCGTTTTCCCAGATAATCGCTTTCATCTGAACGAGGTCAATAACGCCGCGGAAGAGGTCTTCTGCACCAATAGGCAGTTGAATCGGAATAGGATTTGCGCCAAGACGGTCGCGTATCATCTCTACGCCACGGCTAAAATCGGCGCCGACACGGTCCATCTTGTTAATAAAGACCATACGCGGGACGCCATACTTGTCAGCCTGACGCCAGACTGTTTCAGACTGAGGCTCTACGCCTCCGACTGAACAGAAGACAGCAACAGAACCGTCCAGGACCTTCAAGGAACGCTCAACTTCAATGGTAAAATCTACATGACCAGGGGTATCTATAATATTGACTCGGTGTTCATTCCAGAAGCAAGTAGTTGCAGCCGAGGTGATAGTAATACCACGCTCCTGCTCCTGCTCCATCCAATCCATAGTGGCAGCGCCATCATGAACTTCACCGATTTTGTGGGAAACGCCAGTGTAGTAAAGAATACGCTCGGTAGTTGTAGTTTTACCTGCATCAATATGAGCCATGATGCCGATATTACGTGTTTTTTCAAGTGATACTTTGCGAGCCACAGCAGTAAATCCTCCGCCTACCAGCGATAATGAGCGAAGGCTTTATTAGCTTCGGCCATGCGATGAGTGTCTTCACGTTTCTTAACCGTGGCACCACGGTTACCGGCTGCATCCATAAACTCAGCAGCAAGGCGCTCCTCCATGGTCTTTTCACCACGGCTGCGGGCAAAACCAACAATCCAACGGATTGCCAGGGCATTGCGACGCTCAGGACGAACCTCAACCGGAACCTGGTAAGTCGAACCACCAACGCGGCGGGACTTGACTTCAACAACCGGACGAACGTTTTCAATAGCTTTCTTGAAAACCTCTACCGGCTCATCACCAGCACGCTCCTTGATCAGGTCGAAAGCACCGTAAACAATACTTTCTGCAGTACTCTTCTTGCCACCAATCATCAAAGCATTGACGAACTTAGCTACCAGTCGGTCGTGAAACTTTGGATCAGGCAGGATAACCCGCTTGGCTACTTCTCTTCTTCTCGGCATAACGTCCTCTTGGTATCTCTAAATTACTTGGGCCGCTTGGCACCGTACTTGGAACGAGACTTCTTGCGATCCTTAACCCCTGCGAGGTCAAGAGCTCCACGGACGATCGTATAACGAACGCCTGGAAGGTCTTTTACTCGGCCACCACGTACCAGGACAACAGAGTGTTCCTGAAGATTATGGCCCACACCAGGGATGTAGGAGGTAACAACCATTCCGTTAGTCAGGCGCACACGAGCAACTTTACGAAGCGCAGAGTTCGGCTTCTTCGGAGTCGTAGTGTACACACGAGTACAGACACCGCGCTTCTGAGGGTTACCCTGAAGCCCAGGTGTTGTTGACTTGTCTTGCTTTTTCTCACGACCTATACGGATCAATTGATTGATCGTCGGCATAGAATCACTCCCGATTTTTTGCGTATTCAAAGCGTTAAAAGAACAGATTTTCTCAGAGGAGAAAACCCGCTGAATCTAACAAAGCGGGCCTCGCCTGTCAAGCCTTTTTAAAGCAATCTACTATTTTTTATTTCGAGCCGAAAAATCTAATCGATATCAGCATCTTCGACTTCTTCAGCGGGTGCTTCAACGACCATTTCTGCGAGTTCCGCCTCATAATTCTCAGCGTCCTCATCGATTTCCTCGACAACAGGGAGCCGCTCTTCCGGTTCCTCAATCAGGAGATTTGCGCTGCGGTACTTAATAACGCCAGTGCCGGCCGGAATCAGTCGGCCCATGATGACGTTCTCTTTCAGGCCACGCAGGTAGTCGACCTTACCTTCAATCGAAGCCTGCGTGAGGACCTTGGTCGTCTCCTGAAAGGACGCTGCCGATATAAACGACTCTGTCGACAGGGAGGCCTTGGTAATGCCGAGCATGAGTGGTTCACCGACGGCAGGCTGACCGCCCTCAGCAAGCACCTTCTGGTTTTCGACATCGAACTGCCAACGCTCCACCGAATCATCGGCCAGGAAGCGCGTGTTACCAACAGACTTGATCTTGACGCGACGTAGCATCTGACGAACGATAACTTCAATATGCTTGTCGTTGATCTTGACGCCCTGCAGACGATAAACTTCCTGGACCTCATCAACCAGGTACTTGGCCAATTCTTTCTCGCCAAGGACCCGCAAGATGTCATGTGGGTTACTTGAGCCGTCCATCAGGGACTCACCTGCACGCACGAAGTCTCCTTCATGTACGCTGATGTGCTTGCCTTTTGGAATCAGGTACTCTTTAGGCTCACCCACCTCAGGAGTCACCACGACCTTGCGCTTACCCTTGGAATCCTTGCCGAAGGCAACGACACCGTCAATCTCGGTAATCACGGCGAACTCTTTTGGCTTACGCGCTTCGAAGAGTTCAGCAACACGAGGCAGACCACCAGTGATGTCCTTGGTCTTGGTGGTTTCGCGAGGGATATTGGCGAGAATGTCACCAGCCTTAACCTCGGCATCTTCCTGAATCAGGATATTAGCGCCAACCGGCATCATACAACGTTGCGCGGTTTTATTGTTCTCGTCTTTGATCGAGACGCGAGGACGCTTGTCAGCAGACTTGGTTTCGATAACAACCTTACGGGAAAGACCCGTAACATCGTCAACCTGCTCCTCGACAGTAAGACCTTCAACCATGTCGCCGAAGCGAACCTTACCGGCAGCTTCCGAAAGAATCGGCATGGTGAAGGGGTCCCATTCAGAAACAACCAACCCTTTGGTTACAGCGTCGCCCTCATTGATCATTAAGCGAGCACCGTAAACCACACCGTAACGCTCACGTTCACGGCCGGTCTCATCGACCACAGCAACCTCAGCGTTACGGTTCATAACGACGAGGCGACCTTCGCTATTCGTGGCTGTCGTCAAGTTGATAAACTTGAGGGTACCTTCTGTACGAGCCTCAAGTGCAGTCTGCTCTGCCTGACGTGATGCAGTACCACCGATATGGAAGGTACGCATAGTCAACTGGGTTCCCGGCTCACCGATCGACTGAGCAGCGATAACACCGACAGCCTCGCCGAGGTTAACGACATGGCCACGAGCCAGGTCACGCCCATAACAGGAAGCACAGATACCACGACGGCTCTGACAGGTAAGAACCGAACGAATCTTGATCTTCTCGATGCCGGCCTCTTCAATCTTCAGGACCAGGGCCTCATCAATGGACTGGTTGTCCTCGACAAGCACTTCATCCGTAACCGGGTCAACAATATCCTCAAGAGCAGTACGGCCAAGGATACGATCACCCAAGGGCTCGATAACTTCACCGCCCTCAATCAGGGAACTTACGTTGATACCGTCCAGAGTGCCGCAATCGTCTTCCATAATGATTGCGTCCTGAGCAACGTCAACCAGGCGACGTGTGAGGTAACCCGAGTTAGCGGTCTTGAGCGCTGTATCGGCCAGACCTTTACGAGCACCATGAGTCGAGATGAAGTACTGCAGAACCGTGAGACCTTCACGGAAGTTTGCAGTGATCGGCGTTTCTATAATCGAGCCGTCGGGCTTGGCCATCAGGCCACGCATGCCGGCCAGCTGACGAATCTGCTGGTGACTACCACGAGCACCGGAATCGGCCATCATGTGAATCGGGTTGAAAGAAGGAACTTTAACCTCTTCGCCTTGCGGAGAGGTTACTGTCTCGACCGCCAGTTTGGAAAGCATCGTCTGGGCGATATCTTCAGTACACTTGGCCCAGATATCGATAACCTTATTGTAACGCTCACCGTCGGTGATCAGACCTTCAGTGTACTGGCCTTGTATTTCTGTCACTTCATTAACAGCAGCCGAAAGATACTTCTCTTTGTCCTCGGGGATCACCATATTATCAAGGCAGATGGAAACACCTGCGATCGACGAGAACTTAAAACCTGTCTCCTTAAGCTTATCAGCCAGGATAACAGTCTCTTTGTTTCCAGCGAAACGGAAGCACAGGTCGATAAGCTCGCCAACCTGCTTCTTGTTCATAACCAGGTTGACAGCCGAAAACGGAATCGATGCATGCACAACTTCGCGCAACAAAATCCGGCCAACTGTGGTTTCAACAATTTCCGGTTTTTCACCAGCGACAGGCTCGATACGAACCTTGATCTTGGCCTGCAGATCGACCTCTGTAGCGTCGTAAGCCATACGGACCTCTTCCGGAGAAGAGAAAACCATATTTTCGCCCTTGGCAAAAACACGCTCGCGGGTCATGTAGTAGAGACCGAGGACCATATCCTGTGACGGCACGATAATTGGCTTACCGTGTGCTGGAGACAGAATATTGTTCGTCGACATCATTAGAATGCGAGTCTCAACCTGGCTCTCTACCGAAAGCGGCAGATGGACGGCCATCTGGTCACCGTCAAAGTCGGCGTTAAAAGCAGTACAGACCAATGGGTGCAGCTGGATCGCCTTGCCTTCGATAAGAACAGGCTCGAAAGCCTGGATGCCGAGACGGTGAAGGGTCGGTGCACGGTTGAGCATGACCGGGTGTTCCTTGATAACTTCTTCAAGGACGTCCCAAACTTCGGGGCGCTCGCGTTCGACCAGCTTCTTGGCACTCTTGATCGTGGTGCAAAAGCCACGTTCTTCGAGCTTGTTGTAAATAAAGGGTTTGAACAGCTCAAGCGCCATCTTCTTAGGCAGACCACATTGGTGTAGCCTTAGCTCAGGGCCAACGACAATAACTGAACGACCAGAGTAGTCAACACGCTTACCGAGCAGGTTCTGGCGGAATCGGCCGCCTTTACCTTTGAGCATGTCCGAAAGTGACTTGAGCGGACGTTTGTTAGGACCGGTAATTGCGCGGCCACGACGGCCATTATCAAAAAGCGCGTCAACCGATTCCTGCAACATACGCTTCTCGTTGCGGATAATAACCTCGGGAGCACGCAGTTCCATCAAGCGCTTGAGGCGATTGTTGCGGTTAATGACACGACGGTAAAGGTCGTTAAGGTCAGATGTGGCAAAACGTCCACCATCGAGAGGAACCAGAGGGCGCAATTCCGGCGGCAGGACGGGGATGGTTTCAAGAATCATCCATTCCGGGAGGTTGCCGCTGTTAATAAAGGCGTCAGCAACCTTGAGGCGCTTAGCCACCTTCTTACGTTTGGCTTCGCTGGTCGCTTCGATCATCTCGTCGCGTAATTCTGCAGTAACCCCCGCTAGCCCCTCACCGTACTTGTCCCGGTCTTTTGGCTGAAGTTCGCTAAGTAACTCGCGAACAGCTTCAGCGCCCATGCCAACAGTAAATTGGCCGGCGTGCTCTTCCATCGCTTCGCGATATTTCTCTTCAGAGAGGATCTGGCCATCGTCAAGATCGCTTTCACCTTTATCAAGAACTATATATGCCTCGAAATAGAGAATACGCTCAAGCTCTTTCAGGGTCAGGTCGAGCATAGTTGCAATCCGACTCGGCAGAGACTTGAGGAACCAGATGTGTGCAACAGGGCAGGCCAGGTCAATGTGACCGAGACGCTCACGACGAACCTTGCTCGGAATGACCTCGACTCCACATTTTTCACAGACGATGCCACGGTGCTTCATGCGCTTGTATTTGCCGCAGTTACACTCGTAGTCTTTGGTTGGACCAAAGATTTTGGCGCAGAAGAGACCGTCACGCTCCGGCTTGAATGTCCGGTAGTTGATCGTTTCAGGCTTCTTAACTTCACCAAAAGAACGCTCGCGTATCTTTTCGGGAGAAGAGATAGAGAGACGAATTGAGTTAAAATTGAGAGGGTCTTTCGGCCGCTCAAATAGGCTGTATATATCTTCCAAGACACATCCTCCTTCTCAGGATGAGGGGTTCGCTACAGTATCAGTCCTCTTCAAGCAGCTCTACATCGAGGCAGAGAGCCTGAAGTTCTTTAATAAGAACATTGAACGATTCCGGGAGGCCGGCTTCAAGGGTATGCTTGCCCTTGACGATCGCCTCGTAAATCCGGGTCCGACCAGCCACGTCATCTGACTTGACTGTAAGGAATTCCTGTAGCGCATGCGCTGCACCGTAAGCTTCCATAGCCCAGACCTCCATCTCACCGAGACGCTGGCCACCGAACTGTGCCTTACCACCCAGCGGCTGCTGAGTAACCAGGCTGTAGGGGCCAATGCTTCGAGCGTGAATCTTGTCGTCGACCAGGTGATGCAGTTTGAGCATATACATAATACCGACAGTGACTTTCTCTTTGAACTTTTCACCGCTACGTCCGTCATGCAAAGTCATCTGGCCGCTCACCGGCATTCCGGCACGCTCCAGTTCACCTTTGATCTGGTCTTCATGAACACCCTCGAAGACCGGTGAAGCCATGGGAACACCGTGTGAAAGGCGACGCGCCAGCGTCAGAACGTCATCATCGCTCAAGTCATCAATGAAGCCGTTCAGCTCCTTGTTGCCATAGATGTCCTTGATCTGTTTGCGCAGGTTCTTCGGATCCAGCATCTGATCGATAGATGCCTGAATCTGCTCACCCAGACCACGGGCTGCGAGGCCAAGGTGGGTCTCCAGGATCTGACCGACATTCATACGAGACGGCACACCTAGCGGGTTGAGCACAATCTCAACAGGGGTACCATCATCACGGTAAGGCATGTCTTCTTCTGGCAGAATGCGAGAGAGGACACCTTTGTTACCGTGACGGCCGGCCATCTTGTCACCGACAGAGAGTCTGCGTTTAATGGCGATATAGACTTTGACCATCTTGATCACGCCCGGAGGCAGATCATCGCCGCGCTTGAGCTTTTCAATCTTGTCGGCAAAAACAGTCTTGATGATATCTTCACGCTCAGTCAGGCGACGAACAGTCTCACTGACCTTACTTTCAGCGTCTTCATCAGCGAGAGAGATCTCACGCCAGAGACTGAAAGGAATCGACTCCAGAGCTTTATCGGTAATCTTGCGCCCCTTAGCCAGCAGGGTTTTACCTTCACGGTCCTTGACCGGAGCAGAAACCGCCTGGCCATTCAGAAGACCCGCCAGCTTGCGCTGCGAAGATTCACGGATGATGCGAATCTCGTCATTCTGGTCCTTAAGCAGCTTGTCGATCTCAGTCTGCTCGATGATCTCCGTCCGGCTGTCCTTGTCCAAGCCCTTACGAGAGAAGACGCGGGCTCCGATAACGACACCTTCGACACCAGGTGGCACGCGTAGGGAAGTATCGCGAACATCGCCGGCCTTTTCGCCGAAGATGGCCCGCAGCAACTTCTCCTCAGGGGAGAGCTGCGTCTCACCTTTCGGCGTGATCTTACCAACCAGGATGTCGGTCGGTTTGACTTCAGCACCGATACGGATAATACCACTCTCGTCAAGATCGCTCAGGGCATCCTCGCCGAGATTGGGGATATCGTCGGTAATCTCTTCCTTACCCAGTTTGGTGTCACGGGCGACGCACTCAAACTCCTCAATGTGAATTGAGGTGTAGCGGTCTTCCTTGACCAGCTTCTCGGAAATCAGGATCGAGTCCTCGAAGTTGTAGCCACCCCAGGGCATGAACGCGACCAGAACATTCTGACCGAGCGCTAACTCCCCCCACTGGGTGGACGGACCGTCAGCCATAATCTCACCACGTTTGACCTTGTCGCCGACCTTAACAATCGGTTTCTGGTTGAGACAGGTGTTCTGATTGGAGCGGATAAACTTGATCAGGTTGTAGATATCAACGCCGGTTCCGGTCTCATCAACCTCATGGTCATCAATCTTGACGACGATACGGCCGGCATCAACGTTTTCGACAATACCGTCGTGGCTGGCGACAACCGCTGAACCGGAGTCATGAGAGACAATACGCTCCATGCCGGTACCGACCAGTGGGGCATCAGCACGCAACAGGGGCACGGCCTGACGCATCATGTTGGAGCCCATCAGGGCGCGGTTGGCGTCGTCGTTCTCGAGGAATGGAATCAGTGAAGCGGCCACCGAAACCAACTGCTTCGGTGAAACGTCCATCAGACCAATCTCTTCGCGATTGACCAACATGAACTCGCCGTTTTGACGGGCATTGACCAGCTCATTAACAAAACAGTTCTTTTTGTCGAGGGGAGCATTCGCCTGGGCGATTGCATGACCCTCTTCTTGCAGAGCAGAGAAGTACTGAATTTCTGAAGTAACCTTGCCGTCGTTGACAATCCGGTAAGGTGTCTCCACGAAACCATGAACATTGATTCGGGCGTAGGTCGACAGTGAAGCGATCAGACCGATGTTTGGACCCTCAGGAGTCTCGATCGGGCAGACACGACCATAGTGAGTCGCGTGAACGTCACGAACTTCAAAACCGGCTCGCTCACGGGTCAGACCGCCAGGTCCGAGAGCGGAGAGGCGACGCTTGTGCGTGATCTCCGACAGCGGATTGGTCTGGTCCATAAACTGGGAAAGCTGACTCGAACCGAAGAACTCCTTAACAACAGCCGAGACCGGCTTGGAATTGATCAGGTCGTGGGGCATCAGGCTATCCACTTCCTGCAGGCTCATACGTTCCTTAATGGCACGTTCCATACGAACCAGGCCGACACGGTACTGATTTTCAAGCAGCTCACCAACAGCACGCACGCGACGATTGCCAAGGTGGTCGATGTCATCAATCTTGACCGGCAGTTTACGCGTATTGCCCTTGTCGTCCTCAACTTCCCATTCATGAGAGCCATTACGCAGATCGATCAAGTAGCGCACGACTTCAAGGATATCGTCCTTGGTCAGAGTCGTTACTTCGAGAGGCAGCTTCAGTCCGAGCTTGTGATTCAGCTTGAGTCGACCGACCGTGGAAAGATCGTAGCGTTCTTCGTTGAAGAAAAGGCTTGTAAAGAGAGCATCGGAGCTCTTGAGTGTTGGCGGATCACCCGGGCGCAGTCGACGATAAATTTCGACTTTGGCTTCTTCCGGAGAATTAACCTTATCCTGAAGGAGCGTGTCACGCAGGTAAGGACCAACAAACAAGTTGTCAATAAAGAGGACCTTGATGTTGTTGATGCCGCGGGCAACCAGCGCCTCGAGCTTGGCGGCTGTGATCTCCTCGTTACACTCAACGAGTACTTCACCGGTGGACTCATCAAAGACATCAGCAGAAGCGATCTTACCAAGAACCTCCTCTTCAGGAACTTCGATAAATTCTAGCTTTTTCTCTTCAATTTTACGAATCGCAGCCTTGGTGAATTTGCGGTTTGCCTTGACCAGAACCTCACCGTCTGCATCTACAACCTCAAAGGTTGTCCGCTGACCGAGAAGAAGTTTGGTATTCACCTTTTTACGATAAACTCTCTTTACTGGCGTATCATCGCCCTCTGCCTTTTCTTGCGCAACAGGGCTCTCGACAAAGATCTCTTCCGTATCGTAGTAACGGTTTAAAAGTTCCTCGACAGAGAAGCCAAGCGCTTTGAGTAGCACAGTGGCGGGCAACTTGCGTCGCCTGTCAATACGGACAAAGAGTATATCCTTGTGATCAAAGTCAAAATCGAGCCAAGAGCCCCGATAAGGGATAATCCGGGCGCTGTAAAGTATCTTGCCGCTCGAATGCGTTTTGCCCTTGTCGTGGTCAAAGAAGACGCCGGGCGAACGATGCAACTGACTGACGATTACACGTTCAGTGCCATTGACGATGAATGTACCATTCTCGGTCATCAACGGAATTTCGCCGAAATAAACTTCCTGCTCCTTGATGTCGCGAATCGACTGTACGCCAGACTCTTTATCAACATCCCACGAGACCAGCCGCACCTTAACCTTCATCGGCGCTGCAAAAGTCATCCCCCGTTGGTGGCATTCCTCAACATCATATTTAGGGGTCCCCAGCGTGTACTCGACATACTCCAAAGAGCAGGTCTCGCTGAAATCCCGAATTGGGAATACTGAGCGGAAAACCGCCTCCACACCAATATTCTGGCGGGCAGAAGCAGGCAAATCCCCCTGCAGGAAACGCTGATAGGAATTCTTCTGGATATCAATCAGGTTGGGGATATCGATAATCCGTTTGATTTCCTGAAAATGTTTCCTAAGTAGCTGGTTATTCGCAATCGAATAAGCCATGGTGTCTCCTTCTAGCTAACTGAATGTATAATAGCCAAGGCCGCACAAGGCGACCTTGGCTAGGACGTGATTATCCGAGGCAGGCTACTATTTGAGCTCCACGCTTGCGCCAGCTTCTTCGAGCTGCGTCTTGATGCCCTCGGCTTCTTCTTTGGAAGCGCCCTCTTTAACAGTGTTAGGTGCGCCGTCGACCATGTCTTTTGCTTCTTTCAAGCCCAGACCAGTGATTGCACGGACAACCTTGATAACA
The DNA here is from genome assembly GCA_030005635.1 of Deltaproteobacteria bacterium IMCC39146. Lineage (GTDB taxonomy): Bacteria > Desulfobacterota > Desulfuromonadia > Desulfuromonadales > BM103 > M0040. Next base: position 111,360 of record JARUHP010000009.1, read on the forward strand.
TTGATTTTCTTCTCGCCAATGGCGGTGAGGACAACGTCAAACTCGGTCTTCTCTTCAGCAGCAGCTTCGCCAGCAGCAGGACCGGCAGCAGCAACAGCCACAGGGGCAGCAGCAGAAACGCCGAAGACTTCTTCCATTTCCTTGACCATCTCAGAAAGTTCCAGGACGCTCATTTGCTTAACGAATTCAATTACTTGTTCTTTTGTGATATCAGCCATTGTTCTAAATCCTCCGTAATTCTTTATCTGATTAAGTTATTAATTTGTATTCGGTTAGCCGGAGAAAACTCAGGCTGCGTCTTTTTGGTCTTTAATTGCCGACAGAGCCTGTACAAATGTACGAGGCACAGCAGCCATAACGCCAACAAAGTTGGTCGCCGGGGCGCTCATGGAACTCAGCATCATGGCCAGCAGTTGTTCACGGCTTGGCAATTCAGCCAAAGCCTGAATGTCTGCGATAGCCAACAGCTTGCCATCGAGCATGCCTGCCTTAAGTTCGAAAGCTTCGTTCTTCTTGGCAAACTCCACCAATGCTTTAGCTGGTGCCACCGGATCATCATTCACCAGGGCAATGGATGTCGGGCCGCTCAGGTACTCTACCAGACATGCTGACGCTGTATCCTTTGAAGCCAGACGTAGCAGAGTGTTCTTAACCACGCGGTACTCGACTCCAGCGTCACGGAGTTTATTCCGCAAGTCGTTTGCCTGATCAACGTCAAGACCACGATAGTCAGCCAGGAAAGCTGCTTTAGCTTCCTTGAGTTTAACCGAGAATTCCGCGATTAGAGCTTCTTTGCTTTGCTTATTCAATGTCTCTCCTCCTTTCCTGTAGATTTCCGAGCTTTTGCAAGCTCTTCATCCTAGCCTTCAAGAAGGTGAAAAAGAGACTGATTGTCTCACACACCATCCATCTCGCCTCGGCAGGTGGCTATACCTTTAAACCGCTAGGTACCTGCTGTCTGTGGCCAGGAGTTGCTTTTATGCAACAAACGTAGCCATAAAAAGGCTACAGTATAACGCTATATTATTTGACCAGTGCCTGCAGATCAGGCACGTCAACATTGACACCGGGGCCCATTGTTGAAGATATCGTAACCTTCTTCACATAGGTCCCTTTGGCAGTAGACGGCTTGGCTTTAAAAATCGCGTCCATCAAAGTAAGCAGATTGCCTTTAAGCTTGTCAGCGTCAAAGGAAGCCTTGCCGACCGGTGCATGGATGATACCCGCCTTTTCGACGCGATACTCAACCTTGCCGGACTTGGCTTCTTCAACGGCGCGGGACACCTCAAAGGTAACCGTACCAACCTTCGGATTCGGCATCAGGCCACGAGGGCCGAGAAGCTTACCGATTTTACCGACGGTTCCCATCATATCAGGGGTAGCGATCGCGGTGTCAAAGTCGAACCAACCGCCCTTGATCTTGTCGACCAAGTCGTCACCGCCAACATGATCGGCGCCGGCGTTCTGAGCTTCCAGGGCTTTATCGCCCTTGGCAAAGACCAAAACACGGATGGTCTTACCCAGACCATTCGGCAGAACAACGGCACCACGCACCATCTGATCTGCTTTACGGGGGTCAACACCGAGCTTGACTGATACGTCTACCGACTCGTCAAATTTGGCAAATGCCGTCTCTTTGACCAGAGCCAAGGCTTCGTCAACCTCGTAATTCTTGTTACGGTCGACTTTTTCCTTGGACGCTTTAATATGTTTTCCTGTTGCCATTGTCTATATTCTCCGCATTCAGCGTGTAGTAATTAAGCTTCAACCTCAAGACCCATGCTGCGGGCAGTTCCTTCGATGATACGCATGGCGCCTTCAATGTTATATGCATTCAGGTCAGGCATCTTGAGTTTGGCAATTTCCTCAACCTGAGCCTTGGTAACTTTACCAACCTTGTCCTTGTTCGGCACACCAGAACCCTTGGGGATTTTGGCAGCCTTCAGCAACAGAACCGCAGCAGGAGGGGTTTTGGTAATAAACGTAAAGGAGCGGTCAGCATAGACCGTAATAATGACCGGAATAATCAGGCCTTCCTGATCCTGCGTTCTGGCATTATAAGCCTTGCAGAACTCCATGATGTTCACACCGTGCTGACCCAATGCAGGGCCGACTGGCGGTGAAGGGTTTGCCTTACCGGCAGCGATCTGCAACTTTATCTGTCCAACAACCTTTTTGGCCATGAAATGACTCCTTAAAAACTATATTCCACCAGCGGTTCAGCTGGTCTTCTCAACCTGAATAAACTCGAGCTCAACGGGGGTTACACGGCCAAAAATACTGACCATAACCTTGAGCTTCGCCTTATCAGGCTTAACGTCTTCGACAATACCAGTGAAATTGAGGAACGGACCGTCGATAACCCGCACGGTTTCGCCAACCTCAAACTCGACTTTGGGCTTGGGCCGTTCTACGCCTTCTTCCATGCGCTTGGCAATCTTGGCCACTTCATCATCCGGGATCGGTGGAGGCGTTGTTCCACCGCCCACAAAACCGGTAACCTTTGGCGTATCCTTTACGATATGCCAGGTCTCGCTGTTCAGCTCGACATGAACCAGGATATAGCCGGGGAAGAACTTACGGGTGGACGTTTTACGTTCACCATTCTTAAGCTCAACTACAGTCTCCGAGGGGATCAAAACCTCACCGAAAAACTCTTCCGCGCCTAAGGAGCGGATGCGTTCTTCAAGGTTGAGTTTGACCTTGTTCTCGTAACCCGAGTAAGTATGTACTCCGTACCACTTCTTCTCGCTCATGGATTCACCAGGTCTCTCAGTTGAGCAAGGTCTGAATCGCAGTCGACAACGCCGAATCAACAATCCACAAGAAAACCGCAACCATCAGGACAAGCACAATGACAACCATCGTCGACCCATAAGTTTCCTTACGGGTTGGCCATGTGACCTTTTGCAGCTCCGCTTTGACCTGCTGGAGAAATTCGCCAACCTTGAAATTCACTATCACAACCTATTAGTAGGATTATCGTTAAAGTTAATTGGCAGGCCAGGTAGGATTCGAACCTACAACACCCGGTTTTGGAGACCGGTGCTCTAGCCATTAGAGCTACTGGCCTGCAACCTTAAACAATCTGACCCGCTAGCTGTCGGCGTTACTTGGTCTCGCGATGGACCGTGTGCTTCCGGCAGAAACGGCAATACTTTTTGAACTCCAACTTATCAGGAGTACTCTTCTTGTTCTTGGTCGTCGTGTAGTTGCGCTGCTTACAGTCAGTACAACCAAGGGTCACGATATCACGCATTGATTAATCCTCGGCGTCCTGCCCTCACGAGCAGGACGCCTGATCTTGTAAAAATTCAGTTAAAAGCGATATTACTCAACGATTTCGCTCACGACACCGGCGCCAACAGTACGGCCACCTTCGCGGATTGCGAAGCGAAGCTCTTTATCCATGGCGATCGGAGTGATCAGCTCTACGGTAACAGCAATGTTGTCACCAGGCATAACCATCTCGGTTCCTTCAGGAAGCTCAACAACACCAGTCACGTCCGTGGTACGGAAGTAGAACTGAGGACGGTAGCCCTTGAAGAAAGGAGTGTGACGGCCGCCCTCTTCCTTGGTCAGGATGTAGGCTTCTGCTTTAAACTTGGTATGAGGAGTGATGCTGCCCGGCTTCGCCAGGACCTGACCACGCTCGATCTCTTCACGCTTAACACCGCGCAAAAGGATACCACAGTTATCACCAGCCCGACCTTGATCCAGAAGCTTGCGAAACATTTCAACACCGGTAACAACAGACTTGCCAGTCGCTTTCATACCAACGATTTCAATGTCGTCGCCAACGTTTATGATACCGCGCTCAACACGACCGGTAGCAACCGTACCGCGACCGGAGATTGAGAACACGTCCTCAACAGGCATCAGGAATGGACGATCAACGGCACGCTCAGGCTCGGGGATGTAAGCATCAACTTGACGCATCAGTTCCAGAACCGGCTCACACGCAGGGCAACCATCGTTGCCACAACCACACTCCAGCGCTTTCAGTGCGCTACCGGGAATGACTGGGATGTCATCTCCAGGGAAGTCGTAAGAAGAGAGCAGCTCGCGGATCTCAAGATCAACCAACTCCATCAATTCTTCGTCATCAACCATGTCGGCTTTATTCAGGAAAACAACCATCGAGGGGACACCAACCTGACGAGCGAGCAGGATATGCTCACGGGTCTGAGGCATCGGGCCATCAGCAGCGGAAACCACCAGGATCGCACCGTCCATCTGTGCAGCACCAGTGATCATGTTTTTAACGTAGTCAGCGTGACCTGGGCAGTCAACGTGTGCGTAGTGACGGTTGTCTGTCTCGTACTCAACGTGTGCCGTTGCGATCGTGATACCGCGCTCACGTTCTTCAGGAGCGTTGTCGATCTGGTCGAACGCTTTGAACTCAGCGCCGCCCTTAGAAGCAAGTACGTTAGTAATTGCTGCTGTCAGGGTCGTCTTGCCGTGGTCAACGTGACCGATTGTTCCGATGTTGACATGCGGCTTAGTCCGCTCAAACTTGGCTTTTGCCATTGCGTGATCCTCCCTCTTTGTCTTGTTCTTAAATAATGTTTCTTGTTTTTTTGCCAGCACGGTGACTGCTGGCCCCATTTTAAACGAAATCAAATACCGTTGGCCGTCTCGTTCCTTAACTGGCAACTCAATGGAGCCCACAATCGGATTCGAACCGATGACCTCATCCTTACCAAGGATGTGCTCTACCTACTGAGCTATGTGGGCCTATCATATCGTTACTGTCTCAAGACAGCCTGGTAATTGGAGCGGGAAACGGGATTCGAACCCGCGACCCTCAGCTTGGAAGGCTGATGCTCTAAGCCAACTGAGCTACTCCCGCATAAATCGTTTCGTTGGGCCTTATACCTAAATCTTACGAATTCTTCTTTGTGGATTCCGGCAATCCCATCCTCGCAGTCGCTACGGTTAACAACCTCCTGCGCCAAACAGTCCTGCTTTTTCCGGCAAGTCTTTTAGTGGTGGAGGGGGGAGGATTCGAACCTCCGAAGTCTACGACGTCAGATTTACAGTCTGATCCCTTTGGCCACTCGGGAACCCCTCCAGGGGACATCTTTTATTCAGTTTTATAGGGAGCCTGGCTCCCCGACAACCCAATGGAGCTGGCGAGAGGAATCGAACCCCCAACATCCTCATTACAAGTGAGGTGCTCTACCAGTTGAGCTACGCCAGCACAAGGGGCGTTATATACATCAGCGACAGACATATTGCAAGAAAAAAAACTCACAACTTTCTGGTAACGACACCACAAGTGCGCAGTTATAACGAAAACCATCGGCCGTGTCAAACAACAAAACAATTCCTATGTAAGAAAAGATTACCAACTCCTAGAGTACCCCGAGCTGAGTAAATTCTAGAGATAAAAATTTAACCCAGCCTCAGGCTCTTCGTAATCCTTTGCGACACTAGGCTGACCCTTGGTTTGCCAAGCAGAGGATTTTCGTCTACCAACAGAGTACAGCCATAGCTTTGCGACAACTGCTCTCCGGTCAAGACCTGCTGTGGTGTACCTACATTCTCGACTTCACCGTTCTTAAGAAGCAGCAATCGATCGGCATAACAGGAGGCCAGATTCAGGTCGTGAGAAACCATAACAATGGTGACCTGAACTTCTCGCCGTAACCGTTCCATAAGATCCATGATCCTTAGCTGGTGAGCCGGGTCAAGAGAAGCGGTCGGCTCATCAAGAAGTAGGATTTTCGACTGCTGACAGATCGCCCTGGCAATAATGACCCGCTGTCGTTCACCACCGCTGAGTTGACCAAGGCGACGCCCGGCCAGGTGAATCACCTCAGTAAACTCCATCGCCTGTTCGGCCAGCCCCAAGTCCTTCTTGCCCTCAACAGCCAATAGCCCAAGATGAGGATAACGACCCATTAACACAGTCTCTGCAACAGTAAAGGGGAAGTCTGCATTGATTTGTTGAGGCACCAGGGCAAGAGCACGGGCAAGTTCTTTTTTCGCATAATCGGAAATCGGACGTTGGTGAACATGAATGTTGCCCTCCACCAGTGGATGCAATCCAGCCAAGGCTTTAAGCAGAGTGGTTTTACCAGCCCCATTCGGACCAATAATGACAAAGAATTCACCTTGTTCAATCTGCACAGAGACATTCTTGATGACTTGGCGGTCACCATACTGAAGACTGACTCCACGGATATCGATCATACTCATTGTCTCGACCTCCAAAGCAGGCCAATAAAGAGCGGTGCGCCAACTAAAGCCGTGACAATACCCACCGACATTTCACCTTGACTCGGCAGGCTGCGGGCCAACAGATCGCAAAGGATCAGGTAGGATGCCCCAGTCAAAACGCACGCTGGAATTAGAATACGATGATCAGAACCAAGTGCCAGCCGCAGGATGTGCGGGATCGTTAAACCGACAAAACCAATTAACCCGGAGTGACAGACAGTCAGGCTCACCATCAGGGAAGCCGTTAGCAAGAGGACCAAGGTAACTGCCGCGACATTGACGCCCATGGCAGAGGCACTTTCACGCCCGGTCAGGAGCAGGTTAAGTGGCTGTGCAAGCAGGAAGATCACAAGAAAGCAAGGGAGAACCCCGAGCAGCAGAGGCAGGCTATCCGCACCAACAGCCGAAAGGTCGCCCATCAGCCAGAAAATAATTTTCTGCATTTGCACGGTTTTGCTGACGGAAATCAAAAACATGATGATCGCGCCGCAAAAAGCATTGACCATCACCCCAGCCAAAAGCAGGGAATCACTGTGCCCTTCTCTGCGATTACTCAGCAGAAGAACCAGTGACAAGACCATAAGCGAACCGACAAAAGAGCTCAGAGTCAGCCCTGGGAAAAGGCTGAACCCGGCCAGAATGCCGAGGATAGCCCCCACAGCCGAGCCACCAGAGATACCGAGGATGTAAGGTTCCGCTAAAGGGTTACGCAGTAACGCCTGAAACACCAAGCCACCAAGAGAGAGTGTCGCTCCCACAGTTGCCGCGAGGACCACCCGCGGCCAGCGCAACTGCCAGATGATCATCTCAAGAGTTGCGTCCGGATCACCCTGCCCGAGCAATGCTTTCCACGCAGCAGCAGTGCCACCAGACGAACCGATGGTTAACCCAAGCAGCACAGAACCGATCAACACAAAAAGAAGAATCAGTGTGACAGGAATCAGTTTTTTATAGACAGGGCTGTATCCAAGCATTTTCAGGACTGTAGTCCTCCGGAGCTATTGAACGTCAGTGAGACTGGGGTGAAGCAGGCCGACCAAATGCTCAAGGGCATCGATCAACCTCGGCGAAGGACGATCAAACAGGTCCGCATCGACCACATACAGGCGCTGGTTGTGAACAGCCGGAATCTGAGACCACGCCTCCCAGCGGGAACGAAGCTGCTTGTCTGTATAGCCGCCCCCCATAGAGGCCAGCAGGACGACATCAGGCATAAGCCCCAGAAGTTCTTCCCAGGTGTAGCGGGGATAACCGGAGCGATCGGCAGCCAGATTGACAGAACCGGATCTGACCAGCAACTGGTTCAAGAAGGTGTCAGCGCCGGCAGAGATAATTGGCTGAGCGTCGATCTGAAAAAAGACCCGGGGCCGTTCTTTTGTTTGTTCAAGCTGCAGGGCGACATTGATCAGCCGCAACCTGTAACCGTCTGCCAGGGCAGAGGCCCTCTCTTCCGTCCGGTAGATTTCGCCCAACCGGACTACCGTATCAACAACATCTTCCAGGCTCTTTGGATCGAAGACATAGACGGGAACCCCCAGAGACTCTAGCCGCTCCACGGAGGCCTTCGGATTGCCGTCCTTGATGGCCAGGCAGAGTTGGGGGCGTAAGCTGACGATCTTTTCAATGTCCAAAGCGACATAGGTGCCGACCCTCGGTAACTGTGCCGCGGCCTCGGGAAAAGTGGCGTAGCGGGTTGCTCCGACCAGAGTGCCCCCACCACCGACCTCGTAGCTGGTTTCAGTGAGGCTGGGAGCCAGTGACACGACACGTGTCACTGACTCCGCAAACTCGACCTTGCGACCGATCTGGTCAATCAATTCGCGACAGTGTGCGGAAATCGCCAGAAGAAGAAAAAGTAGCAACAGCAGTGTGATCTTTTTCATAATGTGCCCTTGGCCGCCGTCACAGGAAACCTGCAACGACAGCCCGGCATTCGTCAGCTGGTCACATAGAGACCGGCGTCAGCTTAAAACCTAAATTCAGCCCCGACAACAAAATTGACCTTCGGTGACGGATAGAACGCCTCCTCAGCAGTATCTATAGGAAGTTGCAGAACCCCGTACTCTGAGTATTCCTCGTTAAGGAGGTTATTCACCGCGACAAAGAAAGAACCATTCTCCAGTAGATAAGAAAGCTTACTGGTTACGTAAAAATAGTCGTCCAGCATGTCAAAATCATTGTTGAAATCAGAAATAAATCTCCGCTCACCAACATAGGTCCCGTTGATACCTAGTTGGACATGCTTGCCGAACATCTTCTGAGCACCCAAGCTCCATTGGTGCTCAGGCACGTTCGGAATCTCCTTGCCATTATATCGACCACCGTCGATCTCCGCATAACGATATGTATAACTTCCCGTCAACAAGAGGCTATCAAACTCTTGACTGACGGTCAGCTCAAAACCTTGCCTGACCGTATCACCATCAAGGTTGTCGTTCGCGCCATAAATATTGACCTCATTGTACGGGTTGTAGAAGATTTCATCTTCGGCTTCGAGCCTGAACAGGTTCACGCTGAAAGCCGTCCCTGACTCATAGCGCATGCGCAACCCGGCTTCGAAACCATCCGTAGTCTGTTCATGAAGCTCAGTATCGATGGAATTATAGGTGTAGCTGAAGAACTCGTCGAGAACAGGAAAACGCGTACTCCTAGTGTAGCTGGCATAGACCGAAGAGTTGTTGAAAAGACGGTAATTCAAACCAAGAGTATACTGACTCTCATCCAGTGTTTTCGAAGCAGAAAAATTATCAGTCCAAGTAAAACCGTCATAATCGTAATACGCATCAGCTTTAAAATTGAATTCTGCCCGACTTTTTCTAACCCCTCCAGAAACGGCAAGTTTTTCATTAAGAAAAATCTCTGCATGAGCAAAATACCCGTACAACTCGCGACTCAGTTCATACTTGCCATCTGCAAACCACAAGAAACCTGGATCATCAGTAATATTATGAATATCTTGCTCACCCTTCTCATAGTCAAAACCCAGCACAAAATTGGTCGCACAACCGAGCAATTCTTGATTCAAAACCAACTGCGGTGAAAACGAGAACGTTTCCGTCTTTGTTGCCCCGTCGTAATTTCCCGTACCAAAGAAAGAAAAGGCTTTCCAGTCTCGGTTGCGGGTTGCAATATTGGCCTCAAAGTAGCTTGTCTCATTGAGGAAGAGTTGGAACCCACCTTGTAAATACCAATCCTCAGTATCCGCATAATCGTCCGGACTTGTTGAGCTTGTTCTCGGTGTTCCGGCTGACAATTCACTTTTTTTCAACCCTCCTGGAAAGCCTGATTCGTCGTCGTGAAAGCCTCCGCTCAGCTTTAAGAACAATGATTCGGAAACAGTGTAGTCCAAGTTAGTGCCAAAATCTTTGATCTCAGTGTCACTGTTGTCACGATAACCATCTGTTGTGCGATAATTACCGTTCAAGGCAATAGAGAGATTATCGGTGGAGCCACTGGCTGACACATCCCCCTGAAAAGTATCGTAACTCCCACCGAGCACGGCTCCGGTAACAGTCGACATCTGACTGCCTGCTTTTGTAATGATATTGATAACACCAGCCGTAGCGTTCTCACCGTATAAGACGCTCCCCCTGCCACCGCGGACAATCTCGATTCTCTCAACCCGGTCTTTAGGGATCAGAGACCAATCCACGCTACTCAGGTCAGCCTGATTGATGCGTCGGCCATCAACCAAAACCAAAGTGTTCTGATGTGAAGACTCACCAAAACCGCGCAAGTCAACAGTGTAGCTTCGACCACTGCCGTAAACATCGCTGACCAGGACTCCTGGGACTCCCCTCAACACCTCAGGCACGGTCACTGCTGCTGACCGGGCAATTTCCTCCTGAGTAACAATCGTCACATTGGCTGGAATGTTTGCCAATTCTTCTGTCTGCCGAGTCGCCGTCACCACAACCTCATCCATCACCACTGCTGACGATTCCGTTTCCGCCGCAAAGACCGAACTACACACCAACAAACTCAGCAAAACCAACATTAAACTTCTGTACATTTCCAACTCCTGTTACACAAGGGACCGGGGAGGCAGAAAATAAAAAAATCCCCGGTCAATAAAAATTGATCCGGGGATTCCCTGTAATCTCCACGAATTTTCTGGCAACTGTCCTTCAACCACGAGGACGGCAACACAACTTCTTTCAGACAGGTCTTCTGACTCCCGGTTCGTCCTACTGATCGCGCCTTCCCAACCCGTTATGAGTCAGTGACATACTTGCGACGTTCGTCCCCGGTTACAGCGGCGGGCCCGTCCCGGATTCACACCGGGTTTCCTTTTAAGCCTTACGGCATCTGAACTTTTGTGCTCGCACCTTACCCAATCACCAGCCATCAAGTCAAGAAGCCTCTACATACCTGTTGCGCACTAAAAAGTTGACCAGGGAGAGGCCTCGAATATCACTGGGGAAACACTCTTGACCATCACCAACATAAATATCTATCCGTTAACAGAAATTGGACAAAAGATCTTAAATCGACTAAAACCAATAAACTCATTACTCAAAACAATAGAAGGAGATTTATCATGGCAAGAGCAAGTGCACGACATATCCTGGTTCCCGGTGAGGCCGATTGCAACACCCTCAAAGGCTTGATCGAAGGCGGTGAAGATTTCGCCGAGATCGCCAAAACTCATTCCCAATGCCCGTCAGGCAAACAGGGCGGCGCCCTGGGTGAGTTCTCGCCGGGCCAGATGGTCAGAGAGTTTGACGAAGTGGTTTTCTCCGGTGAAGTGGGTAAGGTCCTCGGCCCGGTCAAAACCCAGTTCGGCTATCACCTGATCGAAATCACCAACCGGACCGAGTAAAAGTCGATTTTCTTCACGACCATGTCAAAGGGGCACTCTAATTCAGGGTGCCCCTTTTGAAGTGCCTCGGTTTGCAGACAATTGAATAATTCTGCGCTCAAGCTCATCTTCGGCGGCCTCTGGCTCAGCCTGTTTCTTTTTGCCCTCTTCTGCTGGTGGCAATCAGGAATCGCTCTGACCAGCGTGCCCTCGCTCCTCCAGAAATGGCTCGACAACGTCGGACTGCTTAATGCAGCGTTTATCTACATCGTCCTCTACGCCATACGGCCCTTGATCCTCTTCCCGGCCACCCTCCTGACCATTGCATCGGGGTTGATATTCGGCCCTTGGCTAGGCACCCTCTTCACCATCATCGGCGAGAACGCCAGCGCCAACTTTGGATTTTCCCTGGTGCGCTGGTTTGGTCGTGAATGCATCGCAACCCATGCCACTCCCCTGATCAGTCGCTGGGATGAGAAACTAAAGCAGAACGGTCTCGTCTCAGTCATGACCATGCGTTTGATCATGCTCCCTTTCGATGCAGTGAACTTCAGCTGTGGTCTCACCTCTATCCGCCATCGTGACTATGCAATCGTCACATTTATCGGCATCCTGCCCTCCCTGATTGGCTTTGTTCTCCTTGGCGGCATCGCCGCTCCAGGGGTTCACAATCGCACTCTGGTTTTGGTTCTCTCGGCACTGTTTATGCTGTTGGGTTTCGGGATTGCTCATTACCTTAAGCGTAGACATAGTGCTGAGATTCCCTCCGAATGACCTGACTTTAAGAATTTCGCAACCCCCTTCCAGAAGAACACCATAAAGACAACAGCCAAACATTTGAACGCCCAACGCCCCACCACCACCCCCAGACGCATTGACAACTTGAAGGGTAAGGAATTTTTGCTATCGTTGTTTAAAAGATAAAACTCCTCGTCAAACACTCGAACAGGAAAAACAATGACAAAGTTGGCCGTTGTTCAAAAACCCCCCATTTTTCTGGACAAAGAAAAGACCATCGCGAAGGCCGTTGAATCCGTGCACGAGGCCTCGGCAAACAATGCCAACCTTGTCGTTTTTACCGAGGCTTTCATCCCCGGTTATCCCACCTGGATCTGGCGTCTCAGGCCAGGAGGTGACTTTGGCCTCTCAGAAGAGCTGCACGAACGCTTATTGAGCAACGCCGTAAGCATGGATTCGAACGACCTGGATCCGCTTTATGAAGCCGCTCGGGAGCTTGAAGTCACCATCGTTTGCGGCATCGAAGAGCGAGACAGTCAACTCAGCCAATCGACTCTCTACAATAGCATGGTCGTGATTGGCGCAGACGGCTCTCTCCTCAACAAGCACCGCAAGCTCATGCCGACCAACCCGGAACGCATGGTGTGGGGTTTTGGTGATGCAACTGGACTCAAAGCCGTCGAAACGCCTGCAGGTCGAATCAGCACCTTGCTGTGCTGGGAGAACTACATGCCGCTCGCCCGCTATGCGTTGTACGCCCAGGGAGTAGAAATCTACATCGCCCCAACCTACGACAGCGGCGATAACTGGACAGGAAGTTTGCAACATATCGCTCTTGAGGGCCGGTGCTGGGTCGTCGGCTGCGGCAACCTGATCCGCGCCAGCGACCTGCCTGAAGATTTTCCGGCCAAAGACACTCTCTACCCGGACAAAGAGGAGTGGGTGAACCCGGGCGACTCTGTTGTTATTGCACCTGACGGTGAGATTGTAGCAGGACCAATGCACAAAGAGACCGGCATTTTGTATTTCGAAATAGACCTGGAGAAAGCCAGAACTGCGAAAAGGGCACTCGACGTGACCGGGCATTATTCACGACCAGATATTTTTCAGTTGCGGGTGAATTGCCAACCACAATCACCTGTTAAATTCGAAGATTAGGAAGGGCAACACATCAACAGCAGGAGATAACTCATGAATATGGAACAAACATACAAAGGTCGTTGTTTTTGTGGTGCTGTACAATTCAGCGTTACAGGAGAACCCGCGTTAATGGCCTATTGCCATTGCGATTCGTGCCGGCATTGGTCGGCGGGGCCCGTAAACGCTTTCACCCTCTGGTCTCCGGACGGCTTCAAAGTCACTCAGGGTGCAGACAACATAGGTGCCTTCGACAAGACCGCGGCGACCAGTAACGAAGCAGGGATGAGTAATCGGAAATGGTGCAAGACTTGTGGCGGTCACGTTTTTATTGACCACCCGGGGATGGGGCTGGTTGATATTCCGGCCGCCCTGTTGGAAGGGTTTGCCTTCAATCCGGCTTTCCACGTGAACTACCAGGAGAGCGTCCATCCTATGCCGGATGGTTTGCCCAAGTTCAAGGATCTCCCCGAAGCCGCGGGTGGTTCAGGTGAAGAAATTCCGGAGTAGCAGCCTGACAGGCTGCTAGAGTCACTAATATTACCGGCTCGTACTCGCTTTGGGTTCAATTCTTTGCGGTCCGAAAGGACGTAACGTGACGATCAGGCGCGGTAGCAGGGTGAGAGAAGCGACCAAGGCGATCACCATCGCCAACGCGGTCAGCAACCCGAAGTAGATGCTCGGGATAAAGTTGGAGAGAACCAGAATCGAAAATCCGACAATGATGACCACCGAAGTGTAGTACATGGCATAGCCAATACTGCCGTGGCATCGGTGCATCGCTGCAATGTAATCTCCATCGCTTTGGTACTCGCGCTCGAAGCGATGAATGTAGTGAATGGTGTCGTCGACAGCGATACCGACGCTGATGGCCGCGATGGTGATAGTCATCATGTCGAGGGGAATCCCGACCCACCCCATAAAACCCAAAACAGTACCAACAGAGAGCAGGTTGGGGACAATCGCAATCAGAGAAATTTTAAGCGAGCGGAAAAGAACCAGGAACATCAGCATCAGAGCCGCAACCACGGCGCCCAGAGTCTTTATCTGTGAAGAGAACAGACTTTGCAGCATATTGTTGTACAACAGCAACAGTCCAGAGAGTTTCACATGCTCCAGCTCAAAACCGAGATCCTGAGTGATATCCCGTTTGATCGTTTGCAGCAACTCGTTGCGCCGCAGATTTTTTTCCGAGTCTCTTACCCGCAAGGAAAAACGCACCTGATTGTTTTCAACTGAAACGTAGGGACTCAAGATAATTTTGCGATAGGTCTCGGGAAGTTCATTGTAGACCAAAGCAAGCTTGAAATTGTCGAGGTCCTTGTTCTCATTGATCCTCCGTCCAACCTTAAGCATCGTACCCAGGGAGAGGACCTTGCCCGAGGCAAGGAGAGAATCAAGGTAATCGTGAACCGCTTCAACGCGCTCCATTCTCTGCCCAGTGAACCAGTACTGGGCTTCGTCTTTTTCCAACTCGAATTCCGCGTCCAGCTCATCAAAGATATCTTCCGAGGTATCTTCAATAATTGCTATGGGGCGCGTTTCTGTATCAGCGAAATCGATGATGACATCAAGAGGCGTTGTCCCTCCCAGTTCCTCGTCGATAACCTTCATCCCCTGGTAGATCTCAGTCGACTCTCTGAAATAATCGATAAAACTGTTTTCCACGATCAGCCGAGAGGAACCGACAACACTTCCTATCAACAGCAGAAGGCTCAGGGTCAGAACCGTTTTGCCATGTGACTCAGTAAAACGAGCCAGAACTCTGGTGAAGGAAAAAGGCACAACGCAGAGAATAGGCACCTTTTCGGGTAGTAGCATCAACATTGTGGGAAATATCAGGAAGGTCAACAGTAGAGACACAAAGATACCGGCACTCATCATCCAGCCAAAGTTTATGACTGGCAGGATGTCACACAGAATCAAAGAACTGAAGCCCGCCACAGTCGTAAGAACCGCAAAGCTACAGGGCCGGATCATGGACAGAACGGTTTCCAGCACCACTTGATGCTGGCTTGCACCAGGGCTCTTGCAGATAAGCTCACGGTAGCGAACGATCAGATGGATAGTAATCGCCATCGTGATGATCAGCTGCAACGAGATAAAATTGGAAGAGATCACTGTAACTTCCCAGCCAAAAGTTCCAAGCAGACCGCAGGTAGCCACGACCGATATGACGCTACAGAAGATAGGTAGAACAACCCAGCGACGCTGTCGAAACACCATCCACAAGGTCACTGCCAGCAGGCATATGACTCCGGTACCAAAGATTCTCAAGTCGCTCTTGATGAAAGTAATCAGGTCGTCGGCGATCATACTGACGCCGCCCAGAAAAAGATCTGCTGTTCCCCGATGTTGATCCATAACAGCTCTGACTTCAGCAATATTATGGTGTTGCTCGGCCCGCATTGCATCACGGTGAGCTTTGAAACGAGCTTTAACCTCTCTGAACTCTGTCGCCTCTGCCGAAGACAAACCCGTCGTTGAGCGCTGCCGCAGCTCATTACGTCTCTTGAGCAACTCTTTGTAGAGGGGGTCATCGCGCAGGTTGACTTGCAGAGCTGTTGTGCGCAAATCAGGACTGACCAGGAGGTTGCGATAGATTGGACTGCTTTGAAATTCCTGGCGCGCCAGCTCTTTATCAATCGTTGGCGACTCTAGAGTCTGGACGTCTCCAACCAGCTCCTTTATGGGTCTTGGTGGACTTTCCAGAAGAGGCACGTCAAGAATTGAGAGGACAGACGCGACACCCTCGAGCGCCTCTAGTTCATCACGAAGGCTGGCCAAGTCAGCCAGCACCGCGTCGGCAAAGAGATCTTCGTTGGGGATGTAGGAGATAATCAGAAAGTCGGAGCTGCCGTAACGTTCAGCCACCAACCGGGTGAATTGCAGATCCTTGTCATTTTCCAGAATCAGAGTTTCTGCAGAGGCGTCAATCTCAAGATTACGCGCTTCATAACCCAAAACAGCGACCATCAGCAGCATTGCCAGCAAGACGGTTTTAGGATAGGCGAGAATGAGCCTGTCGTAGACGAATTTCACCATTGCTGCCGCACCAGTCAGGATCCAGCCTCATCAGGCTCGGTGATGGTAAAGGCACCATCAGTTTTCAGCTTTTCGAGAAGGTCGTCTATACTTCCATTACTGAGGACACCGTCGAACTGGGAGCGATAGGTCTGAATAACGCTCACCCCACTGATCTCCACATCGTAGACCTTCCAGCCTTCCGCAGCGCGATACATTTTGTAGAGCATCTCGATGCGACTGTCCTTGGAGACCAGGGTCGTCGGTACATGGACTTTTTTACCCTTTATAAGAGGCTCTCCATAAAGAACCTTTTCATCAGTATAAATATCCAACTTTTCAAGAAATGACTGTTGCAGTCGATCAATGAAAAGATCAGAGAAGGAAGCCTTTTCCCCGGGATTAAGCTGTGGCCAGTGTTTTTTGCCCAAGCTCAGTTTGGCCATGGTTGGATAATCAAAGATCGGTGCAACAAGAGCAATGATCTGTACGTCTCTTTCTGCTTTATCCAAAGACTCGTCCTGCAAGAGCAGCATCACAGCATCAATTCTGGTCTCAACCAGTTCACGCGCCTCTGCCGGGCCTTCAGCCAGTGACGGCACGGCAGACAACAGCAGGCAAAGCAGGATAGAGAGCAGGTATCGCATGGCTACTCCTCGATCTGTTTATTTCGACGTTGTTCGTAACTATCCCGGAGGAAAGGATAGAGATCGACAGCATCCTTTTTCATACTTTCATATTTACCGATGTGCAAGGACGTCTGGTTCACCTGTTTGTAGACACGCAAGGCCAAGCGCACCTCAGAATCTTCGACGTAGCTGGTCGGCTTAAGGAAATGGTCAGGGACGAGGCCAATGGTGTCACGCAGGTTGGAAGGCCCCAGCAGTGGCAGCACGATGTGAAAGCCACTACCAACACCGTAATAACCCAGGGTTTGGCCGAAGTCTTCCGGGTAGGGTTGCAAATTGCAGTGTTTTGCGGCCGGGTCAAAAAACCCTAAAATTCCGACCGTTGAATTAAAAACAAAGCGCGCCAGTTCAATGCTCGCCTGCTTTGGTTTAAGTTGTAACAGGTTGTTGGTAAAACGCACCGGCATCAGCAAATTACGGAAAAAACGCCCCACTGCCAGCCGCGCACCTTCGGGTGCCACAGCACGATAGCCGCTGGCCGTCGGCTTGAGCAGCCAGAAGTAGACCTTGTCGTTAACCTTTGTCATAACCCGATTGTAACCGCTCAAAGGGTCTATGATATCTGCCGAGGCCGCGTCTTCAAATTCATCTTCAAGATCAAACTCATCCTCAAAAGGCTGAGGGGCAAGAGTCTCCTGCTGCACCGTGTCATTTACGTGTTCATCATTCCGTGAATGATGAACACCACAACCAGACAAAAAGGCCGTCAAGGCAATGAGTAACAGTAATGATTTAATAGAATTTCTGGGAACTCTTCCCATTACGCACTCCTGCCTTTAGCAAGTGTGTTGTCGTTCGAATTTACGCTCATGTCACACAGTGAAGCAAAAAACCAATGGGCTATCGTGTCATTTTATTGTTCTGGGAGAAAGTATAGAAGTAGATATTCAAACTTTATCGGCACTTTTCTGCCGCACCACCTCAAAGAGTGCAACAGCGCTTGCAGAAGCCGCATTCAGGGAAGAAACCCCTCCGATCATCGGGATTTCCAACAACCCATCACAGATCTCACGGGTGCGCTGACGCAAACCTTCGCCCTCACTACCAATCACCAATGCAAGGTTGCCAGAAAGGTTTGTCGTAAAGAGTGGTTGCGCATCCTCTCCGGCTGCCAGGCCATAGACCCAGAAACCAGCCTTTTGCAGCTGCTGCATAGCACGGGCAAGGTTCGTCACCTGGCAGACGGCCAGATGCTCTACCGCACCGGCCGAGGCACGATCAACCACGTTGGTAATTCCACAACTGCGGTCCTTGGTGACAACCACACCCTGGCAGCCTGCCGCGTCGGCATTACGCAGGATCGCGCCCAGGTTGTGAGGATCGGTAATACCATCGAGCAGCAGGAAGAAGCCGGTATCGCCGGAAGCCTGCCAGCTTTCGATCAGGTCCTCAAGTTCCGTGTAGGGGAAAGGCTCCATGGACAGGACCGCACCCTGATGATGGGACTGCCCTGCCAGGCGATCCAGGTCCTGGCGTTGCCGTTGCCGAACCGGAATTCCGCGCTCGCGAGCAATCGCTACCAGCTCTTCAACGCGTTGACCGCCCTGCTTTTCATCCACATAGAGTTCAAGGGGCTGGCGACGTCCTCTCAGAGCCTCACGTACCGGGTGAATCCCGTAAAGATAATCAACTTTCACCGTTTCATGACCCTTCCAAGGCTGCTTGCATTTCGTCTAGAATCATCTGTGCCGCCGCCGCAGGATCACTCGCTGCAGAAATCGGGCGACCAATGACCAGGTAATCGGCACCGGCACGCAGAGCATCACCGGGGGTTGTTACCCGCTTCTGATCATCCTGGGAAGCGAAGGTCGGCCGCACGCCGGGGGTCACGATGGCAAAGTCCTCGCCACAGGCCTCACGGATCAGACCAACTTCCTTGGGTGAAGCGACCACGCCGTCCATGCCGGCGTCTTTCGCCAGCTTGGCCAGCTTCGGCACCATAACCTCGACGGGGCGATCAATGCCGACACCGCGCAAGGTCTCTTGATTTGACGAAGTCAGTATGGTGACCGCAAGCAGAACCGGACGATCAGGGTTGTCACGCGGGCAGACCTTGTCCACCTCGGCCACAAGCTTCGCCATCATCTCAAAGCCACCCAGAGCATGGACGTTAAACATCTTCACGCCGAGGCGTAAAGCCTCGAGGCCTGCCATCGCCACGGTATTTGGAATATCATGATACTTCAGGTCGAGAAACACATCGGCACCAGCATCCTGCACCAGGTTAACCACCTCAGGGCCGCACTTGGTAAAGAGCTGCTTGCCGATTTTGAAAACACCGACCTGGCCTTGTAACTGATCCACCCAGTTGCGGGCATCTTCAAGGTTGTCGACATCGAGAGCGAAGATCAATTTCGATTTGGCATTATCAGTCATCACGTTGTCCTATCAAGTCCTGTACACGCTGCGAAACTTCCTGAACCCGTTTGATCAGTTCGGCAGAATCAGTTGCACCGAGTTCACGCCGGGCGGCGATACACTCCATATAAATAAGTTCACTTAAAGAATCGGAAAGCAGGCGCAGCTTGTCACCTTCTTCAAGGCCGGCGAGGTTAGCCAGAACACGGCCACCATCAACAGAGCCATCGTCCTTGAGACTCGTTTGTCTAAAAACATAAGAGAAGGGTTGTGGAAGGTCACGCATAAAGCAGGAGACCTCCTCACGAAACTGAGGGTTCTTGGCCGACACGACCCTGTGCATGGCAACCAATACGCCGTTGAAGATATTGACGACCTCACCAAGCACGCCCTCCACTTTCACGGTCGGAGCTTCTTCCATGGAGACGACACCGCGCTCAACCAACTGGCTCAGCAGTTTGATGGCATCAAATTCACCGGAACCGGAACGACGCAGCAGCTCTTTGACACTGCCGACACCGGCCTGGATCAAGGCAACCATCTTTTGCGAGACGCTGTCAAGATCGTTGGGCACCTTGTCGGTGGCCACCGGAATGGCATCGAGCGACTTGACCTTCTGCATATAGACAGCGCGCTCATCAACCCGACGCAGGCCCTCCATGATCAGGTTCTGGGTGTTCATGGAGAGGCTGACCACCTCGTCTTCAGCGAGGGGCTTGTCGATGAAAACGAACGAGCCTTCCTGAAAGGCAAACAGGTTATAAACGATGGTTTCAACCTGATTTTTGGTTGCAGCCCAGAGATCCTTGGCATCAATCACATTCTGGTCAATCAGGCTTTTACCGAGAGGCAACTCGCCATTGGCAAACTGACGCGCCCCCTGCATGGTTTCACGATCAAATTTACCGAGGCTGTAGAGGATTTCACCGATTTCTTCTTCCGGAAAAGTGCTCGTTGCATAAACGATCTCACCATTCTGGAAGCAGAGGGTCTTGTTACCGCCGGCAAGCAGGAAATGCAGAATGCCGGATTTGCGAAACATATTGAAGAATGAGAGCAGATCGACAATTCCACCTGCATTCAGAAGTCCGGTCATCAAGACCTTGTTAGCACCGGTCGTGGTTTCCAACAGCAGGTGATTGGTAGAACAGGAAGACAACCGCAAGGGTTGGGCTTCCAGCATTCTCGCAACAGCGGGTGGCAGAGTCAGCTTGCCACCTTTTTCAATTCGGATTTCACTCATAGTGGCCCACCCTCTCCTACTCGGCCGCGAGTGCAGTGCGAACCTGTTCAGCGACTTTTTGGGCAGCACCTTCGATCGGCAGCATGACACGCTCTCCGGCGCGTCTTTCCTGCAACTCAAAGGACTGCTCTTTCAAACCGCGAGCGCCAACGTTAATTCGCAGCGGGATACCGAGCAGATCGGCATCCTTGAACTTGCTGCCGGGACGTTCATCACGATCATCAAGAAGCACTTCAATTCCTTCCGACAGAAGATCCTGGTAGAGCTTTTCACCGGCGGCAAGGACCTCTTCGTCCTTCGGATTGAGCATGGTGACGATCACCTGGAACGGAGCCAGGGGCATCGGCCAGATAATGCCGTTCTCATCATGATTCTGCTCAATGGCGGCCGCGGCCGTACGACCGATCCCGATCCCGTAACAGCCCATGATAATCTCTTTGGCCACGCCGTCCGCATCAAGGAAGGTCGCCTTCATCGACTCGGAATACTTGGTGCCCAACTTGAAGATGTGTCCGACCTCTATGCCTCGGGTGTTCGAGTAACGTCCCCCGCAATGCGGACAGGTATCCCCATCGGCAGCATCACGCAGATCAGCGAATTGCTTGACCTGGAAATCGCGCTCCAGGTTAACACCTTCCAGGTGTATATCCTTCTCGTTGCCGCCGACACCCATGTTGCGCATGTATTTGACGGCGTTATCAGCGTAAAGCGTTATCTTTAATCCAATGGGGCCAGAGAAACCGACCGGCCCGCCGGTTGCCTTGGCAATCTGTTCCGGGGTCGCCAGCTCAACGACCGAAGCGCCGAGGAGATTCTTCACCTTCGCCACGTTCAACTCGTGATCCCCCCGGATCAGTACCGCCACCGGCTCATCATCAACGATGACCAACATGGTTTTAACGATCTGGCTCGGCTTAAGCTCAAGCATCACCGAAACATCAGCAACCGAGTGAGCACCCTTGGTGACCACCCGCTCAACCTCGTTCATCGGCGCCTGCGACATCTCGCCTTTGTCGATAACCACCGCTTTTTCAATATTGGCCGAGTATTCACAAGACTCGCAGCTAATCACCACGTCCTCACCAGTGTCGGCCAGCACCATGAACTCATGGCTGAAAGAACCGCCGATAGCTCCTGAGTCCGCCTCGACCATGCGATACTTAAGACCACAACGCTCGAAGATACGGCAGTAAGCCTTGCGCATCTTTTCGTAGCTTAAGTTGGCACCTTCATCAGTCGCATCAAAAGAGTAGGCGTCTTTCATAATGAACTCGCGGCCACGCATCAGGCCGAAACGGGGGCGGACTTCATCACGGAACTTGGTCTGGATCTGGTAAAGATTAACCGGCAATTGACGATAGGAGTTGACCGTGCCACGCACGATCTCAGTAACGACTTCTTCGTGGGTGGGTCCAATGCAGAACTCAGTCTCTTTGCGGTCTTTCAAACGCAGCAACTCTTTGCCATACTGTTGCCAACGACCCGACTGTTCCCAGAGATCGGCAGGACAAACAGCTGGCATAAGGATCTCAATCGCACCGGCTTTGTTCATCTCTTCACGAACGATATTCTCGGCTTTGCGGATAACCCGCAGGCCCAGTGGCAGGTAATCGTAGATCCCTGCGGCGACCTTGCGGATCATGCCCGCACGGGACATCAGTTGGTGACTAACAACTTCGGCGTCGCCAGGAGTTTCTTTCAACGTCGGCAAAAAATACTGGGAATAACGCATTTGGTATCCTCTTGAATAATATAATGGCCCCCTTCAGGAACTGAAAAGGGCCTATGAAATTAGCTTATTTTCTGGGCGATTGCAAGGAATGTTGACGGCTTAATGGCCTTGCTGTGCAGCCAGGAGCAAAGCCTCTGCAACCAGAGCATCGGCGAGCTCATCCTGCGGCACCTTGCGAACCACCTCACCTTTACGGAAGAGCAACCCCTGACCTTTGCCGCCTGCGATACCAAGGTCTGCTTCACGCGCCTCTCCGGGGCCATTCACCACACACCCCATCACCGCAATACTGATTTTGCATGGCAGGTCGTGCAGACGTTTTTCAACGTCTTCAGCAATCTGGATCAGGTCAATCTGGCAACGCCCACAGGTCGGGCAACTAATGAAGACCGGTCCGCGCTCACGCAACTCAAGACTCTTGAGAATCTCCCAGCCGACCCGCACCTCTTCAACCGGGTCCCCGGTGAGAGACACCCGTAAAGTATCGCCGATCCCATCGTAAAGCAGGGCGCCGAGGCCCACAGCGCTCTTGATCGTGCCGCTCCAGGTGGTACCGGCTTCAGTCACGCCAATATGCAGCGGATAATCGACCTGTGCAGAGAGCAGACGGTAGGCAGCAACGGTACGACGCACGTCAGAGGACTTAAGGCTGACTTTGATCTCCTGGTAATTCAGCCCTTCCAGGATACGAATATGACCAAGAGCACTCTCCACCATCGCTTCGGCAGTTGGATGGCCGTGCTTCTCAAGCAATTCTTTCTCAAGGGAGCCGGCGTTCACACCGATACGAATCGGCACCGATCGATCGGTACAGGCTTTAACGACTTCTTCGACCTTCCAGCGCTCGCCTATATTTCCCGGATTCAAGCGCAAGCCATCCACCCCCGCTTCCAGCGACATCAGAGCCAATCGATAATCGAAATGGATATCGGCAATCATGGGGATACGGCTTTGCTTGCAGATTGGAGCAAGAGCTTCTGCAGCGGCCTCATCAGGAACAGCACAACGCACGATTTCACATCCAGCCGCAGCCAGAGCTTCAACCTGTGCAGAAGTCGCCGCCACATCCCGGGTATCCGTGTTACACATCGACTGCACCGAAACCGGCGCGTCGCGGCCTACCGCCACTGAACCGACCTGAATTTTACGCGTGCTACTTCTCATAAGATGAATCACTCTGTCAAAAGATGTCCGTGAGTTTAAAGGCGGCTTCATGATGAGTCAAGCGGACTTGACCCTAACAGGAAGAATGCAATAATTTATCGTGAGAAAACTTTAAATGCCCTTGTCAATATTACACAATCCAATTATTATGATTTCGCTTTGCAAGGAGGCTCCATGGAAACACTTGATTGTCGCGGGCAGCAATGCCCTCAACCGGTCGTACAGACCCGCAAGCTGATGTTGGCACAACCTGCCAGTGTTCTCAAGGTACTGGTTGATGAAGATGTCTCCAGGGATAACGTCACACGGCTGGCAAAGAGCCTCGGTTACACATCGAGCGTCAATCAAGTTGAAGCGACCTTTGAGATCAGCCTGACTCCTGGCGTGGCACCTGAAAAAGCCATTGTCGGCGCAGCCAAACCCGGACCGACAGTCATCTTTATTGCGTCTGACGAAATGGGCCGTGGTGACTCCAAACTCGGTCAGATCCTGATGAAAAACTTCATCTTCACCCTGATCGAGTCAGACACCTCGCCCGACGCCATTTACTTCGTCAACAACGGCGTCAAGCTTACGGTTGGAAGCTCAGACGTGATCGAGCCCCTGGTAGAACTGGCAAACCGCGGAGTCGACATTGCTTCTTGTGGCCTGTGCCTGGAATTTTTCAATGTGAAAGAAACCTTGGCCGTCGGCAGGGTTTCCAATATGCTGGAACTGATCAATGCTCTGGAAGGTGCTGGCAATATCATAAGACTTTAAAATACGGGAGTAGTTCGTTGCCTGGTGGCGCGCTCGGTCTTCAAAACCGATGGGGGAGGCATCCCCTCCCTGGTGGGTTCGATTCCCATCTACTCCCGCCAAATATTTTACAGCGCCTGATTTCCAGGCGCTTTTTTTCTAAACAATTCATCCCCCCCCCCTCGAGACTCTCCCTTTCAAACAAACAATTGCATTAGATAAAGTTTATCCTTGTCAACGCTTGTCTGTTTGGCCATAATGCCAAATAGATCAAGGAGGCAACATGTATCAAAAGCGCAAAATAGTACTCGAAGCCCGTGCAAAAGTTCTCAAGGCAATGGCTCATCCAAGCAGGCTGTTTATTCTCGAAGAACTGGAGCAGGGTGAACGTTGTGTCTGCGATCTGACAGAGATGATCGGAGCTGACATCTCAACTGTTTCCAAGCATCTTTCGGTCCTTAAGCAAGCGGGGATCGTTATCGACGATAAACGCGGCAACCAGGTTTTCTACCAACTGCGGGTGCCGTGCATTCTCAATTTTTTTGATTGTGTAGAGTCAGTCTTATCGGAACAAGCCAGGGCACAGGTTGCGTGTCTGACATCGGCTTAAGGTTTCTGCCAAACGACCTAACTAAGGTAAAAAGCATGAACTGGAAAAACGAATGGAAACCCCTGGCGATGATCATTGCGGGTTTTGTCGCCTGTTACTATCTCCCGGTTGACTGGTTACAGCGATCCCAGAGGGTAGAGAATGCCCTGTGGGAGTCTCTCCATCTGGTCAAGTGGTATGCGCAGGAGCATGTTTTGCTCTGCCTGGTGCCGGCCTTCTTTATTGCCGGTGCAGTCGGTGTGTTTGTCAGCCAAGCCGCGGTCATGAAATACCTTGGCCCAAAAGCAAACAAAGTCCTCGCTTATAGCGTCGCTTCGGTCTCCGGTGGAATCCTGGCTGTTTGCTCATGCACCATCCTGCCTCTCTTCGCCGGCATCTATCGTATGGGTGCTGGGCTCGGCCCTGCCAGCGCTTTTCTCTATGCCGGGCCTGCCATCAACATCCTGGCGATTGTGCTGACCGCTTCGGTTCTCGGCCCGCAGATGGGTGTCGCGCGAGCTTTAGGTGCTGTTACTTTTTCAATCGTTATAGGCATCCTCATGCACTTCTTCTTTCGCAAAGAGGAGCTGGAAAAGGTCGCGGCAGCAGGAGCCATGCCGGAGCCAGAAGTCACACGCCCCCTCTGGCAAAACGCCCTCTTCTTTGCCAGCATGGTCGGCATTCTGGTCTTTGCCAACTGGGGCCGTCCCACGGAGCCAACAGGCCTCTGGCACACTATTTATGCTACGAAGTGGCCTATCACTGGAGGCTTCGCATTGGCATTGGCAGCGATTCTGGTCGTTTTCTTCAAAGTCAAAAAATGGCGGATGCTGATTGCAGTGTTACCTGCAGTAGCCCTGGCCTTCATTTTCCCAGAACACCCCGCCCTGTCTTTTGTCGCAGCAACCATCGCTCTTTCGGTTCTGACCTCTACGTCAAATGAGAACGACGGAGAAATGCAGGAATGGTTCGAAACCAGCTGGGATTTTGCCAAGAAGATTCTGCCTCTGCTGCTCTGGGGAGTGCTGATCGCCGGAGCACTGCTCGGTCGCCCTAATCAGGAGGGATTGATCCCGTCAAACTGGATAGCTGACCTAGTTGGTGGCAACTCGCTGTGGGCCAACCTGTTCGCCTCTGTGGTCGGGGCCTTCATGTACTTTGCCACTTTGACGGAAGTGCCGATCCTGCAAGGTCTGATCGGCGCAGGCATGGGCAAGGGACCGGCGCTGGCCCTACTTCTGGCAGGACCAGCCTTAAGCCTGCCGAACATGCTGGTGATACGTTCGGTGATGGGAACCAAGAAAACAGCCGTTTTTGTTCTGCTGGTGATTGTTATGGCGACAATTTCAGGATTGATCTACGGCTTTGTTCCTGATTGAAAAAGGTTAAAACAAACTTAAGGAGAAGAGCGATGTTGAAAATTCAGATTCTCGGTACCGGCTGCAGCAAATGTAACAACCTGGCAGACAACGCCAAAGAAGCAGCAGAGACTCTTGGCGAAGCAGTAGAGGTTGAAAAGATTACAGACCTGAACGAGATCATGACCTTTGGTTGCATGACGACACCCGGTCTGGCCATCAACGGTCAACTGGTTTCTCAGGGAAAGCTGCTCAAGCCGGAGCAGATCATAAAACTGATCAACTTATAGATAGCGAAGAGGGTAGATCCGGAGACTTCAATGCAACCCCCTGTTCATGCCGGGGAAAGAAGGATCTATGAAATTTTCAAAAGCTTTTCGCGCGGGCCATCCGCAACCACACGGCCACCATCGAGGGCAATAATACGCTGAACGGTTGCGAGCATGATCGGGCTGTGTGTGGTCATAATAAGCACGTCGGAACTGTTCATAAGCTTCGGCAGACGTTCGGCCAGCATCCGTTCACTTTCCGGATCCAGCCCAAGGGTCGGCTCGTCCAGAAGCAGGATGCGGCTCGGCTGGGCAAAAACACGCGCCAGCGCCACCTTCTGACGTTGACCGCCGGAGAGATTATTGCCGCGTTCAGCTAATTGCATCCCCAAAGACATTCGCCCGCTTTTGAATTCACTTTCAAGGCCAGAGGCCCAGATCGCTTCCGAGAACCTATCACTATCCGTACATCCGGCAATTCTTAAGTTATCCTCCAGTGTTCCGGCAAACACAGCGGGGTCCTGGGCCTTATATGCCAACCATTTAACCCGATCAAAACGCGAGATATCTTCTAAATCCAAGCCATCAATAAGAATGTGACCTGTATCTGGTCGACAAAGACCACCAAGGCATTGCAATAAAGTTGATTTACCGGCCCCCGGTCGACCCATCAAGGCAATCCGCGCCCCAGGTGAGATTGAAAAAGAGACAGACTCAAGTGCTGGCGGGCGACCCTCATAGTGTTTACCAATTCCAAGGACTGAGATATTACCATCAATACTCGGACGAGGGGTGCATTCCCGATCACCAACCACTTCCAGACTGGCTGCCATTCTGGTAGCGGCACGCTTAAAGTCCTGCCATTTCCCAACTACAGCAAACAAAGAAGCAACCATTGCCATGGAGCGGCCAGCCAGGATGTTACAAGCAATGAGCTGACCAATACTTAATAGTTGTGCATGAATCAGATAAACACCTGTGCTCAAAATAACAACCGTAGTCACGGTCTGCAGTATTGTGGAAAGCATTCCCATATGATGGACTGCCAAACGTTTTTTTGTATCGATGCTTGTCGTCTGTTCCGCAAGTTCACGCCAACTGCGCAGAAAGGCTCCGGAGCCTGGGCTGGTTCGAACGACATCAAGCGTCCCAAGGGCTTCCCCCATAAATGTCAGCTTGTGGGTGTTTTGCTGCTCAGCTTCATTGGATAGCCTTTTTTGGCGGGCATACAAAACAAACCCGGCACCCGAAAATATCAAGGCAAGAACCATGGCGGCAATCATCAACGGCCAGGAGATGAAACCTATAACTCCGAGATAAAGAGCAATAAAGGGGATATCTGCAATCGAGAGCAGGTAGGTAGATGAGACAAAATCGCGTGATTGGGTCAGATCACGGTAATTAGACAAAAAACGAGGAAACCCGCCTGGGGGAAGATCAACCTGGGCAACCAATTCTGACCAGAGTTTTTCATCACTACGTAGCGTCTGGTCGACACTGATACGCTCCGTCGCCCAACTACGCACCAGACGCATTCCGACATCGGTGACAAGGTAGAGTGCCATGCCGAACACCAACGCCCAAAGCGTCTCAAACAAACCATTCTGGGCAATCTTGTCATAAATCAGCAGAGCAAAAACTGGCAGCAACAACTGGCCGGCGTTGATGTAGAGGCTCGCCATACCGACTTCTGCCCAAGCCGCACGCAGCTCCGGCCACAATGCTGTCAATGAAGCAAAACCACCCGATTTATTGCTACTCAGTGGCATACTCATCACAACGGCTTCAACAGTATCCTCAGCATCAAGCACCACAGCATCTTCCAGCGGCGTACCTTCTTCGGAGAGGTACTGCCAACGCTGCTCCATGCGACACAGCAACCTGAAACTGTTTTCTGTATCGCGTAGCAATACAAGCTCACCGGGGACATCTAGAGCGCCGCGCAACGTCCCAGAAAAGTGCCGTGCTACAAGCCCCAATCGTTCAAGCCGTGGGATTTCGACAGGCCAATCACCAGACGAGACGAGACGAAGAAATCCTTTTCGCAACTGTTCAGCAGCAACGTGATCAAGACCACATAATTCAGTAGCTGCGGTCAGAGCTGTCTGCCGGTCAAGTTTTCCGGAAGGGACACCCTCTAAGGCGGAAGGAGAAATCTCACTCATTACAGGATCTCTTTAATAAGGAAAGGCTGTCAAAACTACAGTGTCACTCAACACACCTTGAGCAAGGGAACATGTTCCAACTAATTTCAAACAAAGTCCCACGCAACAGTTGCTGTCGATGTACCGTCTGTAATTGTAAAAGTGCTATCAGTACTCTCATTGAAGCTACCAGTAGCAAATGAATCGCTGCCAGAAAGAATAAATTTATCACCATTGTTTGCCAAGACCGTCAACGAACCAAGGTCGGTCATATTCAGAATATCATCAACGGAAATAGTGAGATTTGTAGCAAGATCATTGCTTGTTCCATCATCATTTTTGTCTGTAATATCTAGTTTTTCAACGGATATCGATCTTGCCGCAAGATTCGCCATATTATAGCTACCGGAATCCACTAAGTCCTGCAGAACTAAAGTATCAGAACCGGAGCCCGCAACAACAATGCTTGGCAGACTATCTACTGACACATAAATTGTATCGTTACCTGCGTCACCTCTTGCCGTATCCACGCCCTCGTTGGCATAGATGGTGTCGTTACCCCCGTTGCCTCTCAAGAAGTCATCCCCGAGACCGCCGGTAAGAATATTATTATTACCATCGCCGTAAAGGTAATCATCATTAGAACCACCGATCAAGTTTTCGATCCCAACAAAAGTATCGGTACCAATATCGACACCACTTGCAGTATTGGACGTTAAATATGCATCGACTCCCGAGCTATCAGCAGCATAGCTAACGGTATCGCCAACAGCAGTGTTTCCGCCACCATCGAGAACATTGTCATCAGCGTCTCCAGACAGCATATCGTCACCGGAACCACCAATCAGGTTTTCGATATCTGAGTAACTGTCCCCATTGGCATCACCAGCAGTGCCACCAATGGCAAGTGAGGTGATAATGTTTCCGGTAGAATTCGCATAACTGACCGTATCTATTTCAACATCATTAGGTGCACTACCATCGTCACCATAAAATGTATCGATGCCGCTACCACCGTAAAAGGTGTCACTGCCGCCATCACCGTAAAGGAAGTTGGAGTCTGCACCGCCATAGAGGGCATCATCATCTGCCCCCCCGTGGAGAGTGTCATCTCCGGCCTCTCCGTAGAGAGTATCCGTACCGGCACCACCCGTGAGACTGTCATTCAAATCTCCACCACTCAAGGTGTTCGCCTCTCCGTCACCTGTCAGGGTGTCGGCGAATGCAGAACCGACCAGGTTTTCAATAAAGTTAAGCGTATCGGTCCCTGCCCCACCAGTATCTTGTTCTGCGCCAGTTGCGAGAGAGACAGTGACACTTGAGAGGGCATTCGCATAGCTGACCGTATCACCGTCAGTTTCGCTTCCTTCCCCACCATCAAAAATATTGTTATTGCTGTCACCGCTCAAGGTGTCATCGTATGATGAACCAGTCAGGTTTTCAATTCTGACATAGCTATCTCCTAATGCTTCACCACCTGTCCCTCCAGCGGTCAATGATGCAGTGATTCCACCACCAGCACTTGCGTAGCTGACTGTATCGCCATTCACTTCGTTCGTTTCCAGCGCACCACCATCAAATGTGTTTGCAACGGCATTACCGCTTAACGTATCGTCATAGCTTGACCCGTTCAGGTTCTCAATAGAAGAAAGCGTGTCTATCCCATCACCAATAGTGTCTTGAGCAGCGGCATTTGCAAGGGAAACGGTGACACCGGAACCAGCTCCAACATAGCTGGCTGTGTCGTCGCCTGATCCGCCGTATAGTACATCCGTACCCGCACCGCCGATTAATTTGTCATCGCCACCACTACCATAAAGCGTATCACTCCCGGCATTACCACTAAGGACATTGACGCCAGACCCGCCAACTATGATTTCATCCGTCGCACCACCACTATAATCTCCGGAAGTGTTGTAAAATTCGAAGTAGTTGGTGTTGCTACTCGTGTTTCCGGCCTGATCGGTTTGTCGCACATAAATTGTGTTGAGCGCGTCATCGGCAAACGTCAGTGGATATGCACTACTTTCAATATCTGTCCATCCCTCGACGGGATGATCGTATTCAACAAGGGCATCAATCTCCGCAGTAACATCAAGGGCACCTGTAACGTCCCCGTTGACATTAAGCGCAATTGCCAGCGTCGGATCAATCACCAGCCTGTCTATGGTGACTTTCAGGGCATCAGATTCATCACTGACATTTCCTGCCATATCCGTAATGGTCGCCGTAAAGTCATCCGTCACTTCAGAATTATTGGCGACAAGGTCTGAGTCGATAGTTACATCGACATAACCATTGCCAATATCAGTGGCATTCAGGACCACACTCTTTACGCTACCGCCACCAAAATAAAGTGTAACCGTGTCTCCTATCTCAGGTGCCGTCACTCCGGAACCAACAAAACTGATATGAACCGTCGGTGTTGGAACATTCGTATAATTATCAACTATTGAGTTACCAGAGTCTGAACTGTCAACAAGGTCCACCGACGGCTTGACCGGTGCGGCGGTATCGATGCTGAATACGGCCGCGGTATACGGGTCCTGCTCATTGTTGACCGGCGTCGCATCATCAAAGCCACCACTAACAATCACGAAAAGATTGTCAAGGTCGACATTATCATCAAGAACATTGTAGACCGCCGTATATGTCTGATTACCGTTGCTCCACCCACTACTAGCAGATAACTGAAGAGTTGTTAAAATATCAATTTGGTCAGAAACATCTGAACTGAGACTGAAAGTCAAAGTCGGATCAATAGCGTTGTTCATCGGCTCATCAAAGGTAATCGTGACGCTGTATGTTCCTCCAACATTCGCACCGGTAATAAGATCGTCCGTATCGGTCAGGGTCAAAACTGTGGGAGGTGTATCATCGACATCGTTGACAGTCACTGTCATCGCTTCGGTATAAATCTCACCAGCAGAATCCGTAGCCCTGACAAGGATTTCAAGGGTTTCGTTCGTTTCCCAATCAATGGCGCCATCAACTTGAAGTTTGTTGTCAACGATCTTTACCAGTCCATTATCAACATCTGAATCGCTGGCTATACCATCGTCAATTAATGCATAAGTAAATGTATCACTTGAATCTACATCTTCAGCGGAAAGGTTACCAATGAATGTGCCCGCAGGAGAGTTTTCATCGACATCACTTGAAGATAAAGAAATATCTGTCGGAAAGTCATTCGCACCGTTAATGGTGATGGTGATGTCATGAACGGTGCCGTCTGTGGCCTTAACGGTGTAGATCTCAACAACGCTCTCGCTAGCACCCACAAACTGAACGTCGGCATTAGCGACAAGGTAATCCCAGTTTCCTGCTGCGTCGATATCCAAGGTTCCCAGAGGACCGGTGTGCGTCGTCGATTTTAAGACGGTGGCCAAAGGATCGAAGGCAGCGGTATCGCTGGTGTCGACATCGGTAATGGTTAATGTCCCTGATTGCTCCAGGTTCCCCAGATTGACCGCCACATCTTCGGTCACCGCTTCGCTATCGCTGTCGCCAGCTCCAACGTTGACGCTGATCTCGGAAAGATCGTCAGCACCGTTAATGGTGATGGTGATGTCATGAACGGTGCCGTCTGTGGCCTTAACGGTGTAGATCTCAACAACGCTCTCGCTAGCACCCACAAACTGAACGTCGGCATTAGCGACAAGGTAATCCCAGTTTCCTGCTGCGTCGATATCCAAGGTTCCCAGAGGACCGGTGTGCGTCGTCGATTTTAAGACGGTGGCCAAAGGATCGAAGGCAGCGGTATCGCTGGTGTCGGCATCGGTAATGGTTAATGTCCCTGATT